>JBEIUS010000033.1:0-23825 GCA_040374235.1 Leptolyngbya sp. | reverse complement strand
CATCGTGGGCGATGCATCTTTTGTGGCCGCTGGTGGGGATCAATCTGCGGAATTAGCATAAGTATTTCTACTCTGTTTATTCGGTTGACATAGAATATTGATATGCCGCCCTTGGGCATCTCTTTTCTAGAAACACCTCCTGTAAGAAGAGTCGCTAAACACGACCCTGCCTAGGACATGGCTGGGATGCAAAGCCGGTAATGTCCTGGTGCAGTCGGGATCTCAAGGATTACTAGGACGCTGCTGCCGATTGGTTTAGCTCTGGTCTGAGCTCCTGAGGGGGCTGGGCCGTCATCGGGGCCGGCTAGTGCTGATGTTTAGGCCAATTCGGTAATTCTTGCTATGATTACGCCTGATATCCGGGGTAATCGGGTGATGTGGTGTTTCAAGGAGTAGACTGATGCCGAATTTGGTAGATTTCGACGGTAGGCCGTTTCATTTTATTGGGATTGGCGGTATTGGTATGTCAGCCCTGGCCTACATCCTTACCAAGAAGCAGCTACCGGTATCTGGCTCTGATCTGCGTCTCAGCCACATTACCCAACGATTACAGGAGGCTGGAGCCCACATTTTTTGGCAGCAGGAGGCGGCCAACCTAAATTATTTTTCCCATCAGACTAGCCAGGTGGAGGGTTTCACTCTGGGGGGCACTCCGACTACGCCCCAGGTGATCTGCTCCACGGCGATCGCCGACGGCAACCTCGAGTATCAGGCTGCCCTGGCCACAGGGTGTCCCATTTTTCATCGATCCGACCTGCTGGCGGCTCTGATCACTCGTTATCAAAGTATCGCGGTGGCCGGTACCCACGGTAAGACCACCACAAGCAGCATGATTGGCCATCTGCTGCTGCAGGCTGGCCTGGATCCCACCATTGTGGTGGGGGGCGAGGTCACCAGTTGGGATGGCAACGCTCGCCTGGGCCAAGGGCCCTACTTAGTGGCGGAGGCGGATGAATCCGATGGTACCCTGGCTAAATTGTCGGCATCGATCGGCATCATCACCAACATTGAGCTAGATCACACCGATCACTATCAGGATCTTGATCAGGTGGTGAGCATTTTTCAAGCCTTTCATGGTCAGTGCCAGACCCTGGTGGCCAGTCTTGACTGTGAGGTGATCCGCGCTAATCTAAGCCCCACCATCACCTACAGCCTGAATCCTCAGTCCGGCGCTACCTACTATCCGACGGAAATCGGCTTTAGTCCTACCGGCACCAGCGCCATGGTGTGGGAGCGGGGAGCGTGCCTGGGGCTACTCCACCTGCCCTTGTTGGGGCACCATAATCTTAGTAATGCGCTGGCGGCGGTAGCGGTGGGGCGTCACCTGGGCCTTGACTTCGCCACAATTGCCGCTGCCCTGAGCCAGTTTATTGGTGCCCGGCGGCGGTTTGAGTGTCGCGGTAACTACGCTGGCATTCAGTTTGTTGACGACTACGCTCACCACCCCAGTGAGATCCGGGCTACTCTGGCGGCGGCTCAGCTCCGTCAGGGCCAGGTCGATGACCTTAGCCATAACGACATGGAGGGGGGGCGGTCTGGGCGTCAGGGTCGGGTGGTGGCGGTGTTTCAACCCCATCGGTTTAGCCGCACGGCAGCCCTCCTGGAGGACTTTGGTGCTGCCTTTGGGGATGCGGACCAGGTGATTTTGGCGGATATCTATAGCGCCGGAGAAGCCAACACCTACGGGATTTCTGGTGAGCAGGTGGCGGCGGCGGTAGCAGGTCACCATGGCCGGGTGCTCTACCGCCCTAGTCTTGACGATGTCCAGGCTACCCTCACCAGCCATCTGCGCCCGGGCGACTTGGTGCTGTTCATGGGGGCAGGGAATCTCAACCAGATCATTCCCCAGGTGATGGACCACTACGCCAAGGCGGAGGTCTCCGCCCTGCAGAAAGCCTGCTAGGGCGGAGACCGTCCTCCTGTAGAGTGGTGTTATGACCTTAACCTCCCTAAGATCTGCCTTGATTCCCTGCCTAAGTCCCCAGGTCCCTCTACAAAAGCTCACTACCTGGCGAGTAGGCGGTGCGGCGGATTGGTTGGGGATACCGCGGCGACGGGAGGACTTTGACCAGCTCATGGCCTGGGCCAGGGCTGAGGCCATGAATGTCACCCTTTTGGGGGCGGGCTCTAATGTGTTGATCAGCGATCGCGGCATCCCCGGCCTGGTGATCTGTACCCGCCACTGGCGCCAAAGCCAATTTGACATGGCGGCGGGGCGGGTGCGGGTGGCGGCGGGGGAACCCCTGCCCACCCTGGCCTGGAAAGTTGCTAAGCGGGGTTGGCGCGGGTTGGAATGGGCAGTCGGGATTCCCGGCACCGTGGGCGGGGCGGTGGTGATGAATGCCGGGGCCCACGGGGGTTGCACCGCCGATTGCCTGGTTTCCACCACTGTCCTCGATCTCAACCAGCAGGTGAGGGAACTTGACCCCGCCGATCTGGCCTTTGCCTACCGCACCTCCTGTCTCCAGGGCAGCGGTCAGGTGGTCCTGGAGGCCACCTTTCAGCTTGAGCCTGGTCACGACCCAGCGGCGGTGATGGCGGATACTCTGGCTGGACTTAACCAACGGCGGGCCACCCAGCCCTATGATTACCCCAGTTGTGGCAGTGTATTTCGCAACCCCTTGCCCCACAGCGCCGGTTGGCTGATTGAGCAAGCTGGCCTGAAGGGTTACCGGCTGGGTAATGCCCAGGTGGCCGAGCGCCATGCCAACTTTATTCTTAATCTAGGCGGGGCAACGGCGGCGGATATTCATCGCCTGATTTACCAGGTCCAGTCTGAGGTGCGGCGGCGGTGGTCCCTACACCTCCAGCCCGAGGTGCAATTTGTGGGGGACTTTCCCCCGCTAGAGTCAGGGCAGAAGGGTGATCGGTTGGGGCCGACTTCCACTACCATTGATCTAAGCTGATTAGCGTAGGGTATTCCCCGGGAGGGTACGACATTGGCTCCATCCCCAGGGCAACCCCGGGTATTGGTGGTTCTAAACGGCAAAGGCGGGGTGGGTAAAACCACAACCGCCGTCAATTTGGCCGCTGTTTTTAGTGAAACCCAGTCTGTCCTGCTGGTGGACGCCGACCCCCAGGGCTCTGCCCTGTGGTGGACGGGACGAAGTTCTGAAAACTTGGAGTTTGTTGTTACCCGGGCTAATAACCCCGCCGATCTGGGCCGCCTGCATCAACTCCATCAATATAGCCTGGTGATTGTGGACACTCCCCCCGCCCTGGACTCCCAGGCCCTGGCCATGGTGGTGCCGGTGGCGGACTACGTCTTGCTGCCTACCCCGCCCGCTCCCATGGATCTGGCCGCCCTGATTACCACGGTCCACACCGCCGTATCGCCCCAGGGGGTACGCCATCGGGTATTGTTAACCAAGGTGGACTCGCGCAGCCTGGGGGAAGCCATGGAAGCCCAAAAAACTCTCCTGGAGTTAAATATTCCAGCCTGTAATGCTTTTATCCGCACCTACAAGGCCCATGAACGAGCGGCGCTAGAGGGGGTTCCGGTCTTGCAGTGGCGTGGACAAAATGCCCAGGAAGCCCGTTCTGATTACTACCGAGTTGCCGAAGAAATACAGCAAGACTGGGGAAAACCATGACCAAGAAACGCCTCTCCGACCTGCTTAAGGAAGAAGTCAGTAGGACTGATGCTTCCCAGTCTCCCGACTCTCCGCCCGATCCTGGCCCTGCCCCTGAGCCAGTCCCGGCTAGCCGTCGTTCTGTGTCTCGCCGTCGCGGTTCCGCCGCTGTCCTGCAGAGTGCTACGGATGAAACGAAGGCCGTTGAGCCCTCTCCATCGTCAAAAGCTACGACGACGCCCCAGGTTGCCCAGCCTGCAACGGAGCCACCGGCCCCTGCTGCTAAGGTCCCCGACCCTCGAATTCTAGAATTAGAGGCTGCCTTAGCGGCCTCTGAGACCGCTAAGGCTACCCTGGAGAAAACTGTCAAAGGCCTGCAATCCGATCTAGAGGTTCAGCAAGCCCGTCTGTTTGAATTGAAGGATAGTCTGGATAAGTCCCAGGCGCAGTTACAGGAGGCGAAGCAAACTATTCTCAGCCTCAGTCAGGTGAATGCTCCCGCCGTTGTGCCAACTGCTGCCTCCCGGGCCAGCCGCTCAGGGGTAGATATTGTGCCCCGCCCCCCTGCCTCCCAGCCCCGCCAGCCGGGTTACCTGCGAGGAGTGCCTGCCCAGGTACCCCTGGGGGGACAATCTAATTCCATGCTCTCCGATGCCGATATTGGCTGGGTTGACTAGGGCTGTTAGGGTCGTTGTCAAGACACCTTGAGGGCAAAACCTAGTTCACTAGGCCATGTTCCAGGGCGAAACGCACTAACTCGGTACGGCTGTTGGTACCGGTTTTACTGAAGAGGCGGCTGACGTACTTCTCTACGTTGCGGACACTGGTGTCCAGACGGCTGGCAATTTCTTTATTCATCAGTCCCTCCGCCACCAGATCGAGCACACTTTGCTCCCGGGGAGTTAGATCGATACGCAGGTCGGAGGCCATCTTGGCAATGCCTCCTTTTTGGCTTAGCATGGCTTTAATTTCCTCAATTTGGCGAGCCATCACCGCAATGTCGGGCACCTCACCGGCCTCTGGAGCCTGGGCCGCCCGCCGTTCAATTAAGTTGCCCACCACCGCCACTAGCTCCTCCGGGTCAAAGGGTTTGGGCAGGTAGGCATCGCAACCGGACTGATAACCTTGAATCCGGTCCTTGGTCATGCCCCGGGCGGTTAAAAACACCACCGGTAGGCCCTTAAAGCGGACGTCTTCCCGCACCTGGGCCAGGAAGGCATGGCCGTCTACCTGGGGCATCATAATGTCAGAGATCAGTACGTCAGGGGTTTCCTGCTGGAGCAGAGTCCAGCCCTCCTGGGCATTACTAGCGGTTCTGACCATAAAGCCGCTGTCCTCCAGATAGGCCTGCACCGCTTCCCGTAGGCCGGGTTCATCGTCAACCAGTAAAATGTGCCCCGTGTGTTCAGCCATGGCATTGAGTGGAATTGAGGTGGACCATTGATTGCTGTTTCCAGCTATTGCTCACTGTAACTCGGAAACCTCAACGGCGGTTCGATGACGAGGTGGGAATATCTCCCCATGGCCGGGGGGGATAGTGCTGTGGCCCTAGCCCCGATCCTTTTGGTGTTCTTGTTAAAGTGAAACTCTGCGGCTGGCCCTGGGCCGTTAAAATACCGTTACAATCCTGAGAATGGGTCAGGTCTATTGACGCATGGATTGATCGGCTGAAGGGAGGGTGAGGGGCCTAACCCTGGCTCCTAGGGTCAAGAGTCGTTGCTTATCGTCGGGATTGTTAACTATGAAGGTGCTGCACAAACAATTGGGATGGCTGGTGGCAGTCCTGCTCGTGGGTGGTGGCGGTGGCTGGTGGGCCCATCAGTACTGGCATCGCTCCCTATTATTGGAGGAGCGGCAACCGGTAGGGGTAGAGGCCGCGGCCCAGGTGCTGGAGCCTCGCGCCACTATTGCGCCGATCCCAGCGACTCCCAGCCTGAATTTCATTGCGGTGGCGGTGCAACAGGTCGGGCCATCGGTGGTACGGATTGATGCGGAGCGATCGGTGTCCCGGATCGATCCCGATACCTTCAGCAACCCCTTTTTCCGGCGGTTTTTTGGGGATCAGCTCCCTCCCGATGTGGGCCCGGAGCGGATTCAACAGGGTACTGGTTCTGGCTTCATTCTCAATGCCGATGGCCAAATTCTCACCAATGCCCACGTGGTAGAGGGAGTGAAGGCGGTGCGGGTGACCCTGCGGGATGGCCGGAGCTTCCCCGGCAAGGTGGTGGGGGTGGACTCTGTCACTGACGTGGCGGTGGTGAAGATTGAGGCGGTCAATCTACCGATGGTGCGGTTGGGTAGTACGGATAACTTGGCTCCAGGCCAGTGGGCGATCGCCATCGGCAATCCCCTCGGTCTAGATAACACCGTCACCGCCGGCATTATCAGTGCCTTGGGGCGCACTAGTAACGAAGTGGGGATTCCGGATAAGCGGGTGCAGTTTATCCAAACTGACGCGGCCATCAATCCGGGGAATTCCGGCGGCCCCCTGCTCAACGATCGGGGGGAGGTGATCGGCATGAATACCGCCATCCGGGCCAATGCCCAGGGTCTGGGCTTTGCCATCCCTATTGAAACCGCCAAGCGGATTGCGGATCAACTGTTTGCCACCGGTGAGGTGCAGCATCCTTACCTGGGGATTCAAATGTTGGAGCTAACCCCAGATACCATTGCCGACCTCAACCAAGCCCAGGGATTAAACCTGCCCCCGGACACCAGCGGTGTCCTGATTGTCCAGGTGTTGCCGGGCAGCCCGGCGGAATCGGCTGGGTTAAAGGTAGGTGATGTGATGCAGGCGATTCGGGGTGAACCCGTCACCACCCCTACCCAGGTGCAAACCCTGATGGAATCAACCCGAATCGGTGTGGCTTTGGATATTCAGGTACAGCGGCAGGGCCAGGTGAAAACCATCACGGTGCGCCCCAGTCCTCTGCCGGCAGAACTCCGTTAGCGGCCTTGTCCGGGGGGATGGCAGGGCTTGACCTAGATCACCACCACCCCGCCATCCACTGGCTGGGTGTGGCTGGCTACAAACGCCTGGGGCTTGGTGTCTGACTCGAGGCGACCATCCACCAGGTTAATTAAACGATGGGCCACATCCAGAATACGGTTGTCGTGGGTAACCATCAAGATGGTGCAATGTTCCTGCTGGGCTAGCTGCTGCATCAGGGTGACCACATCTCGCCCCGAAACCTTATCCAGGGCGGCGGTGGGCTCGTCCGCCAGGATTAGGCGGGGGTGATTGACCAGGGCCCGGGCAATGGCCACCCGCTGTTTCTGCCCCCCAGAAAGGGCCGCCGGCCTATAGTCAGCCCGATCACCTAACCCCACCTGGGCCAGCATGGCGGCCGCTCGCTGCCGTTTGGCCTTGAGGTTACCGCTGAGCTCCACCGCCATTTCCACATTTTGAACCGCTGTTAGGGATTCAAACAGGTTGTGGGCTTGGAAAATAAAACCAATTTGCCGCCGCACCCGCACCAGCTGTCGCGGGGTTAAGCCGGTAAGCTCCTGCCCCAGCACCTGCAGACTGCCCTGGTGAATCGATCGCAGCGCCCCAATCAAGGTTAGCAGGGTGGTTTTGCCGGAGCCCGAGGGGCCCGTCATAATCGCGATTTCCCCCTGGTGCAGGTCTAGGTTGATGTCGTAGAGCACCTGCTTGCGCAGATCCCCCTGGCCAAAAAAGTGGTCCAGGTGGCGAATCTGCACCGCACAGCCTGGCAGGGAATCGGGGGGCGGTGAACCAGCGGGCAAGGGGATGGCCATAGGGCGGAAAATCGGTGGGGGATTACTGGGAACCGAGGGCTAGTGTAAAAGCTCACCCTTGAGGACGGTGACCGCTTGACCGCTAAGGCGAATTCGATCGCCCTCATCCTCCAGCTTGATCACCCCACCCCGGGGGGATGCCTGGTAGGCCAGGAAGGTGGTTCTGTCTAGGCGATCGCGCCAGTAGGGACTCAGGCAACAGTGGGAGGAGCCCGTGGCCGGGTCTTCGTTAATTCCCAAGTTGGGGGCAAAAAAGCGGGAAATAAAGTCGTAGGGTTGATTAGCCTGGCTGGTCACGGTCACTCCGGCCACGGGCAAAGCCTTGAGGGCTCTAAAGTTGGGGCTCAACTGCTGTACCAGATCGGCGGACTCCAGCTCCACCAGGTAACCCAGGGAATTTTCCACCACTGCAATCGGCGTCACCCCTAGGGCCTCCTCCAGCCCCGTTGGCAGGTCAATGGGGTGGGAGGGGTTGGTGGGAAAGTTCAGTTCAATCCAGTGTTCCTGGCGACGGGCCGTTAGCACCCCACTGTGGGTGTAGAAGCGAGCCTGGAGGTGCTCCGCCAGGTAGCCCTCACTCCAGAGTACATGGGCCGTGGCCAGGGTGGCATGGCCACAGAGATCCACCTCGGTGGTAGGGGTAAACCAGCGCAGCCGGTAGCCATCGGCTTCGGGATAGAAGAAGGCCGTTTCCGACAGATTCATTTCCCTGGCCACCCGCTGCATCCAGTCCTCGGCACAGGGGCCCGGCAGGGGGCAGACCGCCGCTGGGTTGCCGCCGTAGGCCTGATCGGTAAAGGCATCGACTTGAATCAGGGGAACCGCCATAGTTGATTTGATCTCCGTAACCACCATATTTTCCTAGCCTAGCTTTCCCCCACCTGGGGTAGGGGGCGGATACTACGGTAGCAGTCCTGACGAATCCATTCCAGTACGGATTGAACTTCCAGGGTTTTTTCACCGAGGGTATGAAGCAGGTGGGATCCCAGTTCTAGGGCGGCCTCAAACTCCGGTTGTACCACCTCCCTGGCCCCCAACTGGGTCAGCACATCAATTTCCTCATTACTCTGGGAGCGGGCGATAATATCCAGGTGCGGCGCCTTGCCCAGGGCCCGCTGCAGCAACAGACGGGTGCTGGTAGGATCGGGCAGGGTAATGGCCAGGGCCTTAGCGCTCTCCAGGCTGGTTTTTTCTAGCACCAACTCGCTGTCTGCATCACCGTAGATGAAGGGAATCTGCACCAGCGGCGCGTGGCGATTACGCAGGCGCTGCACCGCCGTTTCACTATTTTCCACCACCAGCACCGGGTACCCTCGACTCAGGAGGATATTCACCAGGACTTCCCCCACCCGGCCGTAGCCCGCCACGATAACGTGATCACGAATACCTTCGGGTACCGACAGCAACTGGGGTTCCTGGGTGGATTGTACGTAGTTCTTTAGCAGGGGCCACTGGTGTAGCCAGTCCACCACGCGGGGGGCCAGGTTGATCCAGATGGGGGTCAGCATTAGGGAAATAGCGATGGTACCCAACAGCAAGGAATAGCGCTGGGGGGTAATCAACTCCATTTCCAGACCCACCAGGGCCAGAACGAAGGAAAACTCACCGATCTGGTTGAGACCAAAGCTGGTCTTGAGGGCGGTTTTGAGGGAATAGCCGAAGCCCAGAACGATTGGTAAAATCACCAGGGCCTTACCCACCATGATCAGAGTCACCAGTTCCAGGATATGGTCCAGGTTACTCCACAACAGACTGGGATCGATTAACATGCCAATGGAGGCGAAGAACAGGCAGGCGAAGGTATCCCGCAGGGGCAAAATTTTACCCAGGGCCTGGTCAGCATAGTCAATTTCGGAGATCATTAGCCCTGCCACAAAGGCCCCCATGGCGATGGAGAGACCCAATTGGGAGGTGACCCAGGCCACCCCCAGGCAAAAGGCCACCACCGTCAGCAAAAACAGTTCGTTACTTTCGGTGGCGGCAATGTGCTGCATCAGGCGGGGCACTACCCAGCGCCCCAGCACCAGGGCGCCACCCAGGAATAGTAGGATTTTCAGGGTGGCCAGAGCTAGGGCTGGCCCCAGGGCGTCGGGCTGGTTGAGTACCGGCAAAATTGCCATCATCAGGCCCAGGGCCAGGTCCTGGGCAATCAGCAGGGCCAGCATCACCTGACCATGGACCGTACTGGTTTCTCCCCGATCGGTGAGGGTTTTGAGCACCACCGCCGTGGAGGATAGAGATAGCACCAGCCCTAGAAAAACTCCCTGGAGTAGGGAGGTAGCGGATCCGGACAGGAGGGATACCCCACACACCAGCAGGGTGGTGAGGCCGATTTGCAGAAAACTGCCCAGCAGGGCGATCGCCCGCACCCGCTGCAGTTCTCCCAGGGAAAACTCCACCCCCAGGGTAAACAGCAGAAAGGCGATGCCCACCTCCGCCAGGGCCTGGATTTGCTCCACATCGGTTTGCAGGCCGAACCCGTAGGGACCGATGACTAGCCCGGTCACCAGATAGCCCAGCAGGGCCGGTTGTTTCAGGCGATGGGCAATATATCCCCCTAGGGCGGAAGCCCCCAGGGCCAGGGTCAAGTCAAGAACGAAATTGGGCTCAGCGGTCATAGGGGGCCATATCTGGAGAGGGTGGGCTGGCAAAACCCCCGAAGTCAGCCTTGTTTAAGGGGTTAACTGCCGCCAGGGGAGCCCATTACAGGACTTCCCTAGGAGCTAGCAATACTAAGTTTTATTATCACCCCCTTTTTCCCAGGATAGGGAAAATTCCATGGGGTCAATCTTCCCTTTCTGGGAACGTCGAAATTTTACTCGACCCCAGACCGCTTGCAAGTCGCCGATCCCAGGGGATTGAGGGTGGCGGGCCGTACCCCAGCAAAATATACGTTATACGCTTAGCTAGTTAGAAGCGTAGCTCCAGGATTGCTCCGGTATTTTCATTAAACTGCTCGTAGCTGGTCACCCCCCGCAGGGTGAGCCGGTCGTTAATCCGATAGCGGACACTAAACACCGCCGGGGTAACGTTGGTAAATACCTTTTGTACTGATAGGGAGATATTGGGAGATAGGTTGAACCCCAGGTCAGCCCCGATGTCTAGCTGGGGAGAGTCGGGGGGAGAGGCGGGAAACAGGCGCAGCTCCGTATTCCCCAGGCTCCCTTCGAACAGACCCTGTAAACGGGTGAGCAGGGCTGAGCCGGCAAAGGTTAACAGCCCTTGGAAGCTATCTCCCCCACCGGATACGCTGCCCAGGGTGGATTCCAGGGCGTACAGCAGGCCACCGCTAATCAGGGCAATGATTTGACTTTCGGTACGGGGGGGGGTGCTCTCCAGTTCTACCCCCTGCAACTGCATCAGGCGGCTGGCGCGACCCTTGACGTTGGCGCGGATGCGAATGGTTTGTACCCCGTTTTGAGTCAGACCCAATTGGGTAATGGCATCGTCGGCAATTTCGTTACGGGGAAAGGGGGAGGCCGTGGTCAGGGTGGTATCACCACCGGCACTGTCCGCTAACACCGCCGATAGATTGGCCACCAGATAGGGATCGATACGACTGTCCCTAGGATCGAACTCCGCATAGTTATCGTTACCGGTTAACCGAAATTCGGTGGTGAGTAAGTTAATTCGGCCCGCAGGCAGGTTAATGCGACCGGTAGGTTTAATGTCGGGAAAGGTGCCGGCCAGGGCCAGGTCGCCCGCCGCCCGCACATCCACAATCGGGGGGATGGCCAGGCGAATGTTATCCGCCAGAGTCAAGCTAAAGTTCTGAAAGACCGGGGGCAGGGGGCGATACACACTGACTGTCACCGGACTGGAGGGGGTAACCTCCCCGGCTTCATCTAAATCCGGCAAGGTGAGTACCCCATCGGAGAGGGTAACCTGTCCTGACACTAGGGGCTCTAGCAGGTAGAGACTGCCATCTATGGTAACCGCTCCATTCACCTTGCCCCTATAGCTACCGGCAGGGTTTTTCAGGTTCAGGGCCAGGTTATTGAGGCGGACTTGGAAGCTATCCCTTCTGGGGGCTACCACCGGGCTATCTGGGTTGAGGGGAAGGGTGCTAACCGTGCCTGGGACCAGATCGTTGATCGACGGGAGGATCTTGAGTTTGCCGTTGGCCACGACGTCCCCGTTGCTCAAATCTCCCCGCAGGTTTTGAACGTCTAACACCAGGCCGTTCAGGTAGACCGAGGCCGCTGTCCGATCATTGGGGAACCCAGCACCGTCAGGGCTGTTCAGCTCTGGGGCGGCGGCCTCCACGACCTGAATCCTGCCCTGCAGGTTGGTTAGGGGGTCAGGGAAGCCAGTGGCTCTGAGGGTAACGCCGTCAAAGTTAGCGGCGCCGGTAACCACCAGGGAAGTGAGGGCTTCGGTAAGGGGTTTGCCCTGGGGCCAGCGGCCATTGACATTCAGGTCAAGCTGAGCCTGTCCTGATTCCCAGGCTAGATCGGGGGTGAGCAGGTTAAGCAGGGCAAAGCCCTCATTCTCTACCTTGAGGCTGAGCAGGATCTCGTCGCTCTGGGGTGTCTGGGTTACCCCCGGTAGGGGGTAGGGCAGACTGGCTAGCAGGGTGAGAGGATCGGAGGTTTCCTGGGTGGCCACATCCCCCCTCAGCCGCAGGCGAGCATCACGGTAGAGGAAATCCGCCGCCGCCACATCCAGGGGCCGATCGTTGATGGTGGCCGGGTTGATGGCTACCCGCCCCCGCAACTGGGGATTGTCTAGGCTACCGGTCAAAGATGCCCCAATGGCAATGGTGCCATCCAGGTTGTCCGGTAGTCGCAGGGGGCGGCGGACAGCGTCTACCGGTAGGTTGGTCACATTCAAGCGTAGGGTGCGATCGACCTGATCCTGGGCTTGCAAACTAAACTCCCCATTGAGCTCCGCCAGTGCCACCGCTGCAGCACCCTGGTCAGGAGGGGATTCCCCAGGGCGGGGGGGAAAGACCGTACTCAAACTCAGCGGATTGAGGCGCAATACCCCATCCTCATAGGCACCCTGAGCCACCACTTGATCGATGCGGTAGGCCACGGTGTTGGCTTCGGTGGGGTGTTTCCAGACCCAGTCCTGACCGCTCACGTCCATCTGCACCTGGAGCTGCTCAGGTACCTGGCCAGTGGCCCTGACGGTTCCAGAAAAGCTACCCCGCAGCCCTTCCAGGGGGGGTAACGGGTTGCTACTGGCCTGGGCGGCTCGCTGGTCCCCCCATTCCTGCACCTGGGCGAACCGGCGCAGCTGATCCAGGAGGGTGGCGTTGCGGTTGCCAACGGGGGTAGTTTTTAGACTGGCAAATTCGGCTGGTGTTAAGGGCCGAAACCAATCCGGGGGCTGCAGCGGATTGATGCGAAAGTCAGATAACTCAAAGATCTTGAGGGTTTGGAGAATATCCTGAATCTGGCCGTTATTGACGGCTATCTCCCCACGCAATTGGCGACTTTTCAACCCATAGGTGCCACTAGCCTGATAACGACTTTGGCCCGAGGCCGATTCGATCCGCAGACCCATCAGGCTGACCACCTGATCGCTGTAGCTCACCCTGCCCCGTAGACGGCCATAGCGGGTGACCAGGGGAGCCATTGGATCTTCCTCGGTGGGGCTGTCTGGGTTAGTCTCGGCCACCTCTACGGTACGCAGCCTCAGGTAGCCTAGACCCGGGTTGAGAATATCAAAGTCTGCTGAAAAGCCGGGCTGGCGCCAGTTGCCCTCCACCGTGGCAGTTTCCACCGTACCGCTGATGGTGCTGAGGCTATCAATGCCGGTTTGGGGTAGTTGCAGGCCATCCAGGGGCACTTGTTTGAGTTCAGCAAAGAAGCGATCGCCCTGAGTGTAGCCGACAGCGTAGGCTTCCCCACCCCGGATCAACACCTCGATATCCCGGTCTGCCTGGTGGGTGGCGACCCGCAATTGGTCTTTGCCCCCCTGTAAATCTATCACCAACCCCTGGCCGGGGGAAAAACTCACCGGTCCCCGCAGGGGGGAGGCAAAGGCTAAATCCCCTAGAGCTAACCCTCGCAGGCTAGCCTGGCCCTGCAGATCCAGGGCCGAGGGGGAACCCAACAGGCGGGCCTGCAGGGAGGCCAGACCGTTAACCGGCACCAGATCCGGCAGGGGTAGGGCCGCCAGGTTAAAGTCCCTGGCCTGCAGGTTGAGATCAAGGGTGCCAATTCCTACGGGCCTAGCCCCCCGCCACTGGGGGGTGACCCGACCCTGCACCGCCAGTCCAGCGGTCTGGGCCTGACGGACCAGCAGATCCTTGCCATCCCAACCCAGGTCAGCCCGCAGGGGGGCAGCGGCCAGGGCCAGGCTGGGCCAGCCTGGGGCACCGCTGGCCAGACCCTGGGACAGGTCGAGATGGCCCTCGGCCCGCAGACCCGCCAGACTCAAATCCTGGAGATCGCCACTGAGTTCAAACTGCCCACCCCCCTGACCCTGCAGTTGGGGCGACAGGGTGGCCAGGTTTAACCGCTGCCCCTGCAGGGCGGCTTGCCATTGTCCCTGGCCCAGGCTTGCCCCCATCTGCACCGATCCCCCCGCCAGGGTGGCCTCCGCCCGACCCCGACCCTCCACCCCGGCCAGGCCCGGCTGGTCGAGTCGGCCGGTCAGTTGGGCCTGGCCCTTCACCAGGCCAGGGGTGGGTAACCCCAACCTCTGCACTTGCACCTGGGAGGCCTGCAGGTCAGCCCGCCAGGCTCCCTGGCTCAGGCTACCGTTAGCCGTCACCGTGCCCCCGGCCACCTGCACAAAGGTGTCGGTAAACCGCAGGGTATTGTCGGCCAAGGACAGTCGCCCCTGAGCCGGGTAGGTGCCCAGGGGGGCCTGCCACTGGGCCTGACCCCGTAGCCCGGTGGGCGGGCCAGTGATTTGGGCGGTGGCAAACACTGGCCCTAGCTGGAGACCGCTCGGTAAACCGTAGGGTTGGGCCAGAGCATCGGCGGGCAGGCGATCGCCCTGCACCGTCAGGGCCACCGGGCCGCCGGGCTTGAGGTCGAGTTGACCCTGGGCCACCAGGCTACCACCGGCCTGGGGCAGGGCCTGGAACTGATCCAACCGTAACTGTCCGTCCCGCAGGGTAGCTTGGCCGCCGATCTGGCGGAAGTGCACCCGGTCAACCTTGACCTGGCCCAGGGAGGCCAGTTGGGTGGTGACCACCGGCTCGCTGAAACTTCCCTTAACCGCCATTTCCGCCCTAAACCGTCCCTGGATCGGTAGAGGCAGGGGTTGTCGCCAGAGGGCCGCCACCTGGGCGGCACTGAAGGGGTTAATCTGGGCCTTGAGATCGTAGCCCTGGCTGAGGTCCAGGCTACCGCTAGCGGTGGCTCCTAGTTCCCCCAGGCGGGCCCGGGCCGATTCTACCACCACCCGCTGGCCCTGTAGCCGGAGGGCACCCTCAATCCGGTCCACCGGGCGAGGGAGTAGGGGACTCACCACCTGCCCCTGCTCCAGGCGGGCGGTGCCGGTGAATTCGGGTAGGGCCTGACCAGCCAGCTCCACCTGCACCTGACCACTCACCTGCCCCTGGGGGATGGCCACGGGCAAAGGCTGCCAAGCCGCCTCCACCAGGGGAATAATGTCCGCCATTTTCACCGCCTGAGCCCGCAGGCTGAGCTTACCCCGCAGCCCCGAGCCATCGCCATCGGCATTGAGGAGGGGGGGGGGAGGCCCCCACCAGAGACCGATAAAGCCATCGTAGACCTGGGTTAGGGTATCCAGCAGGGGGCGAGGGGGCGGCGGCGATGGCGACGTCGGTGTTGCCAGGGGTAACTGCAGGGATCCCATCAGTTGCACCGCCCCGCCCCGGGGTGAGGTGCCCCGTAGCTCTAGAGCGAGATGGTCAAGGCGGGGCGGTTGGGGCAGGTCAGAGGCTACTAATCGGGGGCTGATGGCAACCTGGCCGTTAATCTTTTCCATGACCACGGGGGCGGGCCGGAAGCGATCGCCCCCATCCGGCGCTAGGGTGAGGCGACTATCCCGAAGTTGTACCTGACCTACCCGCACCTCCATCCAGGGGGGGCGGTCCTGGGGTTGTCGCTCCGGTAGCTCCAGATCCAGCCACTGTCCCGTGGCATCCTGCTCCAAGTAGGCTTCTACCCGGTCAAGATTAATCTGCAGGGTCAGGTGCCGGCGTAGCAAATCGAGGGGATTAAACCGCACCTCCACCGCCGCCAGGCTGAGGTAATCCGGATCGGTGGCAGTGGGGGGCAGCCGACTGGGTCCCAGTCGTACCCCCGTTGGCCCCACCCACTGCACAGGCCCCAGTTCCACAGGCCGCTCTAGTTCCTCAGAAAGATAAGTGGATAACCAGGGGGTGGCCTGCTCCCGGGCCCATAACCAACCTCGCCAGGTTGCCACCGTACCCAGCATCAGTAAGGCTGAACCCGCCCCCACGCCAAGCCCCAGCCCTAACCAGCGAGGCCATTGGGGTGGGGGCAGTGGAGACGGAGAAGGGGAGGAAGGAGCCATGGCCGTCGGTGCCACCTTGAACATAGAACACTCGAATAGTGTAATGAACAGACCGGGATCTGCTATCGCTTGGTGTGGCAAAATGTTAGTTTTTTTATAATGTTTAGGTGTTTGGGAATTACTTCCCCGACGGTGGGCCGGACCTGGGCTTAGGGGGGCTTTACCCCGTTACAATTAGGGGGCAAGTGGTTGGCGCTAGGAATAACGAGCCATGGTGGTGTATGTACTATTGTTCAATGCCCGCAGTGAAAATGAAGGTATCCATAGCCTGAAGGTGGAGGATCAAGACGTGGTGTTGATGTTTGAGGCCGAAGATGATGCCACCCGCTTTGCCCTAATGTTGGAGGCCCAGGACTTTCCGGATGCCACCGTGGAAGCCATGGATCGGGAGGACATTGAGGAGTTCTGTCAACAGGCGGGCTACCAGAGCAAGATAGTTCCCATCGGCACCCTGGCCATGCCCCCAGAGCAGGCCGTTGATCACCTAGATTGGGATCCTAGACGGCCACCAGACTCTAGGCAGGATGACACTCTGGAGTCGTTATCCGATGAGGAACTAGACCGCTGGCGTCGCCAGTTGGAACGGCTACTTTAGATTCTAGATCCGCTAGATCATCCATGAATACCCCCAATCCCACCATCCATAACCGTGGGCACCTGCTGACCGAGCAGGCTAACCCCCGCAGCATCGATCTGGATCAATTGACGCCTCTGCAGTTGGTGGATCTGTTCAACCAGGAGGATCACCACACCCTGGCCGCCATTGCGGCGGCTCGGGAACCCCTGGCCCAGGCGATCGCCCTCACCACCCAGGCTCTACGGCAGGGGGGGCGACTGTACTACATCGGTGCTGGCACCAGTGGTCGGTTGGGGGTGTTAGATGCGGCGGAGTGCCCTCCCACCTTTTGCACTCCGCCTGACCTGGTGCAGGGCATTCTTGCCGGGGGGGTGGCGGCCCTGGTGCGCAGTTCCGAAGGCCTGGAGGACGTGTTTGCCGATGGCCAAACCGCCATGGCCGACCACGGTGTCACCGCCGCCGATGTGGTGGTGGGGATCACCGCCGGTGGCACCACCCCCTATGTCCACGGCGCCCTCCAGGCGGCTCAGCGGCAGGGGGCGACCACTGTCTTCATGGCCTGTGTGCCCGCCGATCAGGTGCCCAGTCAGGCTGATATTGAGATTCGCCTGGTGGTTGGCCCCGAGGTACTGGCCGGTTCCACCCGTCTCAAGGCGGGTACGGTCACCAAGATGGCCCTGAATATCCTCTCCACCGGAGTGATGGTCGGGTTGGGCAAGACCTACGGTAACCGCATGGTGGACGTGGCGGTCACTAATAGTAAATTGCGCGATCGCGCTACCCGCATCCTCTCCGATCTGACCGGCCTGGATCGGGATGGCGCCACGGATTTATTGGATCGCAGCGGTCAACAGGTCAAACTAGCCTTGATGATGCACCTGGGGCAACTGGAGGCAGCCCCGGCGGCAGCCTGTTTGGCTCAGCATGATGGCCATTTAGCCCGGGCCCTGGCGGCTATTCGCCCGATCCAACCCTAGGACTGGAGGGGGGTCCCCAGGCTCGTTTGCCGGTGACAGGCGGGCCAGGGCCTGATATAAGTCCTGTCGGTGTCGCCAACCCACATAGCCGGCGTAAAGACAATCGCCCTGGGAAGAAGCCACGTAGACATGGTCAATGGCCAAGGGATGATACCAGATCCGCAGACTGAGACCATCGGCGGTGGTCAGATAGAGCTGGGCGTGGTCAAACCCCCGGCGGTGGGCATCGGTCATCCCCGGTATCTGCCGTAGATAATCAATCAAGTCACAGGAGGTGAGGGGTTGGGCCGGGGTTACCGCCGCCCAAAAATCAGTGATGGCCTCCACCACCCGGGGATGGTGACGGAGGGTAGGGTGATTGAGGCCCTTCAGCACCTGAAATTGGGCACCGGGCACCTTGGTACTCTCCACGGGAATGGTGCCGTCACTACCGCCATCCACATCCCCAGCCAGCACTAGGGTCCTGACGGCGGTGGCTACTTCAGTGGCCAGGGGGCGGCGGTCCTGGCCCAGATCGGCGGCAATGCCCACCCCCCATCCAAAGGGATCGATCAGTCGACCCAGGTCCGCCCCACCCACGGGGGAGGCAAGTAACACCAGGGACTCTACCCGGGGCCACCACTCCCGATGACGATGGAGAACTTCTAACCAAATCAAGCCCCCCATGGAGTGGCCAATGATCCGTAGGGGCAGGTGGGCCTGCTGTCTGATCGCCGCCGTCGCTAATTGTTCCACATCGGCAATCAGAGGAGCGATGCGTAGCCAGGTCATTCCGTAGTTGAGGCTGGGGGCGATCACCCGCACGGTGGGGGGCACCAAATCCGTCGCTAGGGCCAGCATCATCAGGTTATTGTCGGCCCAGCCATGCTGGGCAAACAGCATATAGTTTTGGTCAGCAGCCTCAGGGGTTAGTGAGTTGGCTAATTCCATGGGAATTCTGGCGTCATCGAGGTAATCTGGGTAATATAGTACCGGCGTTCTTACGGGGTTCTATGGATTTATTCTCCCAGCTTAGCCGCTGCCGTCTGGGTAAGGTGGTGAAATCCAATTCCCACTGTGACTACGTGGTGCAGGTGGATGATGGACAGGACGTGGCCCACCCGCCCTGTCCTGAGGACTGTGGCTTTGGCCAGTTTGTCAGCTTTGACAACAACAGTCGCCATTGGGCGGTGGGGTTGGTCTACAACTCCCAATTGTTTAACCCCCTGTTCTTCAACAATGGGCCCCGCCTCTCCAGTGAGCCCGACCTCCTGTTTACCCCCGATCTGGTGCAGGAGACCCGCACCCTGCTGGGGGTAGTGTTGGTGGGTACCCTGGCGGGCGAGGCGAGCGATCGCTACGGGGTACATGGCATTCCCAGGGTGGTGGTGCCGGCCAACACCCCTGTCTACAAAATGAATCAGGCGCAGGTGTATCACTTCCATCGTAGCGCCACGGGGCAGTCCCAGTTTAGCTACTATAGCCATCTTCTACGGGCGGGGGGGCTGTTTGCCGCCCAACTGGCCCAACAGGTATTGGCGGAATTGGCTGAGAGCGATCTGTTTAGTGGGGCCGATCAGAAAGCCCTCAGAATGCTGGTCAAGGAGCTAAGCTGGAAGAATACCCTGGGGGCGATTCGTTAGCGCCGGTCTCTTACACAACCAGGGTCTACGGTAGACCTAAGGCTTAATTTGGGTCTATGGTATACACGTGTTTGCTATGGGCCCTCTAGTTTCAAGCTAAATCGGGGTATATGAAAATAGCTATCATCAGGGAACCGGTTATCTAGCCAGGCGGCTCTGCCCTTGGGCAGTTTTTTTTAGTGGTAGGGAGATGAATGGACTCACACTATAGTCAGCGAGATCCTCAGGGTGACCTGCAACGGATTCGTCAGTCCTTTCTATTCAAAGATTTATCGGAGTCGGTGGTCACCCAAGCCATTAGTCAGGTGGTGTCCCGCAGCCATCCGGCTAACCAGGTGATCCTGCTGGAGAACGACTGGGGCAGCTCGGTCTATTTTATCCTTGAGGGCTGGGTCAAAATTCGCACCTATAACCTTGACGGCAAGGAAGTCACCCTAAACATTTTGGGCCGGGGCGAGCTCTTTGGGGAAATGGCTCCCCTGGAGGAAATTCCCCGATCCACCGATGTGATTACCCTGGTGCCCACGGTGATTAGCAGCATTCCCGCCACGGATTTTGTCAAGCTCCTCAATAGCGAACCCTTAGCTGGTATCCATCTCGCCCAGTTGATGGCCCGCCGCCTGCGCCAGGTTAACCGTCGGTTGCGCCTCCGGGAATCCGATAGTACCTCCCGGGTGGCCGATGTGTTACTCTTCCTGGCGGACGGTCAGGGCAAGACCGGCTCGGGGGGGATTGAAATCCCCAATTTGCCCCATCGAGAACTGAGTAGCCTCAGCGGTTTAGCGCGGGAAACCGTCACCCGGGTAATTAGCAAATTAGAAAAGAAGGGCCTGATTATCCGAGAGAAGGAGTCCATGGTGCTGCCTGACATTGATGCCCTGGAGCAGTTGTTGGTTTAACCGCCATGGTCAATGCTCTCCCGCCTCCGCCTGACTCGGGCGACTCGTCGGTGTCCGGTCCCTTACCGATGGAGCAGTCCTCCGATCCCCTGGAGCTTGAAGCGGTGGAAACCTACCTGGACCACGTGGTTGGTAATGTCGCCACACTCCGTGACAGGGAGTTAGGGGTGCCTACCGGCCCCCAACCTGGGCCTGTAGCCATGGTGGAAACCGCCTTTCTAGCCAGTACCGCCGCCCTGATCTGGCTGGTCAATACCTATTTTCCCCCCGGGCCCATTTTGCGAGTCTTCTTTCCCCTGCCCATGGCCCTGGTTTATCTCCGCTGGGGGCCGCGGGCGGCCTGGATGTCCGCCCTGGTGGCGGGGCTGTTGCTGGCGGTGCTGATGGGCCCCCCCCGCAGTCTTTTATTTCTCATGCCCTACGCCCTACTGGGGGTACAGTTGGGATTTAACTGGCGGCGCCAGACCCACTGGTATGGGTCCATCGCTTTGGGCACCCTGCTGGGGTCCTTGGGGTTTTTCTTCCGCCTGTGGCTGATGTCGATCCTGGTGGGGGAAGACCTCTGGGTGTACCTCACCACCCAGGTCACCCAGATGCTGAATTGGGGGCTAGACAAGCTGGTGAATGTGGGGGTGTTGTCGGTGGGGGTGCTCAGCCAGGCCAATGTGGAGGGAATTCAGATCCTGGCCCTGGCCATGGTGTTACTGAGCAATGCGGTCTATTTATTCACGGTCCACTTGGTGGCCTGGCTATTGTTAGAGCGGCTGGGGGTGCGGCTGCCAGAGCCCCCCGGTTGGGTACAAAGTTTGCTCGATGATCCGAATCTATAGCCAACTGGAGCGGGGCCTGACCTGGCAAGGGCAGGTGCGGGGGCAATGTCCCCTGATGGTATTAACCCTGGGCTTTACGGCGACGGGTTTGCTGCCTGGGATTTCAGCGGCAGGCGCCACCCCCGCTGATCGGGCCTACACCGCCCTAGCCGATGCAGAGTTTCTGGCCTACGGGCCTCTTCCCCAGCCCCGCTTTCCCCTACCTCCCCTGCAGGCGGGGGCTTCTCCAGCCCTGATTAGCCGGGCGATTATCAGTGAATTGGCCATTCCTCTGAGGCTGATCAACGCTGGCCTACCCCAGGCCCCGCCAGTGCCCCACCTCAGCCTTGGCACCCAGTCCGCCCAGTGCCTCACCACTGGACAGGCCATACCCCTCGAGCAGGTTCAGAAACTGTGGCGCACCGGCCTGCACTGGGGAACCCAACTGGCGGCTGGCGATGAAGGGTATCTATTGCTGGCGGAGTGTGTCGTGGGAGGCACCACCACCGCCCTGGCCCTGCTCACCGCCCTAGGGCTTGATGCCCTGGGACGGGTGAATAGCAGTCACCCTGTCTGTAACCACGCCCAAAAGCAGCAGGTGGTGCTGCAGGGGTTGGGGCGGGTCGGCTGGCAGCCTGGTGATCCGCCCCTCGATCCGCTGGTGGCGGTGGCGGCGATCGGTGACCCCATGCAGCCCCTGGTGGCCGGCATGGCCATGGCCGCCAGCCGTGAGAAACCAGTAATGCTGGCCGGCGGTACCCAAATGCTAGCGGTGTACAGCTTGATGACGGCCTTCGGGGAAACCGAAGCGGTGCCCTGGCAACCCGATCGGGTGGTGGTGGGTACCACCCGCTGGGTGGCGGAGGACTCCAGCGGCGATACCGTCGGTCTAGCCCAGTTGACCCAAGCTTGCCTGATGGCCACCCAGTTGTCCTTTCAAGACTCTAGGTTTGCTGCCCTGCGTGCCTATGAGCAGGGGTTTGTTAAGGAAGGGGTTGGGGCTGGGGCCTGTGCTATTGCCGCCCATTTATATCGAAATTGGGGCCAATTGGAATTAGGCTTGGCGGTAGAACGGGTATTGACCCAAAAAGCCCGTTGCGAGCGGAAGTCAGGGATGGGATGGACACCTATCTGATCAACTAACCATGGATCTTGTCTTGAAACCAGAATGATTTTTTAGTTAAGTCTAAAGAAAGATGTTGCAATATCTTTACAATCAGGAGAAAATTAGGAATCATAAATAGATGCAGTCCACCCCTAACTCATTGCATACTGGAAATTAGCCATAGGTAATCTTAATCATGAGTGAATACAATATTTTTACGTCGGAGTCAGTCTCTGAGGGACATCCCGACAAGATGGCTGATCAGATTTCTGACGCTATTCTAGACGCCATTTTGGCTGAGGATAGACAGGCCCGGGTGGCGGTTGAAACCCTGGTGAAAACGGGTATGGCGGTGATTGCCGGGGAGCTTCGCACCAGCACCTATGTCGATCTTGAAGATATTGTTCGGAGTGTGATTCTTGACATTGGTTACAACAGCTCCGACATCGGCTTTGACGGTGCCTCCTGCGCCGTCCTTAATGCCATTGGCAAGCAGTCAGCGGATATTGCCATGGGGGTCGATGAAGCCAAAAACAAGGATTTGGGGGCGGGGGACCAGGGGTTGATGTTTGGTTATGCCACCAATGAGACCGAGACCCTGATGCCAGCCCCTATCTACTATTCCCACCGGTTAGTGGAGCGGCAAGCCTACCTGCGTAAGCACCGGGTGCTCCCCTGGTTGCGCCCCGACGCTAAGAGTCAGGTGACTCTGCGCTACGAAGACGGTAAGCCGGTAGCGGTTGATGCGGTGGTGCTCTCGACCCAGCATGACCCTGACATTAGTCAGGCCGACATTCGAGAGGCGGTGATGGAGGAAATCATCAAGCCCGTATTACCTAACGCCTGGCTCCATGCTGGTACCCAGTACCACATCAATCCCACTGGCCAGTTCATTATCGGTGGTCCGGTTGGGGACTGCGGCCTAACCGGCCGTAAGATCATCGTCGATACCTACGGTGGCATGGCCCGCCACGGTGGTGGAGCTTTCTCCGGTAAGGATCCCTCCAAGGTAGACCGTTCGGCGGCCTATGCCGGCCGTTATGTGGCCAAGAACATCGTGGCGGCTGGCTTGGCCGATCGTTGTGAGATCCAGGTGTCCTATGCCATCGGTGTGGCGGAGCCCACCTCCATCTCCATCAATACCTTCGGTACCGGCAAGCTCTCCGATGAACGGGTGATTGCTCTGGTGAGAGATCACTTCGACCTCCGGCCCCAGGGTTTGATCGATATGCTAGACCTGCGTCGTCCCATCTACCGTCAAACCGCTGCCTACGGTCACTTCGGCCGAGAGTTGTCGGACTTTACCTGGGAGCAAATCGACAAGGCCGCCGCCCTCAAGGCGGCTGTTTAGATAGAGTTTCAAGATAGATCTCAGGGGGGAGCCGGAGTTCAACTGCGGCTTAACTCTCCCTGATCCATTGCATAACTTGTGTTTACCTGCTTTTTTTGACCTTACTCATACTTTAAACCCATGACTGCTACCCTCATTGCTCAAGACTATAAAGTTGCCGATATTAACCTGGCCGACTGGGGCCGCAAGGAAATTGCCATTGCCGAGAGTGAAATGCCTGCCCTGATGGCGATTCGGGCTAAGTATCACCAGGCTAAGCCTCTGCAGGGGGCCAAAATTTTGGGCTGTATCCACATGACCATCCAAACAGCTGTACTGATCGAAACCCTGCAGGCCTTGGGGGCAGAGGTGCGCTGGTCCTCCTGCAATATCTTTTCCACCCAGGACCATGCGGCGGCGGCGATCGCCGCCGTTGGGGTGCCGGTGTTTGCCTGGAAAGGGGAAACCGAGGAGGAATACTGGTGGTGCTTAGAGAAGACCTGCCGACTGCCCAACGGCCAGCTTTGGGAAGCCAATATGATTTTGGATGATGGCGGCGACCTGACCGGCTACATCCATGAGAAGTACCCCCAAATGCTGGAACGGATCAACGGTGTTACCGAGGAACCCACCACCGGAGTCCACAGCCTTTACGAAATGCTGGAGAAGGGAGAGCTGAAAATTCCCGCCATCAACGTTAACGACT
>JBEIUS010000161.1:0-7221 GCA_040374235.1 Leptolyngbya sp. | reverse complement strand
TCCCGTTTTTGGTTTATACCGGTAACGATACCGGGCTCTGGGCACTGCCGCAGAGCCTTTTGTCTCTTTCCAACAGAGTGCTTATGGATACACCCCCTCCAATATCTCGTTGTCCCGCCTTACGTTGATACCCGTTAATTGTCGTTCAATAAAGGGCAACCCCTCAAGGAAAGTCAGAACTCAGGAACCAGGAGAGGTAGATTTATGGCAGAGTCTACTCGCAGAGGTTCTGGAGTGCCTAGGATCGGCCAACCGAGTTGTATAACAACAGCTATGAAGCAGCAGGCCATAGATAAAAAAGCTGCCCTGATCAGGGCAGCTTTCCACTCAGTTTATCGGTAGTCTCTGGGGGCTAGCCCCCAGAGACTAGACCTTTAGTAGTCAAAGTCACCGCCGCCCATGCCGGCGCCGGCGGGGGCGCCTTCCTTGGGTTCGGGCTTGTCTACCACAATGCACTCGGTGGTGAGCACCATGCCGGCAATAGAGGCGGCATTTTGCAGACCGGAACGGGTTACCTTGGCGGGGTCCACAATACCGGCTTCAAACATGTCAACGAACTCGCCGGTGGCGGCGTTGTAGCCCACGTTGAAGGGGGTTTCCTTCACCCGTTCAGCGATCACCGCCCCGTTTTGACCGGCGTTTTCCGCGATCCGCATCAGGGGAGCCGCCAGGGCCCGGGCCACGATGGTGGCGCCGGTATGCTCCTCAGCGGTGAGGTTGCCCTCTACCCAGGCCAGCAGATCAGGCACCAGGTGGGCGAGGGTAGTGCCACCGCCAGGCACGATACCTTCCTCAACAGCGGCCTTGGTGGCGTTGATGGCGTCCTCCAGGCGCAGTTTGCGGTCCTTCATTTCGGTTTCGGTGGCGGCTCCTACTTTGATCACCGCCACCCCACCGGAGAGTTTGGCCAAGCGCTCCTGCAGCTTTTCCTTATCGTAACTGGACTCGGTTTCATCGATCTGACGACGAATTTGCTCGCAGCGGGCCTTGACATCCTTCTCGTTGCCTTCGGCCACGATGGTGGTGGTGTCCTTGGTGATGGTGAGGCGGCGGGCTTGGCCCAGCATGTCGAGCTTGGTGTTATCCAGCTTCAGGCCGGTGTCTTCGCTAATCACCTGACCGCCGGTGAGGACGGCAATGTCTTCCAGCATGGCCTTGCGGCGATCGCCAAAGCCCGGGGCCTTCACCGCCGCCACATTGAGCACCCCCCGCAGGCGATTCACCACCAGGGTGGCCAGGGCTTCCTTCTCAATGTCTTCGGCAATGATCACCAGGGGACGGCCAGAGCGAGCCACCTGCTCCAGCACCGGCACCAGGTCCTGCACCAGGGCAATTTTCTTGTCGGTGAGCAGGATGTAGGGCTCATCCAGCACCGCCTCCATGCGCTCGGTGTCGGTGACAAAGTAGGGGGAAATGTAGCCCTTATCAAAGCGCATGCCCTCGGTGACCTCCAGTTCGGTAGTCATGGACTTGCCCTCTTCCAGGGAAATCACCCCTTCGCGGCCCACCTTATCCATGGCTTCGGCGATCATGGCGCCCACCTCATCGTCGTTACCGGCGGAGATCGATCCTACCTGGGCGATGGACTTGGAATCCTCGACGGGACGGGCATGCTCAGCGATCTTGTCCACCAGGAAGGCGGTGGCCTTATCGATACCCCGCTTCAGGGAGATGGCATTGGCGCCGGCAGCCACATTGCGCAGCCCTTCCTTCACCATGGCGTGGGCCAACACCGTGGCGGTAGTGGTGCCATCACCGGCGGCATCGTTGGTCTTAGAGGCGGCCTGGCGAATCAGGGCAACGCCGGTGTTCTCGACGTTATCTTCCAACTCAATTTCCTTGGCGATGGTGACCCCGTCATTGACGATTTGGGGGGCACCAAACTTTTTCTCCAGTACCACGTTACGGCCCTTGGGACCCAGGGTGACGGCAACGGCCTCCGCCAGAATGTCCATACCCTTTTCGAGGGCGCGACGGGCATTTTCATCGTAAATAATGCGCTTAGCCATGGAATCAATAGTCTCCGCAATAAAGATAGATAATGGGAAAGGAATCGCGAAACCAGAGAGGTGGGGCCAGCCAATCCGCTAAGGGGTTAGGGCTGGGCCACCGTTGTCGGTGTGGCCGGTTAGCCCAGCACTGCCAGAATGTCTTTTTCGGAAAGCAGGACAAACTCGTCACCACCCAGCTTGACTTCCGTGCCGGCGTATTTGGAGTAGAGCACCTTGTCGCCCACCTTAACCTCTAGGGTTTGGCGGGTGCCCTTGTCATCGGTTTTGCCGGGGCCAACGGCGGTGATTTCCCCTACCTGGGGCTTTTCCTTAGCGGTATCAGGGAGCAGGATGCCGCCGGCGGTGGTTTCCTCTGAAGCGCTGACCTTAATCAATACCCGATCAGCCAGGGGCTTGACGCTGGCCGCGGCCAAGGTGATAGCTGCCATAAACGATGTCTCCAAGATGTTAAGAACTGCAATGGGTGGGAAGGACTGTTCTCAAGGGGACTGACCCCACTGCACACCCGATGGGTCCAGGTTAGCACTCCCCGACGCCGAGTGCTAATTTACGCCAGGGTGGGGGCAATCGCAACAAACCCAACTGTACGGGTTTCCGAACCAGGTCCATTGACCCTAGGGCTGCCGATGACTGAGGCCATACACCAACCCGTAGTCGCTATCCCCAAATCCCCCGGTTTGATGAATGAAGACCAGAAAGGCGATGGCCAGAAAAACCTGGCTGCCCAAGATCACCCCCCAGCGCCAACCCTGATCGGAAAACAGTGAGGCCAGCCAGATGAAAGGCCAAGGGAAGGCCACGATCAGGTAGTGGGCCGGCGTCGGCAAACCCGCCAGGGCAAACAGTAGGCCGGTCCCCAGCCCCGCCGCCCGCAGGTAAAACCCCAGGGGGGTGAGGCCAGGGGCCACTAGGACGGCCATGGAGCGGGGCTGGGATCGGGCCCAGGTCCCCAGCCGCCAGAGACCCAGGCCTAGGAGAAGAGCATGGGCGATCGCCACCAGGTAGGTGGGTTGCCCCCCCACCAGGGGCCAGGGCAAAAAGTCGGTCCAGAAGTGACGGCCCAGGGCATAGCCCAGATTCACCCCCAGGCTGGTGGTGAACCAGTGTAGGAAAAACTTGGGCACCAGCAGGGCCACCCAGGTGCGGCTAGGGGAGCTGGGGGCGGAGGCCAGGTAAACCAGCCAGGGCACCAGAGGCAGCAGGCCCAGCAGAGTTCCCCCCAGCCAACTAAGCCAGCGCATCTGGTGCAGGGTATGGGAACGAACATGGTAATACAGGGTCCAGCCCCAGACAGCGGTGGCCAGGAAAAAACCACTCATGTGCACCTGGCCGATCAGGGCGGCGATCGCCCCCCAACCCCCCGCTCCCCAGCGTCGATGGCGGTACCAGTGGCCCAGCCAGAACAGCAGCGCCCAGATCGGTAGCAGATCCTGGGCCCAAATCTTACGGGAAAACAGAATGGCCAGGGGCGAGACCGCCGTCAGGGCAATGCCGTTCAGCCAGATCCCCCGCCCACGGCCCTCGGGGAGTTGCCAGTGGGCCCAGGCAAAGGCCAGCCAAAGAGCCAGGATATTCAGCCCCTGCACCCACCGCACCAGGGCCAGGGGGGTTTTAGCCAGGTGGGCCAGGGCGGCAAAGACCCACACACTCAACCCCGGGTTAGGCAGACCGGCACTGTTGGCCATGCCGATCCAGGGCCAGGGCTGACGCCCCTGGGCGATCGCCTGGGCGGTGTCGAACATCCAGATTTCGTCCGCCTTCCATTCCATGTCAGCGGCCCAGATCAGGCGCAGGCCACTCCCCAGAATCAGCAACAGCAGTAACCAAGGGTAGGCGGGACGGGGGGATGGGGAGGGAGGAGTGACCATGGGGCAAGGGGAAATTTTTCTGTGTTGGTGGGGAGCAGCTTTGCTATAGTGGGAAAAAATTAACTCCTCAGTACAATTGATCTAACTCCTAACATTAATCCCTTGGTAGCCATCGTCCCTAGCCCTTCCCCTGGTATCGCCCGGCCCTTCCTGAAATGGGCGGGGGGTAAGGGACGCTTGTTGGCCCAGTATGAGGCCTTTTTCCCTGAGATATTTGACACCTACTATGAGCCTTTTCTGGGGGGTGGGGCGGTGTTTTTCCATCTGGCGGCGCGAGGCCAGCAGGCCATCCTAGGAGACATCAACCCAGAGCTGGTGAATGTCTATCGCTGTGTTCGGGATCACCCCCAGGAGCTGATTCAGCGCCTGCAGCAACACCAGAGCCACCACAGTTCAGCCTACTACTATCAGGTGCGCGAAGAGCGCCACCTAACTCAACCCGTGGAGCGGGCGGCGCGGCTAATTTATTTAAATAAAACCTGCTATAACGGCCTCTACCGGGAAACACCCAGGGCCATTTTAACGTCCCCCTGGGGCGCTATAAAAATCCCACCATCTGTGATGGGCCGCTATTACAGGCCGCTGCCACGGTCTTGCAGCGGACAGAAATCGGGATATTTTCCTTTGAGACCATTTTGAAGCGGCCCCTCACCCCCAGGGACTTTGTCTACTTTGACCCCCCCTACCACCCAATTAGCTCCACCAGTCGCTTCACCAGCTATAACCGCTACGGGTTTAACGCCCAAGACCAGGAGCGATTGGCCTCGGTGTTTCAACAATTAGCCCAGCGCGGTGTGCCGATGATGCTCTCTAACTCCGACTGTCCTTTAATTCGAGAGCTCTACCAGGGGTTTTACCTGCATCCCATCCAGGCTCCCCGGGCCATTAACTCCCAGGCCCACGGGCGGGGCAAAATCACCGAGCTCTTGATTACCTCCTATCCGCCCAAGTCATTCCCTAGCCTGGGCTGTGACCTCAGTGGGGGAGATGCTCCCCTCTAGCGGTTCGGTATCCCCTCCTTCAGAGAAATGCCTTCAACCCGCACTATAGAGGTATCTGTCAAGCCGGAGTCAAAACATTATGGGAAAAGTTGTCGGAATTGATTTAGGTACCACCAACTCGGTAGTGGCCGTTATGGAAGGGGGTAAGCCCACGGTCATTGCCAATGCTGAGGGGTTTCGCACCACCCCATCGGTGGTGGCCTATGCTAAGAATGGCGATCGCCTGGTGGGTCAAATCGCCAAGCGCCAGGCGGTAATGAATCCCGAAAACACCTTCTACTCCGTCAAGCGCTTCATTGGCCGTCGTTACGACGAAGTTAGCCACGAGTCCACTGAAGTGGCCTACAAGGTTCTGAACGTCGGAAACAACGTCAAAATTGACTGTCCCCAGGCGGGCAAACAGTTTGCTCCAGAGGAAATTTCGGCCCAGGTACTACGTAAGCTGGCGGATGATGCCAGTAAGTATCTGGGGGAAAAGGTGACCCAGGCGGTGATTACGGTGCCCGCCTACTTTAACGATTCCCAGCGGCAGGCCACCAAGGATGCGGGCAAGATCGCCGGTCTTGAGGTGCTGCGCATCATCAACGAGCCCACCGCCGCCTCCCTGGCCTACGGTCTAGATCGCAAGAGCAACGAAACCATCCTCGTATTTGATCTGGGGGGTGGTACCTTCGATGTGTCCATCCTGGAGGTCGGGGATGGGGTATTCGAGGTGCTAGCCACCTCCGGTGACACCCACCTAGGGGGCGACGATTTTGACAAAAAAATCGTCGACTACCTGGCCGCCGAGTTCCAAAAACTGGAGGGCATTGACCTGCGCAAGGACAAACAGGCCCTGCAGCGCCTGACGGAAGCGGCGGAAAAAGCCAAGATTGAACTCTCCAGCGTTACTCAGGCCGAGGTTAACCTGCCCTTCATTACCGCCACCCAGGACGGGCCTAAGCACCTGGAAATGACCCTGACCCGGGCCAAGTTCGAGGAGCTCTGTGCCGACCTGATCGATCGCAGCCGCATCCCGGTGGAGCAAGCCCTCAAGGATGCCAAACTCAGCAAGAGCGACATCGACGAAGTGGTACTGGTGGGGGGGTCCACTCGGATTCCCGCCATTAAGGAACTGGTGAAGCGGGTCCTCGACAAGGAACCCAACGAAACCGTCAACCCCGATGAGGTGGTGGCGGTGGGGGCCGCTATCCAGGGGGGCGTACTGGCCGGGGAAGTCAAGGACATCCTGCTGCTAGATGTCACCCCCCTCTCCCTAGGGGTAGAAACCCTGGGTGGGGTGATGACCAAGCTGATCACCCGTAATACCACTATCCCCACTAAGAAGTCTGAGGTCTTCTCCACCGCCCAGGATGGCCAGACCAACGTGGAAATCAAGGTGCTCCAGGGTGAGCGAGAAATGGCCAACGATAATAAGAGTCTGGGTACCTTCCAGCTCTCCGGTATTCCCCCGGCACCCCGGGGCGTGCCCCAAATCGAGGTGATCTTTGACATTGACGCCAACGGCATTCTCAATGTTACCGCTAAGGATAAGGGCACCGGCAAGGAGCAAACCATCACCATTTCCGGTGCCTCTACCCTGGATCAATCCGAGGTGGACCGCATGGTTAAAGATGCGGAGACCAATGCCGGGATGGATAAGGAACGGCGGGAACGGATTGATGCCAAGAACCAGGCCGACTCCCTCTGTTACCAGGCGGAAAAGCAGTTGACTGATATGGGCGACAAGGTGCCTGCCGCCGATAGAGAAAAAGCTGAAACCCAGATCAAATCCCTGCGGGAGGCGATTACGGCGGAAAACTTTGATGCTATCAAGTCTCTGACTACGGAGTTGCAGCAAACCCTCTACGGTATCAGTACCAATCTCTACCAACAGGCGGGGGGAACCGCTGAGGCGGCTAGTCAGGCCAAGTCTGCTGGTGGGGAAGATGACGTGATTGATGCTGAATTTTCTGAACCTGAGGCAAAGTAATTAGCCAGAATCCGGGTTGACAATCTCTCCGGCTAAAGGCAGGTGAAATTATCCACCTGCCTTTTCTTAAATCGGTAGAATTTATTTGCAAGGGGACAAAAACAAATTGGAATGTCTATCAACACGTGCTTTTATAAATTCACCCTATCCTAAGAGCTTTGACCAAAGCCACATCCCTTAGATATCAAAAAGTACTGTTAACAGGGGAATTGAGGACCACCTGGAGGGATTTCCAGACTATCCAGGCCAAGCCCAGCAGGGCAGTGCCTAACAATAGGGGACTACTAGGTAAACCTACAAACACCAGGGCTAAACTGCCCATCCACCATGCCAGGGCATAGATGGTTACCACCGTCAGCCGGTGGGGC
>JBEIUS010000038.1:0-22637 GCA_040374235.1 Leptolyngbya sp. | reverse complement strand
GAAGTGATGCACGAGCGCAATGCTCACAACTTCCCCCTGGACCTGGCGGCTACTCAGGCTCCCGAAATTATCGGTTAACTTCCGAATAGTTTCTTTGCTAACTAGTTCTGATTAATTAAGGGGGTGCTTCTCATGGAGAAGCACCCCCTTAACATTTGTAACCCTTATGATTATCTCTTTGTAACCGTTCACACTCCCCCCACTTCTCAACCAGACATCAGAGGCTTCGGTCACTTTGCCAGGGGGGGAGTGAATTATTACGTCTCAACAATCCAGGTGGCATGAGCCAGCAGTCGAACCTTACCCTTCCAGGGTAAAGAGTTATCATTCCCGGGCAGTCCTCGGCCATTGCTAGCTAGGTAATCCGCCAGTAGCTGACGGATGGCCGCTATGGAAGTTGCTTGGTAATTCACAATGTAAAGATAGCCATCTGCTTGACTCCACTGATTTTTCTTTTCCCAAATTCTCAGCTTAAACCCATCGATTTCCTGGGAAATCTTGTAGAAAATCAGGTTATCTGTCGCTAACGCATACATGCTGGTACGGCCGAGGTCAGAGCAGAAACACTCTTAGAATACCCAGCAGTCTATAAAGATTCTAGAAAACCCCAGTAAATTAATCATAGTAATTTATCCCCAAGCTTCAATCTCCCAGCCCAGAGGATGGTAATCACCAACAGGGTGGGGGTTAACCAATCTCCCCAGCGAACGTAGAGGGTCTGGCCTTGCCGACGATAGAGGCTGGCCAGGTGGAGAGTGAGGCGGTGGGGTGATCCTAGCCAGCGGGTATGGCCGTGGTTATCGACTATCCCGGAGAGCCCCGTGTTAGTAACCCGCAGGGCCCAGCGATCGCTCTCCACCGCCCGTAGCACATCCAGGGCGTGGTGCTGGGCCATCATCCCCACGGGGTAGGGGTCATTGTTAGAACTGGTAACCATAAATTCTGCCCCGTCCCTGACCTGGCGGCGCAGTAGCTCGCTGTAGGCCGACTCGTAGCAAATTCCCACCGCCGCCACCCCCACCTGGCTGCGAAAGGTTTGATGAGATGTCCCCGGCACCAGGTAGCTATCCAGGGGAGAAAGGCGGCTCAGGATTCGCCCCAGCACTGCCTCCAGGGGGATGTATTCCCCCAGGGGCACAAGTTTTACCTTGTTATAGCGACCGTGGATGTGGCCATCGGGGCGCAACTCCAGCAAACTCTGGGTGTATTCACCGCGATCGCCAGGGGTGGCCGGGGCAAAGGTACCGAGCCAGAGAGGGACACCGGTTTGGTGGACCAAGTCGGTGAAGAACCGAGTGGTAGGCTCCTGGGTTTGCCAGATCACCGGCAGAGCCCCCTCCGGGGTAATCACCGCCCCTACCCCCTGGCTGGCCAGGGCCCGGTAACCCTCGCCGTAGACCTGAAGGGCCTGGCGAACCCCGGCGGGGGTGAGCTTTTCACGGGTGGGGATGTTGCCCTGGATTAGGCCCAGGTGTAGAACCTGACCAGGGTCCTCCGGGCTCGGCTGGGGGGGCAGCCAACTAGCCGCCGCGGCCAGCACTAGCAAGCCTAAGGCAAGCCCGGCCCCGGCCCGGCCCCCTAACCTGAGGGATCGGCCATGCCCCCCTCGCCACTGCTGATAAGCCAGTTCCACCAGGAGGCCATTTCCCCCCACCACGACAGCGGTGACCAGGGCTGGCCCCGATAGTCGGGCCAGGTGCAGCAGCCAGAGATTGCCAGGACTTTGGGTGAGGCTGAGGGGGGACCAATCCAAGGGCGACTGGTTGCGCAGGCTCTCCAGACCGCACCACAGGGCGATGCCAGCCAGCCAGCGCAGCCCCACCCGATGGGGCCAGTGGCGGACCAACAGGCCCAGGGCCAGGCTCCATAGGGCACTACAACTGGCTCCCCACAGGCTAATGAAGATCCAGGCACCGAGTGCGATCGCCACACTGCCTAGCCAGGGGACCCCCAACCACATCAGGGGGTGGAGGTGGGTGATCCAAACCAGGGAGAGGCCATAGTAGGCCAGCCCCCAGACCAGGCCATGGAGGGCCGGGTACCACCAGGGCTGGCCAGGGCTGGCCAGGATGATCCCCCAGAGGGGGGCCAGGGCGACCCAGGCCAGGGGCCAGGCACTGACCGGGGGCAGGGCCATGGCCATGAGGCCACCGCCGGACGCCACTAGGGGCAGGCTGAACCGGAGTTTGAAGGGGCTGGGGGGGGCTAGTAAAACAGGGCTCATGGCGCAGGGGAATGGGGTGAGGGGATATCGGCAATCATCCCCAGGGCCAGGCCAGTTTGAGCCAGAGGCGGGCGATCGCTGGCCAGACCCTAAGGTTTTGGGGATAGACCCACCAGGCCCGCAGGCTGGTCCCCAGGGCCTGGTGTCGCCGTCCCTGGACCACCTCTTGCCAGGCCCGGCCAATGAGGAAGTCCTGGCTATGGTGGTGGGCGCTGTAGGGGGGGGTAAGGGGGGACGGCACCGGGGGGGGAGAGCCCCGCTGCAGGTCATCTTCCCCCTGGGTCTGACGTTGTTGCTGAAACCGCCGGGCCACCTGGTCGAAAAAATCCCGCTGGTTAGAGGCCCGGGTATGGGTGATGGAGGTGGGGTGGATGCGGTAGTGATAGACCACCTGGGGGCAGTAGCCCACCCGATAGCGATCCCCCAGGCGCAATTGCAGATCAATGTCTTCAGCGGTGGTGAAGTAGGACCGAAAGCCCCCCAACTGGTGGACTACGGCGGTACGCAGTAGAAAGGTACCCAGGTGGGTGCGGGTAAGGCCGGTCCGTAATTCTTCGGTGATGTCGGTCTCCTGGTCACCACACTGGAACCGGATCAGCGGCCGACCCTGTTGGTCGATGGCGGCATAATTACCCGCCACGGCGGCAAACTCGGGGTGCTGCTCTAACCAGGCGATCTGGGTCGCCAGGCGATCGGGGGGGTAGAGATCATCGGCGTCGCAACGAGCCATGAATTCTGCCCGGGCTAACCCCAGGCCAGTGTTGAGTACCTCGGCAATACCGCCCCCCTGGTGAGTCACTAACCGCAGGCGGGGGTCCCCAACCGCCTGCACCAGGGCCACGGACCGATCGCTGGATTGGTGATCAATCACAATCACCTCCAGGGGCACCGCCTGGTCCTGCAGCAGCGATCGCAGTGCCTGGGCTACAAACCGATCGGCGTTGTACAGGGGCATGAGGATGGTCACCCGGGGTTGGTTCACCAGTCGTCTCCTGTGAAAGGGTTTTCCTAGCCGTGGTCCTAAGGTAGATCCTCAGGGACGGTCGGGGGGGATTTCCCTAGGGCAGCGCCCAGCAACACCCAACCCGATCGCCGCCAAGGTTGGGCCAGGATAGCCTTACCCCCGTAGAGGGCAGCGGTTTTCCCCTGGCCACTGTTAAAGGCCCACCAACCATACTGCAACATAAAGTGATGCTGGGAGGCGCGATCGCCACTGGGTCGCCAGGGTTCGGTGGCCTCAAACCGTCCCTCCAGGCCCCGTCGTCGCCAGGCGGCCTCACAGGCCAGGCGGGCCTCCGCCCGCTGGTCGGTGGGATGACGCCCACTCATGGAACTGGTCAATAGCCGGTAGCGCAGCAGGGGGTCAGGAAGGTTGGCCAGTTTGCCAACTTCCCCCAGTTTTAGCCACAGATCCAGATCGTGGCCCAGGGGCAGGCTCTCATCGTAGCCCCCCACCGCCGCCAGGGCCGATCGCCGCACCATGGCGCAGGGATGACAAATACTGCCGTGACCGGCCAGGGCCAGGGCTTGAATTTCAGCATCGGTTTCTGGCAGTCGCAGGCAGGTGAAAAACCGGCCCTTGTGGTCAATCAAATCGTGGGCACCCCCCACACAGACATGGTCGGGGTGACTCTGGAGAAAGGCCGCCTGGAGGGCGAAGCGCTGGGGTAGGGCGATGTCATCGGCGTCCATAACCGCAATCAACTCCCCCCGAGAGGCCGCCAGGAGCTGATTACGGCTTTTCGGCACCCCCTGGTTGGGGTTACACCAAAGGCGCAGGCGGGGGTCCCGATCAACGTAGTGCTGTAGAATAGTGCGGCTGCCATCGGTGGACCCGTCATCCACCATCAGGCATTCAAAGTCCGTCAGGGTTTGGGCCAGCAGGCTATCCAGGGTGGCGGCCAGGTAGGGAGCGGCATTGTACACCGCCAGGTTAACGGAAATCAGAGGACTGGAACTCATGGGGCGGAGGGGAGGGGTTTGACCAGGGCGCAGATTAGCAGGGTCCAGCTTTGCCGGGACCAGGGCACAGCCCGCAGGGCCTTGAGGCCGTAGGCGATGGCCCCTGGGCGATTGCCGCGGTTAAAGAACCACCAGCCGTACATGGTCATAAACCGGTGCCGCGATCGCCGATCCACCGGTCGCCAGGGCTCTGATTCCTTAAACTGATACTGACCCACCACCCCCCGCCGTTGCCAGGCCCGTTCACAGCATTCCCGGCGCTTGGCGGTTTGCTGCACCTGGTAGACTTCACTGACGGATTGATCGTGCTGACGGTACTGCAGCACCGTATCCGGTAGGTTAGCCAACTGGCCCCGTTCCCCTAATTTTAACCAAATATCTAGATCCTCTGAAGGACAGAGATCTTCGTCGTAGCCGCCAATATCCACCAGGGCCTGGCGCCGCAGCATCACCGAGGGATGGTTCATAGGGGTGTGGCCCACCAGGGCCAGGGCCTGAATTTCGGCATCGGTTTCCGCCTCCGGGTGGTGTAGTAGAAACCGGCCGGCCCCATCAATCCAATCCTGGGCGCCCCCCACACAGAGCACCTGGGGATGGTGACGCAAAAACTCCACCTGGCGGGCAAAGCGATCGGGCAGGGCCACATCGTCCGCATCCATGCGGGCAATGAACTCCCCCCGGGCCATGGCCAGTAACTCGTTCAGGGCCCTGACGTAGCCCGTGTTAGGGCGGCTCACCAGGCTAATTCTCGAGTCCTGGGCGGCGTAGCCTCGCAAAATCTTGAGGGACCGGTCCGTGGATCCATCATCCACAATTAGGAACTCAAAATCCCTAAAGGTCTGCTGCAGAATACTGGTAACCGCCTGGGCGACGTAGGGTTGGGCGTTATAGACCGGCATCAGCACGGAAATGGTGGGCATAGGGGCATCATAAACTAGGGGGAAGGGGTTTGGTCAGGGCACAGCGCCATAGGTTCCAGCCGGCGGGGTTGAGGGGCATGGCCCGCACCGCCCGCCAACCATAGGCGATCGCCTTGTGTCGGTAACCCTGCTGGAACAGGTGCCAGCCACACTGTAAAAGAAATTGATGCCGCCAGGAGTGATCCGCTGCATAGTGGCCCTCCAGGCCCCGACGTTGCCAGGCCAATTCACAGGCTAACCTGACATTGGCCTGTTGCTGGTGAGTCCGGCGCTCACTCACAGAGTCCGTATGGACCCGGTAGTCCAGCAGCAGGTCGGGTAGATTAGCCAGCTCCCCCACCTCCCCCAACCGCAGCCACAGATCCAGATCCTGGGCGCACCTAAATTGCGGATCGTAGCCCCCCACCGCCCGCACCGCCTGCCCCCTGACCATGGCGGTGGGGTGGCAGATTTCCGTGCGGCCCGCTAGCAGTTGGGCCTGTAGGGTGGCGTTATCCTGGGCCGGCACACACTCCAGCAGGGTGAGGCCGTCCTGATCAATCCAGCGTTGACCGGTACCTACACAAACCACCTGGGGATGCCGCCGCAGAAACTCCACCTGGCGGCCCAGGCGATCGGGACGGGCCACATCATCGGCGTCCATACGGGCCAGAAATTGACCTCGGGACTCTTCGATCAGGTGGTTGAGGGAAACCGTCAGGCCCCGGTTGGTCTGGCTCAGGAGGCGAATGCGGGGATCCTGTCCGGCGTAGGCCTGAAGAATGGCTGGGGATCCGTCCCGGGAGCCATCATCAAGGATCAAAAACTCAAAGTCATCGTAGGTCTGGGTCAAGATACTTTTCACCGCCGCCGCCAGAAAGCGATCGCCATTGTAGACCGACATGATCACGCTAACTTCAGGCATTATTAGGGATACCAGGTGGTGAGGGTGCGGTAACAGCGGACCAGACGTTTAATCGCCGGCACCGATGGCTGGGGATGCTGATCCAGTCTGGCCCGGGCAAAGGCTAAAATATCCCGGGCCCGGTGATCCCAACTGTAGGCCTGCACATCCCGGTAGGCTTGCTCCGCTAGGGCGGTGGCCCAAGCCGGCTGACTCACCAGGTTGGTAATGGCCTGGGCAAAGGCGGCTGGATGATCGGGTTCCACCAGACATCCATTATGGCCATCCCGCAGAACCAGGGCAATAGTGGGGAGGGCAGAGGCCACCACCGGCCGCTTCACAGTCATGTAGTCAAACAACTTCAGGGGGCTGGTGGTGTTGGCCAATTCCCAGGTTTGGCTGGTGGGCAGCAACAACACGTCAGCGGCGTAGAGATAGGTGGACAGTTGGGATTGCTTGACATGGCCGATCAGCTGGACATTGGCCAGTCCCTGCTCTTGCACCTGCCGTCGCAGCCGCTCCACATCGGCGGGCCACCCCCCCACCAGCATAAATCGATAGTCGGGCAGCCGTTGGGCCACCGCCAGAATGGTGGGGATACCTTTGTAATCCTGGAGGTGACCTGAGTAGAGGATCAGCCGCTGGGGGTTAGGTAGACCCAGGGCTTGGCGGGCCTGGGCTTGGGTCTGGTAGGGCCAGAACCCCTCCAGGTCGGTGCCACTGGGCCAGCAGAGGATGCGATCGCCAGCCAACCCGACGGCCCTATAGGACTCCACCAACTGGGGGGATATGGTCACCAAACCCAACAAGGACGGGCTGTTAACAATGTCCTGGTGGTAGGGTTGGGGCGGTTCATGCCATTCCCACAGAAACGGTACCCCCAGGCCAGTTAAATAACGAGCCTGGGTGGTGGTGCGGGTGTAGATCAGGTCAGGACAGCGCAGATAGGCATAGAGGCTAGCCAGTCGGTAGTAGGTCCAATGGCGGTAGTCAGCAGGGAAGACGGTAGGTCGTCGCCAGTGTACCGGCAAGGGAACCACGGGTAGGGGGCGCTTCAGGCCATACCATTCCTGGAGTACTGGATCGGTCCTTCTACCCAGACTACCCCAGTCACCGGCGGTCACCAGATCAAACCGATTCACCTGCTGAGCAAGGGCCTGACCCATTTTGGCAATCTGGTTAGTATGGGCCATCTGGGAGGGTAGATTGCCGGGGGATAGATAAATCATCGTGTTGATGGCCGCCATCTGCCCCTCCTAAGCCTGTCCGTTGGCCTGGGTTTAGTATTCCCCGTTGAAGTTGTCAAGCGCTAACCCCTTGGTTTTCCCAGCCAACCATAGCTGTTCTATAACCATAAGCCCCTAACCCCTTCCCCCCTGGCCAGGATTTAGACAAAATTCCGATCACTCTCCTAACCCCTACCCTGTAGCTCCTACAAGGTACTCTGTAGCGGCTAACACTTACTTGTTTGTAACAAACGTGAACTCGTTTTCAGTAAACGCCTTCTCATTAGCCGCTAACGCCTACTAGTTGGCAACTAACCCTAACCCCCATATCCCCCTTTTCAAGCGCCTTTCAGCCCCTCACCCTCAATCCACGCTCCATCGACTTCTCTAAGTTAAAATAATACACTTGTCAGGCCCGCAATCCGTGAGACTACGCAGGAATCTCCATAAAATAGAAGAAAGAAACCTTGCGCCCTGCGCCCGTTGCCCTGCGCCCCCTCCTGACCGCTGACCACTTTCTAATCTGGCCTGGTTTCCTGAACAAGGCCATCGTAGACTATCGTTAACAATCCCCCGTACCGGCATGTCCCAGCCCAAGTTTTGTCAGTCAACCCACTGCTTTCGGGTCGGCACCTTCAACCTCTGTAACCTGGCCCTGCCCGATCGGGAATACTACCCCCACCAAGCCTATTCGACCCAGGAGTACGAAAAAAAACTGCAGTGGATTGGTCACCAGTTGGACCACATGCGGGTTGATTTGGTCGGGTTCCAGGAGGTGTTCGATCGCCCAGCCCTGGAACAGGCCCTACACCGCAGCCCCTACCATCGGGATCATGCCATCGCCCTGGCCCCGGGCAATGGGAAGGGACCGGGGGTGGCCCTGGCTAGCGGCGTCCCCATCCTGCAGCAACGCATCTATGACCAGTTTCCCCCCGAGGGCTGTCTGGACTTAGAGGGGCTAGCCATCCCGGTGCGTAACTTCTCCCATCCGGTGTTGGCGGTGGATCTGGCCCTCACCGAGGTGATTACCTGTACGGTGGTGGTGGTGCATCTCAAGTCTAAGCGGCCCATGTTAAGCGAAGGTGGCGATCGCACCGACCCGGTGGAACTGGCCAAGGGCCAGGCCCGCTCCCTGATTCGGCGGGCTGCAGAGGCCACCGCCCTGCGGTTCCTGCTCATGGACCTGTTGCAGCACCGCCGCCACCCGGTAATTGTCATGGGCGATGTCAACGATAACCCCACCGCCATCACCACCCAAATCGTCAGCGGCCAACCCCCCTGGGAGGCCTGGCCCTTCCGCAGAAAGGCGCCGGTGTGGGATGTGCTGCTCCACCAGGTCAAGGACATTCAGGCCCGGTTGGGCTACGGCGACCACTACTATACCCACATCCACAATGGCTACTACGATAGCCTGGACCAGATTATGGTCAGCGAGGAGTTTGTCGCCCAAAACGTACACCGCCTGGGACGGGTTACCTACGTGTCTGTCTATAACGATCACCTGGTGGATCAAACCCTCGAGAATCAAACCATCGAGCCCTGGCAATCCGACCATGGCCAGGTAGTGGCCACCATTGAACTGCGACCGCCAGCCGGGGGAGAGGGGCAGACCGGGGAAAGATAGAAGCTGGCATCAATCTATCCACCTCTCCTGGCTCCTGATTCCTGACTCCCCTGGCTAGCCTATCCCCTAGGACACCAGGGTGCGCTTCAACAAATCCCCATGGCTGAACACCGATCGCATCAGGCCCCAGCGCACATCATTGGAGGCTCGGCCAAACAGCCCCACCATGGCTTTCACCACCTCTGGCAAGGGCAGGGCATCGGCCAGAAACCCTGCCCAGGCCTCCGTCTCAAGTTGGAAAAAGGCTTCGAAGAAATGGTGCAGTTGGGTGGGGCTAAAGGCCATCAGGTTCTCCAGGCCAAATAGGTAGAGGTAGTGCTTGCGGCGCCTGGCCTCAGGCCAGAGGGCTTGCCAGGCTGCCTGGGCCGCCTGTTGGGGGGTGGTGTTGGCCTGGCTCAGATGAGTGGCGATCGCCGTCGCCAGGTCTGGCCCCCGCCGTAGCAGCGCCCCAAACAGGTAGCCCGAGGCCGGGTGTACCATACTGGCGGCCCCGCCAAAACCCACCACCCCCTGGTTCAGATCCGGCAGGGGTAGATTCATGGGAAACAGACAGTGCTCCACATGGTGGACCTCCCGCACCGCCACCCCCCGTTGCTGCAAACGCTGGTAAAGTCGCTGCTCAAGTACCGCCGTGGTGACTGCTGGGCTGTGGGCCAGGGAAGTTTCCTCCACAAAGTAGATATCCTCCCCTAGATCCATGCCGTAGAGAAAGGTGGGGGGGTGGTGCCGCCGATCTGGCGGTAGGTGATTGTCTCGGTAGTCCATTAACACCATATGTTGCGGGGGGATGGGGGGTTGGGAAAAGCGACCGACAATGCCGTAGGCTGCCTGAAAAGCCAGGGGGGGATGGCGCGATCGCTGCACCAGGGCGGCCTGATGCCCACTGGCATCAACCACCAGGCGGGCGGTGATGAACTCCCCATCATCCATAACGACCTGACTATGGTCCCCCTGGGAGATAACCTGGGTGACCTGCCCCTGGCGCCACTGTACCCTCCGCCCTTGATCCAACCAATGGGCCTGCATGCGGTGCTTGTCGATCAGCCCATAGTGCCGCTGTAGGGGTAGGGTTTTACCGGGTACCTCCACCAGGCAATTCTTCCAGCGATGGGAAAGCAGCCCGGTCAGCCCCAGATCCTCCAGTTCGTCTACCCAGATGCCGTAGGTATTGGGCCAGGGATCGGAAGGTTGCTGTAGGGATACTCCCGTCACGGTTAGACCCCGTTGTGTCAGTTCTGCCGCCAGGGAAAGCCCCGCCGGTCCTGCCCCAATCACCACCACATCAACCATGAGCTGCCCTTGATCGCTAAATCAATTTTCCATAGCCTTCGCCACCGGCAAAGTGACAGAGGCCAGGGAACGCCCCCCAGTATAACAAGGCATTCAGCTCCAACCCAGGCTACCGTGCCCACCTCAAGGGGAAGCTTCAGTGTATTATCAGGACAATGCAGTACCATACCGGTGGCAGTAATGGTGAATTTGGCAGCCAATCCCAATCTATGGCCCGTCCTGGGAGGGATTATCGCCCTAGCCCTGGCCCCTTTAGCCTTTTTCCTCTGGTTTGCCTATACCCGGGATAAACTCAACCCCGAGCCCCATGGCTTGGTGCTGCGGGTCTTTTTCCTTGGCCTCCTCGCCTTTATTCCAGCCTTTTTGTGTCGCCAGCTTCTCCCCTTGCCCTACTGGCTGACGGGTATCCTGCTGGTGCCAGTGGTAGACGAACTGGCCAAGTTTGCCGTGGTGAAGGCGGCAGTTTACCGCCACCGAGAGTTTGATGAACCGGTGGATGGCATCATCTTTGCCGCCGTGGCTGGTCTTGGTTTTGCCACCCTGGAGGTGGTGGGGTCCATGGTGCAGGCCTATCTGAGAATAGGGGCGGTGGGGGTTCCTGATCAGGCCCTGGGCACCTCCACCTGGCTATCGGTACTGGGGCTCTTTGCCCTGAAGGCCTTACTCCTTGCCCCCGGCCAGGCCCTCTGGTCTAGCCTCTGGGGTTATACCCTGGGGCGAGCCAAGTTTATCCCCCCAGATCAACGCCCCGGCCTGGTGGGCCGGGGTTTATTGGTCGCCATGTTTGCCCATGCCACCTTTAACGCCCTGGCCATGGAACCCAACTGGTGGTTAAACCGGGTGGGACTGGTGTTGGTGATCGCCTTGCTGTGGTTGGTGGTACGCCGCTGCTTGAGCTACGCTTTGGCGATGGGCGATCAACTGCGCAAAGCAGGGGCAGCGTAATAGAAGAGAGAAGAGAGAAGACAAAATTCAGTGTCTTGCTTACCTTCTGACCACTGACCCCTAAGTTACTAACTTAGCTGGCAGGTTAGCTCACCACCCTTACCATCCTTAGTCTGGCGTCGTTCCGCCAGCGGTACCGTGAAGGGGGAGGCTTGCCAAATTTCCTGGCAGTACTCGTGAATGGAGCGATCGGAGGAAAACCCTCCCATGCGCAGGGCGTTGAAAATCGACATGCGTGTCCAGCTGTCGCTGTCGCTATAGGCTTGACCAACCCGCTGTTGGCAGTCAATGTAGGCTTGGTAGTCCGCCATCAGCATAAAGGGGTCCTGGTAGAGTAGCTTGTCAACCAAGGGCCTAAATAGGGACCCATCCCCCTGGGAAAAGTGCCCCGAGGCAATTAGATCGATGGTCTCCTTCAGGAGGGGGTTGGTCTGGTAATAGGTATAAGGATGGTAACCCTCCGCCTTGAGGGCGATCACCTGCTCGGTGGTCAGGCCAAACAGGAAGAAGTTCTCCGCACCGACAGCATCACGAATTTCGATGTTGGCCCCATCCAGGGTGCCAATGGTTAGGGCCCCATTCATGGCAAACTTCATGTTACCCGTACCTGAGGCCTCGTAACCAGCGGTGGAAATCTGTTCCGAAAGGTCAGAGGCCGGATAAATGCGCTGACTGTTGGTAACATTATAGTTCGGAAGGAAGATCACCTTGATGAGGTTGTGGAGATCCGGGTCCTTGTTAATCATGTCCCCAACGGCGGTAATCAACTTGATCATCAACTTGGCCATGGCGTAGCCAGGGGCCGCCTTACCGCCGAAGATGAAGGTGCGGGGGGTAAGGTCCAGGTTGGGGTTCTGCTTGAGCTGGTGGTAAAGGGTGACAATGTGCAGCACATTCAAGTGTTGGCGTTTGTACTCGTGAATGCGCTTCACCTGGACATCAAAGAGGGAGGCGGGGTCGATCAGTACACCGAACTGGTCATGGATACGGCTGGCCAGATCCCGTTTAATCGCCTGTTTGATGTCTCGCCACTCCTGGCGGAAGCCCCCGTCCTCCACCAGCGGTTCCAGTTGCCTGAGGTCCTCCAGGTTCTTAATCCAGCGATCGCCAATGCGGCTACTAATCATGGTGGTCAGGCGGGGATTACTGAGCACAACCCACCGGCGCGGGGTAACACCATTGGTAACGTTGCAGAACTTCTCGGGGAATAGTTCGTAGAAGTCCTTCAGCACCGTTTGCTTTAGCAAGTCACTGTGGAGAGCCGCCACTCCGTTAATGGTGTGGCTGCTGACACAGGCCAGGTTCGCCATGCGTACGTACCGTTCCCCCGACTCATCGATCAAAGACATGCGGGCCAGCCGTTCCCTATCCTTAGGAAACTTCATCCGCACCAGATCGAGAAAACGACTGTTAATTTCGTAGATGATCTCCATGTGGCGCGGTAACAGCTCGCTAAACAAGCTTACCGGCCACTTTTCCAGAGCCTCGGGCAGCAGGGTATGGTTGGTGTAGGCCAGGGTTTTCTGGGTGACATCCCAGGCCACGGGCCAGCCCAACCCGTACTCATCCATCAGCAGTCGCATTAGTTCGGCGGCGGCAATGGCGGGGTGGGTATCGTTGAGTTGAATGGCAAACTTTTCATGGAATCTTTCCACGGGAACATTTTGTCTTTCCAGGATTCGAAACATATCCTGGAGGGAACAGGAGACAAAGAAAAACTGTTGTTCTAACCGCAATTGCTTACCGGCCAACTTTTCATCGTTGGGATAGAGCACCTTGCTGAGGTTTTCTGAGGTCACCTTGTCCTCCACCGCACCGTAGTAGTTACCCTGGTTAAAGGTGGCGAAATCAAAGGATTCGATCGCCTCCGACTTCCACAGGCGCAGGGTGTTAGCGGTGTTCACCTGGTAGCCGAGGATAGGGGTATCGTAGGGCACCCCCAACACCTTGCGGGCGGGGATCCACTGCATGCGGTAGCGACGACGCTCATCCACGTAGGTTTCGGTGTAGCCGCCAAACTTGACCTCCACCGCCCACTCGGGTCGTACCACCTCCCAGGGGTTGCCGTAGCGCAGCCATTTATCCGTCAGCTCCACCTGCCAGCCATCCTTAATATCCTGGTGGAAGATGCCAAACTCGTAGCGAATGCCATAACCCAGGGAGGGAATTTCCAGGGAGGCCATGGAATCGAGGTAGCAGGCGGCTAGGCGGCCTAACCCTCCATTCCCCAGCCCGGGTTCTACCTCCTGGGCGAGCAGGTCGTCAAAGTCCAGGCCCAATTCCTCCATCGCCTGCTTAACGGCGTTGTAGATCCCCATGTTCACCAGATTGTTGCCCAGGTGAGGACCCATCAAAAATTCCGCAGATAGATAGCAGACGGTGCGGACATGGTGCTGGGTATAGCTTTCGGCGGTAGCGTTCCAGCGTTCTAACATGCGATCGCGCACCAGATGAGCCAGGGCCATATAGTAATCGTGGCGAGTAGCCAGGGCCACCGGCTTACCTTGAACAAAGAACAGGTTATTCAAAAACGCCTGTTTAATACTGTCTACGCTGGTGTCAGTGCGCTCACTGGCCAGGGCAATGGCCACGGCGGCGGTAGCGGGGGTCTCCATGGGTCTTTAAGCCTTGCTTTAGCCTATAAGGGGTCGCGAACATACCCTATCAGATCAAATTGTCGGTCTTCAGGTTGTGGTCTAAGACACTATTTAACGTAAGTTTAAGGGCTGGGGAGGAACACCGCCATCCCCTCGAGGGGGCCGCGGCCGTTACCTCCCCAGGGATCTCGGGTATTCTGTGGGCAGCAGTCCTCCATCGGCAGATTCTATGAAGCGGCGTAACCTGGTTTATATTCTCTTGGCGGTAGTCATGGCTGGACTAACCATGGCTCTGGCTAGTCCTGGTCTGGCCCAGACCAGCAGCCAGAGCTCACCCCCACTGCGAGGCCTGGTGCAGGAGTACCCCCCCGCCATCATGCCAGAGGCCACCGCCTACTCCCTGTTCAATCAGAATGGCAATTCTAGCTATCAGGTTTGGTACCGCATTTCCGGTGGTGATGCCCTGTTTCGCCAGCGCCTGCGAGTCTACCAAGAACAGGCCAGCCCTCGCCCCCAAAATCAACTACCGCCAGATGCTGCGCTACGCCAGGAGCTGACTAGCAATGTCCCCACCGGCTGGTTTGTCCTACCAACCATCACGGGAACAGCAACCTACTACTTTGATGGGGATCACCGCGTCGACGCCCAGGGTTCCTGGCATGATGGCCGGGGAGTGAAGGTTAAGCGTAGCCGCTTTAGTAATGGTAATCTGTACCAGCTGGGCTTTGAGGACCAAATTAGCCTGGATGACTACAATGATTTAGAGATCCAGGTGGCGGTGTTACGGTATCCCTAGGGGGCTATCAAGGGTGACGAGTAGGCAATTGATTTTCTTACGCCACGGCAAGTCTGACTGGCACGCCCCCAGCGGAGTGGATCGCGATCGCCCCCTGGCCCCCCGAGGCGTGGCGGCAGCCCAAACCATGGGGAAATTATTAACTACCCTAGGTGCTCAGCCCGACCACGCTATTACATCCCCAGCGGTGCGGGCCCATAGCACCCTCGAGTTAGCCAGACAGGCCGGGCACTGGGCCTGCGAGCTGGAGATATCGGGGAATCTGTACGAAGCTAGCCCGGATCAGGTGCTAGGGGTAATCCAGGGGCAGAGCGATCACCACCAGCGTATCCTGCTGGTGGGGCACCAACCCACCTGGTCTGACACCATTAGCTGGTTAATGGGGGGAGGTCAGGTGGAGGTGCCCACCGCCGCCCTGGTCTGTCTGGACCTCCAGACCAGCGTCTGGGGCCAGGTCACTCCGGGACAGGCGGTTTTACTCTGGCTACTGCCTCCCAAACTGTTGAGTCCTCTCCTGAATCGATCACCGTAAGGATTTACCCTGACCCACCACTCAAGGCCGAGGGTAGGGCCCTAGACAAGGTCTGGGAGGTCACAGCTTCAGTTGATCGTCGTCACCCTGTTCCTGAGCTAACTGGTTAGGTTTGAATGCGCTATGATCCCTACCCCTAAGACTGAGGTTTATACCTGGCGAGGCTACCGTTGTAGTTACCAGGTTTACCCGGGGTCCCTGGAGACTCCACCCCTACTGCTGATCCATCCCCTCGGGGTAGGCCTGGCGGGTTGGTTTTGGGAACGGTTTTGCCAGGCCTGGTACGATCAGGGCCAGCAAAACCCGATTTACAATCCTGACCTGCTGGGCTGCGGTCAGAGCGATCAGCCCGTGGCAACCTACACCCCCCAGGACTGGGCAGACCAACTGGCTGACTTTACCCATCGGGTGATCCAACGGCCGGTGGTGGTGGTGGCCCAGGGCGCCACCCTACCCATCGCCCTGAAACTTCTCCTGCTGCCCCAAATGCAAGGCTGGGTCCGGGGTCTGGTGCTGAGCGGCCCACCAGGCTGGAGACTGATCACCACCGCCACCCCCCCCTGGCGCCAGCGTCTGCTGTGGAACCTACTGTTTAGCGGACCGGTGGGCTGGGGGCTATTTCGTTACGTGCGGCGCGATCAATTTTTGCGATCCTTCTCCCGCCGCCAGCTATTTGGTCGTGAAGCGGATATTGACCCGGGGTGGATTAACTCCCTGCGTCAGGATGCCCAACAAGATCGAGGTCGCTACGCCGTCTATTCCTTTCTGGCGGGGTTTTGGCGGCAGAACTATGGGGCCGAGATCGCCCAGTTGACCTTACCCACCTTAGTGCTATTTGGAGCGGGAGCCTCCGGCATTGATCGCTTGAGCAAGGCCGACAGTGCCCCCCAGCGATTGCAGGATTACCTGACTTACCTAACCCATGCCCAGGGAGGAATCATCCCTGGCCGTAACCTCCTGCCCTACGAATCCACGGCTAAATTTGTCAGGGAGCTCAGCCAATGGGTTAATTTACATTTCCCAGGTTGACAGGGCATAAAGGAAAGATTATCTGAGGCTTTATGGCTGGCCCATGGGGCGATCGTAACGCCTGGACGCCTCACAGACTCCAGTCATACCCTGGCCCTCGCAGAGGTTGAACTTGAGGGCAGCAATCCGTTCCCAGGTAAGGCTATCAGCGCAGCTGGCATAGACCATGAACCGAATTGAGCCACCGATAAAGAAATCAGCTTGCCACTGGCAATGCCGCCGTCGGTAGTCTAACCATAGCCGCTGTACGGAACGCAACTGGGCTACCTCTGCGGTGGTCAGAACCTGCTCTAGCTCCCCCAGCAATTCCATCAAGCGCTGATCACTAGCCTCCATTTGACTTTGCCAACAGTCATTAATGTCCATCTGCGTTAAGTCGGGACTACATATTGACAGGTCTGACTGATGTTGAGCCGTAACCGGTGATTGATCAGGGAAACGAGCTAGAGCCCGCACGCCATAGGCCCCGCCAAGTTCCATTCCAGGTAGGAGCCCAGCCGTGGTCAGGGCTAGGATCAAACCAACATTTTTGATCATGGGTAAGTTCTATACAGATGACTAGCTTCAATATATAACTTTGGCCAGAACACGTAGGACAAGGTTGATCCATCAAACTCAATACCGGAAGGCATTCTAGCTTGCCTCCGCCCCCTTGCTGTAAGCGTCTAGATTATCGAACCGAGGTGGTTTTTCTAGCCCACAGGTTGGCCTCCGGCCTCTGGCCTGACCGTTGTCGGATCGAGGGACTCGTACTGTTCCCCGACCCAGGGCATCGTGACTAAGTCTTCAAAGTGAACCTGGCGGTCCTTTTCTAAGACCTCGATGCGGCGTTTCTCCGCATAGATTTGGGTTTGAAAATAGGCCGCCTGTTCGGGACTGAGGTCGGCACCGGTTTTTTCCCATAGGGACAAAAAGTGGCGGTAGCGCTTCTCACACAGGTTTTTCTCCATACAAGCCACCGCCGCCCGGATCACCAGGGAACCCCGGAGGATGTCCCGCCGGGTCTTCTCACTGAGATTTAGTAGGGCTTGTAAGGGTAGACTGGCCAAGCCGGCATCCGCCAGATGGTGCCGTAGCTGACTAATCAGGTCCGGTGGATTGGGAGAGTCGTCGCTCTGACTGAGTAACCGTTGCATCTGGCGCCAGAGGGCTCGGTGGTGGGAATAACTAAACTGTAAATCCCGGTCTTCCAGGACCTGACTAATCTCCTGGCGGTGGCTGGAGGAGTGGAGAAAAAGCCGTAACAGGGCAACTTCGGCCTGCTCTAGGTAGCTGGTGCTAGATACCGGGGCCGGGGCGGGGGGGGTATTCTGGGAGGTGGCCCGCCGTTGGCGACGCACCTGGGTGATCAAATTCTCTGCTAACAGGGGCACTAGGCGACTATCCCCATTACTGAAAATCTCTGCACAGTAACGAACATAGTGGGTGCGGGTATCGGCGTTGGCAATATCCCCCAGGAGATTAACGATCGCCTGGGTGGTTTGTTGAAACTGGTCGGCCTGGCGCAGATCCTTCCCCTCAATGAGTTGATGAATTTGCCAATCAATCCAGAGGGGAGCAGCCTCCACCAGAGCCTGGTAGTCGGCGGCGCTATGGTGCCGCAGAAACTCATCCGGATCCTTGCCAGCGGGCAGATTGAGAACCCGCAGTTGCACATCTCCGCGGTAGGCCATGGCCTCCACTTCCCCGATCGCCCGCTGGGCCGCCTTGACACCGGCGCTATCGGCGTCAAAGTTCAACACCACCTGCTTTGATTCGCTGTAGCGCAGCATTTGCTTCACCTGGGCCGCACTCAGGGCCGTACCCAGGGCCGCCACTGTGTTTTCTATGCCGGCGGCATGGAGGGCGATGACGTCAAAGTAGCCCTCCACGACGATCGCCCGATCGACCTTAGCGATGGCCGCCCGGGCTAAATCCAGCCCGTAGAGGGTCTTGCCCTTGTCAAACAACTCGGTATCGGGGGAGTTCAGGTACTTGGGGGTTTCCTCCCCCAGGGCCCGGCCGCCAAAGCCAATCACCCGACTCTGGCTATCCCGGATGGGAATCATCAGGCGATCTCGGAAGCGATCGTAATAGCCCTCTCCCTTCTGACGGGGCACAATCAGACCGGCCTGCTCCACCAAACTAACCGGATAGTGCTTTTGCTCCACCAGATAGCCGTAGAGGGTTTGCCAACCGCCGGGGGCAAAGCCCAACTGAAACTGCTGGATAGTCTCATCCCTGAGGCCCCGCTGCTGGCGTAGGTAGGCTAGGGCCTCGACACCGTCAGCTTGGGCCAGGGCATGTTGGTAGAACCGGGCGGTAACCGCCAGCACCTCGTAAAGCTGCTCCCGCAGACTCAGTTGACGCTGCAACTCCTGCCGTTGACTAGGTTCCAGGGTCTTTACCGGCACCTGGTAGCGCTGAGCCAGGTCCAGCACCACATCGGCAAAGGAACGCTGGTTGAGCTCCATGAGAAACTTAAAGGCATTGCCCCCCGCCCCGCAGGAAAAACAGTAGTAAAACTGCTTGCCAGGGCTAACGCTAAAACTGGGGGACTTATCGTCATGGAAGGGACAGAGCCCGGTAAAATCCTTGCCCTGTTTCTTCAGCACCACGTACTGGGAAACGATGTCAACGATATCGGCCCGATCGCGCACAGCCTCAATGGTATCGGGGTGAAGACGGGGGGTATCCATGGCGGGTTAGGGGATTTACCCCAGGCGATCGCGGGTGGCTTCCAGCAAACTCAGATCCACATCCACGCTGGACTTACCATTATATTCAAAGGGGTTGTCCAGATCCCGAATCAACAACAGCAGGTAGGTGAAGGAGGTAAACATCAAACAGGACACCACCAGGGTTTCACTAAAGCGATCGGTGCCGATCAACAGCAGAGCGGCGATCGCCCCAATCAGGAAAACCTCCAGGAGGACGTAGGCTGGGCCGATAAAATCCGTATCGCGGCTCAGCCCCATTTGCTTAACTAAAAAGCGAATCTTAGCCTGCTCTCCCTGCAGGCGGTTGAGTACCGCTGGCCCAGCTAGAGGTAGGAGGGTAGCAAAGTTGTTATTCAATTGACCAATGGCACCTTCAACTTGGTCAGCGGCTTTACCATTTCTCAGCCAAGCTAAAATCACCTCAACAAGATGGGCCAGGTTAGCTTGTAGGAGAGCGGGGTCATACTCTGGATGAACCTGGGCCAACACCAGATTAGTGTCCTGCATCGTCTCCACCGAGTTGGCAATTTTTACCGGCATATCTGCACTGTCGTTATAGCCACTCAGGGTACCAGCCAGGGTAAAAGCTATCACAAAGGTGGCGGCGCCAAATAGGGCACCGGTTTGAGAGTCAAAGGCCCAGGGTTCCCAGCCGAGGCGATGGCTGGCCAACTTGGCCAAACTGAAGAGGATCGTCAAGGGGAGAACGGTAATCAGCAACCGCCACTTGGTAGAACTGCGTAAAGACCCCATCATGGTTAACCTTAGTGTTTCTTAAAACGGGGGTATGATCCACTCTAGTTTCAACTGTACTACCGTGGCCCAAACCCCGAGAGTTACTATTTACTCTACCCTAAAGCTCAACCCATACCCCCTGGCCATTCTGGCCAAAGTGATCATCAGCCAGGGTCGATAGGTAATCCTGATCCGGGCCGGCCTAGGAGCAAAGAACACAGAACCGGCGGCCTGTCCGTAACCAGATCTATACTGACCCTAGAATTCTTTAGGGGTCGGTCGCAGCCTAAATTCCTACAATAGAATTAATCAGCATAGGTAGCTGAGGGGGTCGAAGCCGCTTACCGGATTTCGGTTCTGTTCTCCTAGGTTGCCCATCTCTACACCCTTCCACAATTTAAGGATATTTCCATGGAAACACTGGCATTGACTCCAACTAACGTTGAACAGGTCCTTGATGACCTCCGTCCTTACCTCCTGGCCGATGGTGGCAATGTGGAACTGGTGGAAATTGATGGCCCGGTGGTGAAACTCCGTCTGAACGGGGCCTGTGGGTCCTGTCCCAGCTCCGCCATGACCCTGCGCATGGGAATTGAGCGCCGGCTGCGGGAATTTATTCCAGAAATTGCTGAGGTGGAGCAGGTGGTCTAACGGTCGGGCGAATTGCCTGGCCGAGGAATTGGGGTAGCCCAGCCCTGGTTACCCCCATCCCCACTACACGGGTCTATGGTCTAAACTGGACAGTACTTGCAAGGTAATACTGGAGATCCGTTGCTATGGCTGGTTTTACGGACTTGGTTAAAAAAACCTTCTATCTTGGCGTAGGGGCCGCCGCCTATGCAGGGGAGAAGGCGGGTAACACCTTAAAAGACCTACAAAAGGCTGGTCCTAACCTCAGACAGCTGCAGGAACAAGCCCAGGTCTTAGTCAATGGCCTGGTGGAGCGGGGGGAGGTCACGGCAGAAGAGGCCCAGAAGATCATGAACGAGTGGGGAAAACGCTACAAACATGGCACCGAGGCCGATCTACAGCAAAAACCTCAGCCAATTTCCATCGATGATCAACCCATCAGCCCTATGGATCCGGTTTCTGGTCTACGTCAACAGATCACGAATCTGCGCCAGGAGTTAGATAACTTACGCCAAAAGTCGAGGGATAGCTAATGGAAGACTGGTCCCGACAACTGCTAAATGAGCTGAGCAAAACTGTTCACCAACTGGGTGAACAATTTATCCAGCCTACGGAACAGTGGCTAGATGAAATGGCTGAGCGATTTGTAGAGGTCTCTGACAATCTGGTTGACAATGTTGAGCACCTGGGTAATCAGCTCCAGGATGGCCTATACCCAGAATTAAATCTCTTTTTTGATAGCTTGAACCAAGCGGTAGAACCCGTGGAACGCTCCCTAAACCAACAGGTGGATGGAGTAGTGGCCCAGTTAGACCAGGTTCTGGCTCCCTTGGTGAATGGCCTATCCAGCCTTGATCAGTGGCTCGAGGAGGTTTCAACTCCCCTCAACAATACCGTCGAGCCCATTTTGCAGAATTATCCCGCCTGCGTAGGATGTCGAAACTTCTATGGCCAGGCCCACGGTGGTAACATCCTGGTGTGTGCCATGCATCCCTTTGGTCCCGAAGACCAACAACAATGCCTTGATTGGGAATCGGTTTATCAATAGGTCTGGCAAATCTAGGTTAAATCCACCAGGGCAACCAGGGTAGTCTCTACCGGAAAACCCGCCGCCTTCCAGGCCGCTACTCCTCCCCGCAAAACACTCACCCTTGAGTAGCCAGCCTGACGCAACTGATCCGCTGCCATCTCCGCTTCGCCATCGCTATTACCATAGATATAGAGGTCACGGTTCGACTCAAAGCAGCGAGTGACAGTAATCAATAGGTCTGGGTAGGGAATAGACACAGACCCGCTAACGTGGATTTCTTGAAAGTCTTGCCGCTCTCGAATATCAATGATGGTTAGGGCCGGTTCACCCCAATCTAGGCGTTGCTTAAGATCGTAAACACGCGATGTTGGCCGCAGAGAAGCAAACTTAGACCCCGAAAATAATGAAAACCAGAGGCGCATAGCTGAAATTATCCTCAGGAGTAGTAGGTATAGCTGCGTCCATTTGACTCAGGACACAATGGCATACTTCGAGTGTCAGTAGATGGACCATGGCGTCACAGCCTTGTCCTCAGTGGACAAGTAAATGCTATACATACAATGTAACAATTTTGAAATCTTTGTGCAAACTTTTGTGAGGGTTCTAGTCAAAGCCATAGGACGAAACCAGCTTGGCGGTTAGTCCCGTAGCCTCCACTGAGCTGACCAAACCTAGGAAATCAAAAAAATATCGATCAACCAACGTTGTCCTAAGTGGGCTGACTAAAACTATAGAAAAGGCTGGGCTAGGAAAAAGCTAGCTATGGACTTAGCATCAATCACCTCACCACCCCTGATTAACCGCTGTAACGCTAGCGGTTCTAATAACACCACCTCTAAGTCCTCATCCTCATCCAGACCAGGGGACTCAACCGCTTCGAGGTCGGTGGCCAGAAAGGCATAAATGATTTCATCGGAGTAGCCCGGGGCCAGGGGAAAGTGACCCAGGGAAGACCAGGTGGTGGCCCGATAGCCGGTTTCCTCCTGGAGCTCGCGCCGGATGGTATCCGCTGGCGCCTCATGGGGCTCCAGGGTGCCGGCGGGAAACTCCAACAGGCGCCCCATCATGGCGAACCGGTACTGACGCACCATCACCAGGCGACCATCGGGGGTCACCGGCACGGCCAGGGCCCCGCCGGGATGACGAATGCATTCCCAGTCCCCTTCTACCTGGTTAGGCAAGCGTAGGGAATTGACTTCGAAGTTAAACTTTCGCCCCTGGTAGAAGAGGCGTGATTGGAGGAGCTCTGGGGGTTCGTGGCCGAGGGGCATGGGGGGTCACCGACCGGAAGTGCATAGCAGCATTGTAACGGCAGCACTTCCCTGACCTGACAATTTTGTCCCTGAGTTTTTCCCAGGAAGACAGCAATTCTCATTTTAGAACTCTTGTACCAAAGATAGCGTTTCGAGCCTAGGTTGCCTAACGGGAGCATAGGCTTTTCATGCAGTGCTATTTAGAAGATTCTCAATAGCTAGTGTCAAGATGCGGACAAGGTTTTCATAATGAGAATTTCTT
>JBEIUS010000202.1:0-4868 GCA_040374235.1 Leptolyngbya sp. | reverse complement strand
GTCTACCACCACATCACCGTTCTGATTCACCAGAGCGATTTCAGCGCCCCCATCACCCCTGATCACCCCCTCTGGGCCCTGATCATGGCGATCGAGCATCAGTACATTCACATCGAAACCTCCTCCGTGCTGATCCGGCAGTTGCCGGTGGCGATGGTCCGCCGCCCCGCCGATTGGCTGTACCTGCCGGGCAACGGTGAGGCTCGCCCCAACCCCCTGGTGACGGTGCCGGCGGGGCCGGTGCGGCTGGGCAAGCCCCAGGATGCCCCCAGCTACGGGTGGGATATTGACTACGGCGATCGCCCCCTTGAAGTCGCCCCCTTTTGGGTGAGCCAGTACCAGATTACCAACGCAGAGTTTTTAGCCTTTGTGCAAGCGGGGGGCTACCAGACCCCCGCCTACTGGTGCGCCGCCGCCTGGGGGTGGAAGACCCAGGCGGCCGTCACCCACCCCAAATTTTGGCTGGTGGACCCGCTAGCGCCGGGGGGCTATCGATACCGGGCCCTGTTTGATGAAATCCCCATGCCCTGGCAGTACCCGGTGGAGGTCAACTACCATGAGGCGGTGGCCTACTGTCGTTGGTATAACCAGGTTACCGGGCACCACACCCGCCTGATGGGGGAGGCGGAGTGGCAACGGGCGCTCTGGGGCGAGCCCCAACCGGTGGCGGACTACAACCTGGACAGCCAGGTGGGTTCTCCCCATGGGGTGGGGTCCAGGCCCACCGCCCAAACGGCGATGGGTATTTACGACCTGCGCGGCAATGTTTGGGAGTGGCTGCGGGATCCCCTCACCCCCCTGCCCGGTTATCGACCCCATCCCCTGTACGAAGACTACTCCGCCTGCTATTTTGATAGCGAGCACCGGATGATGGCGGGCGGCTCTTGGATCACCTCTGGGGCCGGGGCCCTGCCCGACTATCGCAACTGGTTTCGGCCTAACTTCTATCAACACGCGGGCTTCCGCCTGGCGGCAGACTCCCCACCCCCATGACTTCCTCTCTCTACCTCAGCACCACCGCCGCCGGCAGCGGCAAAGCCCTGGTTTCCCTGGGCATTCTGGAGCTCATCCTACGGCGCACCCCCAGGGCCCACTTTTTTCGGCCCCTGATTCCATTGCCGGAGCCAGGTCAGCCCCCCCTGGACGAGGATATTAACCTCATCCTCAACCACTTCCAGCTTCAGCAACGCTACGAAGAGTCCTATGGCCTGACGGTAACCGAAGCCAGTGAATTGATCGGCCAGCACCAGGCCGATCAAGCCCTTGACACCATCATTCGCAAGTTTAAGACCCTCGAGCAGCGGGGGGATTTTGTCCTTTGTGAAGGGTCTGACTACCTGGGGGAGAATTCCGCCTTTGAGTTTACCTTTAACCAGGAAATTGCCAAAAACCTGGGGGCGCCGATTTTGATTCTGGGCAATGCCCAGGACCGCTCCTGGGAAGAGACCCTGAGCCCTATTCAAATGGCGGTGGAGGCCTATCAGGCCCATGGCTGCGCCATTGTGGGGGTGGTGCTTAATAAGGCCAATGCTGAGCAACGGGCGGCCCTGCTGGCGGAGCTACAGGGGCGGTTTGGCCAGGAGGGCTGGCTGCTGTCGGTGATTCCCCACAACCCCCGCCTGAGCAGCCCTAGAGTGCGGGACATTGCCGACCAGCTGGGGGCCCAGGTGCTCTACGGCCAGGGGCAGCTTAAGAACCTGGTCACCAACCGAATTGTGGCGGCCATGCAGTTGCAAAATAGCCTCAACTGGGTGCGGCCTGACTGTTTGGTGATTACCCCCGGCGATCGCGGCGACATTATTGCCGGTATGCTCCAGGCCCACCAATCCCACAGCTACCCCAGCCTGGCGGGGTTGTTGCTATCGACGGGGCTGCAGCCCGACCCGGCGATCGCCCGCCTGATCGAGGGGATTCCCGACCCCCTGCCGATTCTGTCGGTAAAAACCGACACCTTTACCACCGCCGCCCCGGTGAATGAGGTGCATAGCACCCTCTGGCCCGACGACCAGGAAAAAATTCACCTTAGTATCCAGGCCTTTGATCAGTACGTTGACCTGGAGCGTCTGGGGGAGCAAATCCGTGCCGTGCGGCGGCGGGGCCTGACCCCAAAACTGTTTACCTACACCCTGCTGGAGCAAGCCCGGGCCGATCGCCAGCACATTGTCCTGCCGGAGGGCAACGATCTGCGCATCCTCAAGGCAGCGGCCACTTTGATTAATCGGGGTATTGTGACCCTCACCCTGCTGGGGGACCGCCAGGAGCTCCAGCGGCTGGTCAACCAGCACAGTATTGATCTGGACCTCAACCAGGTGCAAATCCTCCACCCTGCCAGCAGCGATCACCGGGGTGACTATGCCCAAACCTTCTACGATCTGCGCCGGGCCAAGGGGGTAACCCTGGATAATGCCCTGGACGTGATGCACGATGTCTCCTACTTTGGCACCCTGATGGTCTACCAGGGGGATGCGGATGGCATGGTGTCGGGGGCGGTGCACACCACCCAACACACCATCCGACCGGCGCTCCAGGTGATTAAAACCAAACCGGGGTTCTCCGTGGTGTCATCGGTCTTCTTTATGTGCCTGGAGCAGCGGGTACTGGTCTACGGTGACTGCGCCATTAACCCCAGCCCCACCAGTGAGCAGTTGGCGGAGATTGCTATCGCCTCCGCCGACACCGCCCGTACCTTTGGTATTGACCCGAAGGTGGCGCTGTTGTCCTACTCCTCCGGGGAGTCGGGCCAGGGGGAGGAGGTGGAAAAGGTGCGGCGGGCCACCCAAATCGCCCGCGATCGCCGCCCCGACCTGCTGCTAGAGGGGCCGATTCAGTACGACGCGGCGGTGGATGCGGCGGTAGGATCCCAAAAGATGCAGGGGTCCCTGGTGGCGGGCCAGGCCACCGTGCTGATCTTTCCGGACCTGAATACCGGTAATAATACGTATAAGGCGGTGCAGCGAGAAACGGGGGCGATCGCCATTGGTCCGGTGCTCCAGGGGTTGAAAAAACCCGTCAATGATCTCAGTCGGGGCTGTACGGTGGAGGACATCATCAACACCGTGGCGATTACCGCCATCCAGGCCCAGCAGACTAAACAGGCCCAATCCTAAGTCCTGACCAGGGGGTGGCGGTGGCATGGAACCGTTGTTGGTCAGCGTCTTGCAGGTGTGCCCATGATCGCCATTCCGACCGGGTTTAGTCCCGAGGAATACGGGCTAATTCACCAGGACCGACCCCGGGTTGACTTTTACCGTCGCCCTTCTGACCCCGGTGACCCCTGGCCCATGGTGGCCTACGGCCCTGGGGATCAGTTGATCCTAACCAGTATTGGACTGGACATGGCGATCGCCGACCTTTACCGCGGCGCGGAATTGACGGCCTAAAAAAATCCTGAAACCCTATGATTTCCTCTCTGGCCTTGGGCACACTCTGAGAAAGATCAGGGGAAGTGGTGATCGAGCTCATGCAGCACATTAATAATCTCGTTAATAGTCTAATGACCTATGGCTGGCTCAGTCCTAATTTGGCTATCCAGCGCCGCCTTTCCCACTGGCTGTTGACCCGACCCTACCTCAGCTGTGACCAGTGGTTTAATCGTTATTGGAACCAGCCCGGTCTAGCCCGGGCCTACTCCCGGGAGTTAATCGAGTTTCTCTACACCCATCTGCAGGAATACACCGGTCTGGAGGTGGGGCGTCTGCAGCCCAGCGATCGCCTGGTGGAGGACCTGCAGTTTCCCAGCATTTGCTGGTTTGACTGGGGCTTGACCCTCTGCACCGATTTTTACGATGCTTTTGGGGTGGATATTAGTGATCAGTTTGATGAAGGGTGTTTGGAAACCTGCGCCGATTTAGTGGATTTCCTCAACCTCGCCTTGGATTCAACTGAACGGAACCGCCCGGTGGTGAGTCTGGGGATGGCGTAACCTGGGGGATGGTTTAAACTGGTAGGGATGGTTTATTCTCCCGCCTGTGACCCAGCCCTCTTCTCGCACCCTACCTCAGGAAACTAAAGCGGATCTGCGCCGCCGTTTGGTTAAGGCACGGCAGGGTATTCCCCCCCAGGTATGGCGACAAAAGAGCGATCGCATCTGCGCCCATCTGCTCAACTGGGACTACTTCCGCCGTTGTCGGGTGATTTTAGCCTATACCAGCTTTCGTCAAGAGCCCGACCTCAGTCCCCTCACCGAACACCACCTCCACTGGGGCCTGCCCCGCTGCGTCGATCAGGTGCTCCACTGGCATTATTGGTCCAAGCAAAACCCCTGGCCCCTACAACCGGGGGCCTACGGTATCCTGGAACCCCACCCCCAATCTCCCCAGGTAGAGGGTAATTTAGTGGATTTGATTTTGGTGCCGGCGGTGGCCTGTGACGTGCGGGGCTACCGATTGGGCTACGGGGCAGGGTACTACGATCGCCTGCTTAGTTCCCCCCCTTGGAGGGCCATTCCTACCCTGGGGGTGGTCTTTGAATATGCCCGTCTTCCCAGCCTGCCGCGCGATAGTTGGGACCTACCCCTGGGGGGGGTTTGTTCCGAGAGTGGGTTATTCCTGGGGGAGAACCGCCATAACCGCCGGGAGGTGGAGAAACCGGTTCATCCATCCACTGCCATGACCTGTTAGCCTACATCGTCAGGAGAGTAGGCTAACAGTGGCAAATGACTCTCACCTTTGTTTTCATAAGCTGTATCAGGAGGCAAGTTGTCTCGTCTAGCTGCTTGCACAGCTAACTGCTTGAGTTTGGACTAATTCTGTAAAGAAAGGCAGTCAATGAGTGACACTGACTGCCGTAAGGTCAATGAAGTAGAAATTCGATTGACCCTATGATTTTCAACCAACTTCAGCAATTTCGCCAAACCCTGTACAATACCC
>JBEIUS010000174.1:0-6357 GCA_040374235.1 Leptolyngbya sp. | reverse complement strand
TGATCGGCTCAGGGCCTGGGGCATTGATCACCAGGCTGGGATCGCCGGTACCGGGGTAGTGGCAGTGATCCATGGCCAGCAGCCCGGCCCCGTGCTGGGGATTCGGGCGGACATGGATGCCCTGCCCATCCAGGAAGAAAATCCGGTCCCCTACCGTTCCCAGCATGATGGGGTGATGCATGCCTGCGGCCATGATGGTCATGTGGCCATTGCCCTGGCTACGGCCTACTATCTGAGCCAGCACCCCCAGGGTTTTAAGGGCACGGTGAAGGTGATCTTTCAACCGGCGGAGGAGGGGCCCGGCGGCGCCAAACCCATGATTGAGGCTGGGGTGCTCACCAACCCCCAGGTGGATGCCATGGTGGGCCTGCACCTCTGGAATAACCTGCCCCTGGGTACCGTGGGGGTGCGTAGTGGGGCCCTGATGGCGGCCACGGAAACCTTTAAGCTTACCCTGCAGGGCAAGGGGGGCCATGGCGCTCTACCCCACCAAACCGTCGACACCATTGTGGTGGGGGCCCAGGTGGTGAATGCCCTGCAGACCATTGTCTCCCGCCAGGTGAATCCGGTGAAGTCGGCGGTGGTGACCGTGGGCACCTTCCACAGTGGCAATGCCTGCAACGTGGTGGCGGATACAGCCCAGATCAGTGGTACGGTGCGCTACTTTGACCCCGCCTATGCCGGTTTCTTTAGCCAGCGCATTGAGCAAATCGTGGCGGGTATCTGTCAGAGCTATGGCGCCGCCTACCAGTTGGACTACACCCCCCTCTATCCCCCGGTGATTAACGACGGGGCGATGGCGGATCTGGTGAGATCGGTGGCTCTGGCGGTGGTGGAAACCGAGGCCGGGGTAGTGCCCGATTGCCATACCATGGGGGGAGAGGACATGGCCTTTTTCCTACAGGAGGTGCCGGGATGTTACTTTTTCCTGGGGGCCGCCAACACCGAAAAGTGCCTGGCCTATCCCCACCACCATCCCCGCTTTGACTTTGATGAGTCGGCCCTGGCCCTGGGGGTGGAAATGTTTGTGCGCTGTGTCGAAGCCTATGTCGGTCGGTAGCCATGGAAATCCAATGGTCTAGGGCCTTCAGGCAACCCCAAACCTACCTCCTGCTGCTCGGCATCGGTTTGGGCTACGCTCTGTTATTAAATCTGGCCGGCCCTCGACCTCTGGTATGGGCAGGGGGAGGGGCGATCTCCACCACCATGGTGGCCAGTTGGTTGGCGGGGTGGCGCCGATCAGTCCCTCCGGAACTGGGTAGTGATCTGCTGGATCGGCAGACCTTTGTCCAGCACCTGGACCTCCTAAACCAGGATATTCCCCCCCGCCAGCAGCAACCCTGGCGCCAGGCCTCCACCTGGGCCCTGGAGTCCCAGGCCTTTGCCCACCAGATTTACCAGCGAGACCCGCTGCTGCAGGTGGATCTGTTAGAGGCGCTCCACACCGTGGTGGACTTGGTCCGCCAGGTGGCGGAGGGGCTGGCGGTGGTGGAACAGGTGCAAACCCCCACCTACCGCCAGCTGGCCCAGCAACGATTAGGGGCTAGCTGCGATCGCCTCCAGGCCACCCGCGCCCAACTCCAGCAACTCCAGGACCAGGTTACCCTGGCCAGTCTGGACTCGGAAACCGGCAGTGGCAGCCTTTTACCCCAGGGGCTGCAGACCCTGATCGCCGCCAATCGGGACATTCTGGAACGTCAGCGCCCAGGGCAATAAAAACCCCCGACCGGAGCCAGGGGAAGTGGTTCAGGTCCAGCCCCTGGCCAGACCCTGAACCCTAACTAGGGTGACAACTAGACGGCGGCGGTTTGAGCGGTTTTAGCATCCAACTCACCCTTGGCGTACTTGGCGGCATAAACCTCTACGGACTGCTGCTTAATCTTGCTAGCCTGACCGGCGGTGCCAAAGGCGGTGTAACGCTCGGCACAGACCTCGGTCATGTACTTAATGGAGGGCTTCATGAAGTGGCGGGGATCGAAGTTGGAGGGATCCTTAAAGGCCGCTTCCCGAATCGCCGCCGTGATAGCCAGACGGTTGTCGGTGTCGATGTTGACCTTACGCACACCGCTCTTGATACCCTTTTGAATTTCCTCGATGGGAACACCGTAGGTCTCAGGGATTTGACCGCCGTACTGGTTGATCATATCCAACCACTTCTGGGGCACGGAGGAGGACCCGTGCATCACCAAGTGGGTGTTGGGCAGACGCCGGTGGATTTCCTCAATGCGGCTAATGGCCAGGATCTCACCGGTGGGTTTACGGGTAAACTTGTAGGCCCCATGGCTGGTACCGATGGCCACCGCCAGAGCGTCTACCTGGGTGGCTTCCACAAACTGCACCGCCTCATCGGGATCGGTGAGCAATTGATCGTGGCTGAGGGTACCCTCGAACCCGTGACCGTCTTCCTTATCGCCCTGACCGGTTTCCAAGGAGCCGAGGCAGCCCAATTCCCCTTCCACACTGCAACCAATGGCGTGGGCCACCTTCACCACTTCCCGGGTTACGGCGACGTTGTATTCAAAACTAGCGGGGGTTTTGGCGTCAGCCTCCAGGGAGCCATCCATCATGACGCTGGTGAAGCCATTGCGCAGGGCGGAGTAGCAGGTGGCGGGGGAGTTGCCGTGATCCTGGTGCATGACCACGGGGATGTTGGGGTAGGTTTCCACCGCCGCCACCACCAGGTGGCGCAGGAAATTTTCCCCGGCGTAGGTGCGAGCTCCCCGAGAAGCCTGCAGGATAACCGGGCTATCGGTTTCATCGGCGGCCTTCATGATGGCCAGAATTTGCTCTAGATTATTAACGTTATAGGCTGGAATGCCGTAACCATTCTCCGCTGCATGATCCAGCAGCAGCCGCATTGGGACAAGCGCCATAGAAATCCTCCTAGTGTGTTCTCGCCGTCAGGCCATCGAATACTGTGATCGGTTAGCCCTACCTTCATTCATCTTAGGACAGAACGCCCATGTATGACGAAATGTTTGGAGAAGTGGAAGAAAATTTGAAGAAGCATCCTAACTATGGGTCGCCTGGGATTCGAACCCAAGACCAATCGGTTAAAAGCCGAGTGCTCTACCGCTGAGCTAGCGACCCCTATCTTGTACCCTCAGGTACAGTTAGTGATTATAGCACAGCTTCATACTTGGCAATGGCTTAGATATAGCTGTAGCCATTTATAGCTTTGGAACCCATCTTCCCCCAACCAAACTGGCGACTGCTATAAAACCACAAAAGCCGGGGAGGATTAGCCTAAGGGTCAGCGGAAGGATGGTTGGGCGTCACAGGCGATAGCCTCCAACAGCGCACCGCTGACGGTTTCAAAGGTCGCCCTACAGTGGTTGTCGATCTGGAGGGGCAACTGTTCATTTTTTACCACCAATTGCAGCTGGTGGGCGGAGTTGATGAGGACCTCTACAGTCGCCAATTGGGTCAGGGAAACCTGACTAGGCCTCTCCTTGGCCATCATATAATCAGTCGCCGAGTAAACCATTACCAGGCCACAGCCCTCTAGGGTACGGACAATGAGATCAGGAAGGGCTGGTTGGCGGGTCGGCAGAGTTAGCAAAGTAGTATAACGAGCCATGGTATGTAAACCTAAGGTTTTTATGCTCAAGGTAGAGACGCACCATTGTCAGTATCGGGTAGAAGCCAGGCAATTATCATGGCTGCTGGATCCAGCATAGGAACCAAGCAGTTGGGGTAAACTCCTAGGGTCCTAGACTAATAAACTATAACTAATGTTCCCAGGGTGCTGGTTGGCAAGACCAAAGACTGCGCCTGCAGTTTGGGCCAAGGGAAGAACTCAAATTCTTAACCCGGAGGGGTTTTCAATAGTTGTATTCTAAATGCTTGGAACTAGTCTTGGAAAGATTAGATCGGGGATCACCCCATGATCTTTTCCGAAGGTCTCTCGAGACTTGATCTACCTCGACCAGACTGTTTCTAACCTAAATCAGACCTTATCTACTTTAGCCTCAGAAACCTGCCCCTATCCGTGCTTTAAATAACCTAAACCAAGTCCATGATGAGAACCGTAATTCTGCCCCCTCACCCCCAGCCCCTCTCCCAGGGGGCGTAGCTTGCTTCCCGCAAGGGGGGGTGCCGGAAAAGTCCTTCAAAATCCCTCTCCCTCAGGAGAAGGATTTTAGGTGAGGAAAATTCCAGGTTTCAAATTAGACGCGGTTTAGTTCCCTGGTTAGGTGCACGCAAACGTGGCTTCAAGAGACCTATCGAAGGTCGCTAAGGGATACCTCGGGTTGCAGGCGAGTAGATCCTGAAATCAATCCCTACCTACTTCTTCTGACTCCTGAGTGCTGACTTCTTCTCCCCCTACTCCCCCTCACTAGCTTGGGGCTGTTGTTCGAGCCTCCAGGTCCGCCAGGCGGCTTTTTAGCTCCTGGTGAGTCTGTTGCAGCTCCTCCAGGCTCTGTCGTAGTTTTTCCAGGGATGGGTCCTTGCCGATCGCCCCCTGTATGGTCTGGATGGCCTCCTCGGCTCGGCGGCGCACCCGGCCATCGCGGGTCTGGTCCGCCAGGGATTGCAGCAGGGGGAGGGCCCGGGGGGTGACCATGGCCTCCAGGGCGGTGACGACGGCCACCTGGGTCAGGAAAAAGGACTCCCGGGCGATCGCCCCCAACCGCTCTAGGATGCGATCCTGGTCAGCCTGGCTTTGCGCGGTGGAGATCGGCCCCAGGGCCCGGATCGCGGCTAGCCGCAGGGGTTGGGGGATACCGGCAGCGGTGTGGCGCAATAGTAGATCGAGGGCCTGGGGGGAGGATTTGAAACTCTTCAGGGCGGCGATCGCCCCACAGCGCACCACCTCATTCCACCCCGGCGGCCCCGCTAGCACCGTCGCCAACCGTTGCAGGGTCTTGGCCTGTCTAGCCTCACCGGCCCAATCCGCCGCCCCCACCTGGCCTAGGGCGGTGAGGGCGGCGGCCTCCACCTGGTAGCTGGGGTCTCCCTGCTTGACCAGGGCCCTGAGGGCTTTGTAGCTGGGCTGGGTTTTCACCTCCCCCAGGGCCTGGGCCACCGACCGCCGCACCCGCGCCTCCGGGTCCGCCAGGGCCTGGATCAGCAGGGGCTGCACCTGATCCAGGGGCATCGTAGCCAGTTGCTTGGCCACCTCGGCCCGCACACCCCAGAAGGGGTCCTGCTGTAGGGCCGTGGCCAGGGCCTGCACCGCCTCCAGGCTAACTTTTTTGGCCAGGGCGGTGGCGGCCTCAATCCGCGACAGGGGATCGGGATCGTAGCGCAGTTGGGTTTTAAGCTCCGGCAGAGGATAGTCCAGGGTGACGGTCTTGAGGTAGTGGTTACCCTGGTCGAAGCTAATAAAGTCGGGCTTTTTCTCCAGAGAGAAGCAGAGGGTCTGCTGGTATTCCTGCAGATGGAGGGTGAGGGATCGCCACCGCACCTGGAGTTCCCCGTTGTCCACCGTTTCCAGATAACCGAAGCCCAGGGGCAGACGCAGGTCAAACAGGCCACTGGGGTGATCGGCCTTGGCCTGGGTTTGGGTGACGGTGAGTTTAGCCAGGTGGTTCTCCCCATCCCAACTGTAGGCCACCCGATAGTCAGGGTGGCCACCCCGGAGGACGTACTGATCAAACAGGGGGCGGAGATTGTGACCGGTGGTTTGGTCGATCACCCGCAGCAGGTCAATAGTTTCTACGGTTTGGTGGGCGTGGATTTGGACAAAGTGGCGAATCGCCCTCCAGAATAGCTCCTCCCCCAGCACCGCCCGGGTCATGTGATAGATCCAGGCTCCCTTTTCGTAGATGTGGCAATCGTAGAGTTCGATCGCCTCTCGGTAGACGTGGGTGACCATGGGCCGACGGTAGCGCTGTTTATCCTCCTCCAGGTAGGAGCGAGCCTCCCCCAGCCGGTAGTAGGCCGCCTCGTCAGCGCCGTACTCCGCCTCGGTCCAGAGGACTTCTGCGTAGGTGGCCATGCCCTCCTTCAACCAGGCATGGCTCCAGTGGTTAATCACCAGCAGGTCGCCGAACCACTGGTGGGCCAGTTCATGGAGCACCAGGGACTCGGAATTGCGGTTATCGAGGGCGGCCCGGTCATCCAGTAGGCAGCGATCGGTGAGGATAGTCAGGGAGGTGTTTTCCATGCCGCCAAAAATAAAATCAGCGGCGCAGACCTGGGCATACCTAGAGAAGGGGTAGGGGTAGCCGTAGCGATCGCTGAGGAAGGCCATCATCCGGGGGGTTTTCCCCATGGTCAGCTGGGCCTGATGGCCCCGGCCCTTTTCTACGTAGTAGGCCAGGGGAATGTTCTGCCAGCGGTCCTCTAGGCAGTCAAAGTCCCCCACCGCCAGGGCCAGCAGGTAGGGGGGATGGACCTGGCGCTGGTGCC
>JBEIUS010000007.1:0-41914 GCA_040374235.1 Leptolyngbya sp. | reverse complement strand
TATCCTTAACCGGGTCAGAAGTAGACCTGGACTTGCCCCAATTAGCCTTGGGCTGCAAGGATTGATCCGATACCCCGGAGCGATTTTGGGGAATGGGTTGAAATTCCTGCTGTTGAGGAGAGACCTTCGGTCCCCATTCCTGCAGCTGATCGGTCAGCTGTTTTTGTAGATCGCCGTTGGGTAGAGACAGATTCGGGTGGATTTTCTCTGGCTGGGGTTGATCGGGCCCCGCCGGGAAAGAGGGACGATCTCTAGGGGGTTTGGTCTGGTCAGGGGCCGTGGACTCCACCGGTAGGACTGCCGGCGTCCCTGGGGTGACAAAGGGACTGGTGGGGTCCAGGGCATCTGTGGGGGTTTTAGCTGGATTCTGTAAGTCCAGCACCATGGAGGACTGCAAGGGCTGATCAAACTGGGCGGAGGCCGCCTGCAGACGCTGGAACACTGCCTCCCGTTCTGGACCGGTCAGGCTTTTGGGACGGGAGTTACGCAGCTGAACCGGGATAAACTCCACCCGCATCTGATCGTCTTGGAGAGACACCTTGAGCATGGCGGAGTCTTGATCGGCGACGGGTTGCCCCCCCTTAAAGACAAAGTCTCCCAGGGAGTAGGCAATTGGCCGCCCTTTGTACACCTCTCCCCCCTGGATCACCGTGGGGTGATAGCCCACCACCACGTCCGCCCCCTGGTCTATGGCCAGACGGGCCAGGTTGGTTTGCACAAAGTTAGGCTCGGCTTGCAGATGATCGACCCAACGAAAATTAACAATAATCCAGTCCACCTGATCGCGTAGGGCCTGGAGGTCGGCGACGATCTCCGGCATCCCCTGGGCATTAAACCCGGCCCGGTCTCCAAAGGCCGTACTCTTCTTAAAGTTTTCCACCTCCTTAACAACGGTGGCATTCTTAGCCCCAGCCCGTTCTTTCAGGGCGCGGGTATCCATGGCGGCATCGTTGCCCCCCATGGCGTAGCTCAGGTAGGCGATGCGTTTACCCTTGACATCTAAAATTTCAGGGCGCCGGGCTTCCATGGCATTGCGCCCCGCCCCCACCCGGTAAAGGCCCTTACTATCCAAGGCGGTGAGGGTTTGGGCCAGCCCCTCTGCGCCGTAGTCCATCAGGGTGTTGTTGGTGAGGTTAACCAGATCAACACCGCTATCTGCCAATAGATCGACGGCATCGAGACGGGTCCTGTGGTGCAACTCCTCATCCAAGCTGGTGGCGGCGGTGGCCAGGGGAGTGGCTAGATTGACCATGGAGACATCGGTCTGGCCGTAATCCTCCACCTCGGCAAAAAAATCTCCCTTACCGTCAAGCTGGGAGTAATCCAGGGTATCCAGGGAGATGTCGCCGCCAAATAGGAGGCTGATTTCGTTAGCCGGCCCATTGCCAGACTTAGGGTAGGGAATCACCCCAACCGGTTCTAGGGCGGTATCGACGACCTTGGGTCGCGGGGTGCTTGAGGCGGCGATCGCCGTCGTTGGGGCACCATCACCAGTACCAGCGGGGATAGCCTGGGCTGGGGAGTCTGCCTCAGGGGGGTTGGGCGGGCCGACTAAACCGGGGGAGGAGAGGGTGGACTGCCCCTTAGCTGTGATTTCTGGCAGGCTGGGGGAGGGGCTGGTGAGCACCTCTAACCAACAACCCAGGATAAAGGCCGCTACCGCTGACCCACTCAACATCAAGGCCCGAATCACCTTAAACCTGGGCCGTTGACTAGCGCGAGGGGCGGAACTCAGGCGAGGGGGTAGGGGCGATTGCCCAGCCATAGACTGGCTCAATGGAGTCGCCGTCTGTCGTCGCTTTAAAGCCGGGGTAACGATCCTTACCCGCTGTTGCCACAGGGGGCGCTGCCAACCAATGGGGCGCACCAGGATGTAAACGCCTTCGATTAGTTCGGAGTTTAATTGGCAGAGGCGATGACAGAGAAACCGTACCAACCGATCCTTGAGGGGGGAACGCTGAAACTCCACAATCAGTTTCAGACACCCCGGCCGATCAGGCTGGACCTGAACAAAGATACCCTGGGGGGCTAGGGGCTGGTTTAGCCACAGCGCGATGGACCGAAAATTTCCGGCGGCCGCCAGTTCCCGCAGGGAGGGGCAGGATGTCTCTAGCTCCGGTACCGGAGGCATCGGCTGGCGAGGAACAAGAGCACTTAGCATGGTCAGACCTTTCTATGCATTATTTTATACGTTAACTAATGGCCCCTGGGGAACCCGCCGTTGTCGGGGTGGCGCAGCCCCATAACCCAATATCACTTGCCTAAGAGGTTGTTTAAAAAGCCAAAGGGGGCTCAAACTGTACCTATGGATTAGGATAATACCCTCAGAATTCAGCATTATTGCGCTCTGTTGGCGGCGAACTATACCTGGGATAACCCTTTTCAAACAAGCTTTAACATAGGCGGGCCAATCCTACTACTAAAGTCAGTTTAAGAGCTTCCATTTTATGTCAAGCCTCTAGTGTTGACATCATCCAATCTGTTAATGTCATGTTTTAGCTGTGAGGATAAACCATCCATGGCCTCCTTAAGCGGACGGAATCTGCTTAGTGTAAGCGACCTGACGACGGTAGAATTACATGAATTGCTAGCCTTTGCGGGCCACCTTAAGGCCGGCAAAAGCCAGCCTAGCTTTCCCCAGAAGGTCTTAGGGTTATTGTTTCGAAAGGCCTCAACCCGTACCCGAGTCAGCTTCTCCGTGGCCATGTACCAACTGGGGGGGCAGGTGTTGGACCTCCATTCAGGGGTTACCCAGGTGAGTCGCGGAGAGCCCACCAGTGATACGGCCCGGGTCCTGGACCGCTACCTGGACGTGGTGGCCATCCGCACCTTTGACCAGGCTGAGGTGCAGGAGTTTGCCGACTACGCCAATATCCCGGTGATCAACGCCCTGACGGACCTGGAGCACCCCTGCCAAATTTTAGCGGACCTGCTGACCATTCAGGAGGAGTTTAAGGGGCTGGCGGGCCTCACCCTGGCCTACCTGGGGGATGGTAATAATGTGGCCCATTCCCTGCTGCTGGGCTGTGCCCTGGTGGGTATGAATGTGCGCATTGCTTCCCCCTCCGGCTATGCCCCAGATCCGGCCATCGTGGCTGAAGCCCAGGGATTGATGGGCGATCGGGGGAAGGTGTTGATTACCCCAGACCCGATCGCCGCCGTCGATCAGGCCCAGGTGATTTACACCGATGTGTGGGCTAGCATGGGTCAGGAATCCATGGCGGATCAGCGCATCCCCCTATTCCAACCCTACCAGGTCAATCAACGGTTGTTGCAACAGGCCAGCCCTGAGGTTATCGTCCTCCACTGCCTTCCCGCCCACCGGGGCGAGGAAATTACCGCCGACGTAATTGAGGGCCCCGCCTCCCGGGTATGGGACCAGGCGGAGAATCGGATGCATGCCCAGAAAGCTCTGCTGGCTAGTGTTCTGGCCTAAATCGATTTAGGATGGCTACTCGAGACCTGAGGGAAATCAGGTCGACTCTGGAGGACCCATGGGACATCGTATTTCACAACTGATTAGCTGGATACTGGTGGCCGACCTGGCCCTGGTGCTAGCTTGTTTCGCCTGGTTCCTGCTGGCGGTGTTGGGCCAGAGCATGAACCTAAACCTGGGGCTGGAGCTCTGGTATTCCCTCTGGAACCCCCTGATTTTACCCGCCCTTAGCCTGCTGATGGCGGGGGCGATCGCCAGCGGTGTGGTGGGCTGGGTCAGCCGCAAACTAACCCAAGACCCCTCCTGATTAGGGCCAGAGCTTCTGGGTGCCCGAGTACCAGCGGAGTAGTACCTTAGCCAGGTTTTGAGGATGGTGGCGCACCGAGAGGTTTTGCCGCTCCTCCATAATGTTGGCGGCAATAATTCGGCGACCGGAGGCGATAATGGCCTCCCGATCCAATACCACTGGCTTGGCCTGCTGGCTGGCGTAGTGGTTCAGCACCGCCGGGGAAGGCGGTTTCCTCTGCACCAGGACAGCGTCAAATAGGTAATGACCCGCCGCTGCATCCAGGGCCCGAATGTGGTCTGAAACGGCAAAGTCATCGGTCTCTCCAGGTTCGGTCATAATGTTGCAGACGTAGACACGGGGGACCTGGCGAGCGGCGATCGCCTTCACCAAATCAGGTACCAAGAGATTGGGAATAATACTGGTGTAGAGGCTGCCAGGGCCAATAATGATGTAGTCCGCCTCCTCAATGGCTCGAATTGCCCTGGGTAGGGCCGGTGGGTTAGGGGGTAAGCAGCCAATCTGAACAATCCGGCGACGGGCCTCGGCAATCTTTGACTCACCTACAATCCGCTGGCCGTTATCGAGCTCGGCCCAAAGTTGCACGTCGCTCAGGGTGGAGGGCAGTACCTGGCCCCGTACCGCCAACACCTTAGAACTGGCGGCAATGGCCTGCTCCAGGTCACCGGTAATCTCCGCCATGGCGGTCAGGAACAAATTCCCAAAGCTATGGCCCACCAGGCCGCTACCGGACTCAAACCGGTAATTAAATAATTCGGTCAACAGCTTTTCCTCGTCGGCCAGGGCTGACAAACAGTTGCGAATGTCCCCGGGGGGAAGAACACCAATTTCCCGACGTAATCGCCCGGAGGAACCGCCATCGTCCGCCACCGTGACGATGGCGGTGATGTTAGCACTGTAGTGCTTCAGGCCCCGTAACAGGTTGGAAAGCCCCGTCCCTCCGCCCACTACGACAATTTTTGGTCCCCGCGATAGCCGCCGCTGGGTGATCAGGGCATCTAGCAGGTCCTCTTCCTGCCCGGGGAGTAACACGTCAGTGATCACCCCAACGGTGCGGGTTTGCCCCCAAAGAATCAGGGCTAACCCCAGCAAAATCCCCAAGGGGCCACTGATGTAGCTGGGGACGTAGGTAGTAAACAACCGCAAAGCTGCCCCCAGCAACTGCCCTGTGTAAAACACGGGGGTTAACTTGAGCCAGATCATAATGCCGATCCCTAGCAGCACGACCCCCACCACACTGAGGAAGAGCCAGCGCTTGACCAGGAGCCCCGGAGTTAACCACCATACCCACCGGTTAACTCGCCGGGCCGCCGGCGAGCGATGGGATTGGGCCGGTGTCAGACCGGTTTGAAGGGCCTGAATTAGCCGTTGTACAGGTTTTAGCCACATGGCAAAGGGGAGGTGAAGGAGTACCCTAAAACCAGGCGAGACCCACCGCACAGCAACCCACGCCTGGGAAAAGAAAGCATAAACTCGGTAAATAACAGCCAGAGATAGTGTAGCTTCTATAACTAGGGGCTAACGCTTTTGATTTTAGCGGCTATAGCTGTAACCTCGAGTGACGGGGCGAAGGCCCACCAAAATGCCTGGCCAGAATCCGCTTTTTCTATCTCGTAATAGATAAGCTTATCTATTACGAGATAGAAAGGTGTTCGACCAGCGGTACCCTAAGGGTTTTGGCCAAGGCCATAGCTTTGGCCGCCAGCTCAGCCAAACTCTAAACTCCAGCTAATCTATTCACGATGGCAGTATTTGCCCCTTACCCTGCTGGTAATACCATGGATAAGCTCCGGCCCCTAGGGGATGACATCACTGATGGCGCGGTCTATGCCCAGCCCGATGACATGATGCCTAACCCGGTAACCGGGGGACTGGGCCATCAAGAACATGGCGGTGACCAGCATCAAGCCCTGCTAGAACTGCAGCAGATTTCCAAGCGGTTTGGGGCTAACCAGGTGCTAGACCAAATTGATTTAACCGTTTATCCCGGTGAAGCGGTGGCCATCATTGGCCCCTCAGGCACCGGTAAATCTACTATTTTGCGGATTATTGCCGGGCTGCTGGCCGCTGACGGTGGCGAGATCTATGTCGCCGGTAAAAAACGCCGGGGTTTAATTGAAGATGCCCCAGACCCCCTGGGAATTGGCATGGTGTTTCAGCAGCCTGCCCTGTTTGACTCCCTGACCGTGGAGGAGAATGTGGGTTTTTTATTATACCAACATTCCCACCTGCCTGCCCGACAAATCCAGGAGCTAGTGGAGGAGGTGCTAGATATGGTCGGTCTACCCGGCATTGGCAACCGCTATCCAGCAGAACTATCCGGGGGCATGCGCAAACGGGTCAGTTTTGCCCGAGCCATTATTGCTAATCCGGAAAATCCGCAGGATCGACCGGCCCTACTGCTTTACGATGAGCCCACCGCCGGTCTCGATCCCATTGCCTCCACTGTAATCGAGGATTTAATCCGAAACATTCAACGCAGCGGTGGCTGTCGTGCCTACTTGATTGTCACCCATCAAGACAGCACCATTCGGCGCACGGCGGATCGAATTATTTTCCTACACCGCGGCAAAATTCAATGGAATGGGCCAGTCAGTGAGATTGATCAGACCGATAATCCCTACGTGCGGCAGTTCTTTACTGGTGATCTGCAAGGACCGATCCAAATGGTCACCTAGGGTTGGGGATGGGAGTGGCAGGCCCGGGGGTAGGTCATGCCGACGGGATAGCCTTGAGGTAAGGGCGGGTTCGATTAATAGGATAGGTAGTAAGGAGAGGGAATGCGGGAACGCGCCATACGAGAGGGATCGGTTGGTATACTAATTTTACTCGCGATCGGGCTCTTTGCTGGCTTGGTGTTGTGGCTCAAGGGCCTGACGCCAGGTCGTCAGAGCTACCGCGTTAAATTTGTGTTCGAAAATACCCTGGGTATGCAAGAGGGTACCGCCGTCACCTTTCGGGGGGTACGGGTGGGGCGGGTACTCAGCATTAAGCCGGAGTCGAACCAGGTGATGGTAACAGTGGAAATTATCCAGCCTGACCTGAAAATACCCAGCGATTCCAGGATTGAGGTGAACCAATCGGGGTTAATTGGGGATACTACCCTGGACATTGCGCCGGTGCGATCGCTCACCGCCCCAGAGCTGGCCCTCACCCCCTTTCGGCCCGATTGCCAAAGCCAGGTGATTATTTGCGACGGGGATCAATTGTCGGGTCAGATAGGAGCTAGCTTTGGCTCGCTGATCCAGTCAACCCAGGGGTTAGCCAGCGCCTTTGCTGACCCCAGCATTATGGGGGGCATTAAAACCACCCTGAGTAACGCTACCCAGCTCACCGAAAACGGCAAATTATTAACCCAGGGGCTGACCAGTCTCTCCCAACAGGTCCAGGCCGATATTGATCCCCTATTAGCCTCCGTTAATCGCACCTCGGAAAAAATTGGTAGCGCCGCTAGCGCCTTTGAGATCACCGGCACCCAGGTGAATAGCTTGATTGAAGCTAACCGCAGTAACCTGATCAGCAGCCTGGAACATATTAACCGTAGCACCGCCAACCTGGAGGTGATTATGGCCACCCTTGCTCCCGCCATTCAAAACAGTCAGTTCCTGGATAATCTGGATGTCCTATCTGCTGATGCCACCGTTGCCATGGCGGATATTCGGGCAATCACCTCCACCGTCAACACCCCCGCCAATTTGGTCACCTTGCAACAAACCCTCGACTCGGCCCGCACGGTCTTCCAGGGGGCCCATAAGGTGCTAGCGGATGTGGATGAGCTCACCGGGGATCCCCGGCTACGTCGCCATATTCGAGATTTGATTAACGGTCTATCCACCCTGGTGTCCGCCACCCAACAGCTTGAGCAGGAGGGTCAGCTAGCCCAGGCCCTTACCCTACCCCAGGGAAATCCCATCGATCGGATTACCCTCACCCCTGATGTGCTGTCCAGAACCCCCGCTCTAGTTCCAGAGGGTAGCCAGCCCCTACTAATTACCCACAACGGTCAACCCTACCACCTGACGGTTCACCCTAAACCGTCCCGTCTTGGGCCTTAGGCTGGATAGCAGTGGCAAAATCTCTGCTCGCTTTGGTTCTGGTTAGTACCCTTGACTTGGCAAAGGCACGATCGCACGCGACAATGGAATATTGTCCTTTCCAACTCTCGGCTGTGAACAACCCACCTGTACGCACGGTTTCTGATGCCAAGCGGGACTTTTATACCTACCACACCCGTCCCATCAATTCTATTTACCGGCGAGTCGTAGATGAATTGCTGGTGGAAATGCACCTGCTAGCGGTCAACGATGACTTTGCCTACGATCCGATCTACGCCCTGGGCATCGTCACCACCTTCGACCGGTTTATGGCCGGCTATCAGCCCGATCATGATAGGGACTCCATTTTTAGTGCCCTCTGTCGGTCAGTACAGTCCTCCCCCGATCAATATCGGGGCGATGCATCCGCGATGAATGCCGCCGTCGCTGGCATGACCCTGGAGGAATTTGAGACTCAGTTTAACCAGTTGCTGGAGGCTCCCCGCAATGGTGGACTAAGGAGCACCCTCAGTCAGGTGGCTGACCGGGAGGGATTTAAGTACAGTCGAGCCTTTGGCATTGGCCTTTATACCCTACTGGAGGCGGTGGCGGGTAAAGACCTGTTGAGCAACAAAGATAGCCTGGCGGAGTTGATTAAAACCTTGGCGGGGAAGCTCAATCTCTCCAGTGACAAGTTGACTAAGGACTTAGAACTGTATCGCAGCAACCTGGAGAAGTTTGCCCAGGCCCAGGAGGTGATGAAGGATGTGCTGGCGGCGGAACGGAAGAAACGGGAAGAACGCCAGCAAGCCGCCCCTGTTAGCTCTGAAACCGGTCCTAGGCCGGAGGCTGGGAATGAGGATAGTTAGGCTTCGGGGCAGTTTAGTTGCGGGCAGGCGGTGACTCAAGGTTCAAGAGGGAACTAGGCCAAAGCGCCGAATCTCCTGGCCCAGAGACATCTCAATTTTCCACCTGGGCAAATTAGTTTAACGGGACTACTGACAACCCCCGGGCCATGGTCGGCGATCGTTACCGTCTATGCCTGGGGGCTTTTTTTGATCAGACAGAGAATAGCCCCATTTTCAGACCCAGTAGCTTGACCAAGGAGCACAGGGATAGCCAACCCTATATAGCCGTAGCCACCTGCAAGGGGATGGATGTGAACTAGAATGCCTACCCAGTAGTAGTATTTCCATGTCTCGTAACATGGGACAAGCCTGTCAGTTACGAGACATGAAATTGACCGGTCAACCCTATCCTAAGCGCCCTGGCCAAAGCTATACTTATTAAAAAATATAAAGTTTATTGAGAAAAACAATGTTATCTGGGGCGTTCTCTCCCGTTCCGTTATAATGACCAGCCATAATGCTCGAGGCCCAGGGGTGAGGCACCACTAGCGGTCACTGTTATCTAGTGTTACCCTAATCGAGCTTGGTTCAGCCCTCTGTTCAGTCAGGACACTTTTTATGACATCAGTTTTACCCCGCCCCACTGATGACCCACGCCTGGTTAACCTGCCGGAAGCAGTGTGCACCCAGTTGCAGGACCGCTTTAAACTAGTGGCTACTCCCGCGGGGCTGTCTACTTCAGGTTCCCTTCCCCTTGGCCAACAGACTGTGCCGCCCCCCCGAGCCCGGACCGGACGGGCCATTGTCTCCTTGACCCAGGTGGAAAAGATTTATCCCAACGGTAGTAGTGCCCTGGTGGAGGCCAATTTAACCGTCAACCAGGGTGACTTTCTGTTTGTGACGGGGCCATCCGGTTCGGGCAAGTCAACCCTGCTCAAGCTACTCTACGGCCATGAGCGGCCCACGGCGGGCAATGTTTTGATCGACAACCAACCCATTGACCAATTGCGGGGAAACCGCCTCGCTATGATGCGTCGTCGCATTGGCATTGTCTTTCAGGACTATAAGTTGATTCCCCGTCGTACCGTGGCTGAAAATGTCGCCTTCGTCCTCTGGGCCCAGGGCTTCACCCGCAAGGAAATTCACCGTCGCCTCTGGCCCACCTTAAAAATGGTCGGGCTTCAAGCCAAGGCCCAATGTTTCCCCGATGAACTTTCGGGGGGCGAACAACAGCGGGTGAGCATCGCCCGGGCCGTGGTCAACACGCCCCCGCTGCTGTTGGCGGATGAACCCACCGGTAACCTGGATGGAGATAACTCCCTGCAGGTGATTAAAATCTTGAAAAAACTCAATTCCATCGGCATTACTGTAATTGTCACCACCCATGATGAGCATCTGGTGAGGGCCTCTAATCACCCGGTAGTACAAATTAAGCAGGGCCGTATCCATCACCTGCGCCATTAACCCCAGTTCTGTTACCTGGCACGACTTAACGTAATATTACTTAGGAACTTAGCTCCCTTCCCAGGCACGGTAGGATAATAGACCGTTGATCCAGGTATGTGAGAGGAACCGGCTTTGGTCAGTACCACCCCCTTAAAAACATCTAAGTCCCAGAAAATTTTCGCCGCCGCCCAGGCCTTGATGCCCGGTGGGGTGAGCTCACCAGTTCGAGCCTTCAAATCCGTTGGCGGCCAACCGATTGTCTTTGATCGGGTGAAGGGGGCCTACATCTGGGATGTGGATGAGAATCAATACATTGATTATGTGGGCACCTGGGGACCGGCTATCTGTGGTCATGCCCATCCCGAGGTGCTGGCCGCTCTTGCCGCCGCCCTGGAAAAGGGCACCAGCTTTGGGGCACCTTGCTATCTAGAAAATGTGCTGGCGGAAATGGTGATTGATGCCGTACCCAGCATTGAAATGGTGCGTTTCGTTAATTCCGGCACCGAAGCCTGTATGGCGGTGCTACGCCTGATGCGGGCCTACACCCAGCGAGATAAGGTAATTAAGTTCTCCGGCTGCTACCATGGCCATGCTGATATGTTTTTAGTGCAAGCTGGTTCTGGGGTCGCCACCCTGGGCCTACCGGATTCGCCGGGCGTGCCTAAGGCTGCCACCAGCGCTACCCTGACGGTGCCCTACAATGACCTGGAGGCAGTCAAGCAGTTATTCGCTGAAAACCCTGGAGAAATCGCTGGGGTCATCCTGGAACCGGTGGTGGGTAATGCCGGATTCATTCCACCCCTGCCCGGTTTCCTGGAGGGGCTGCGGGAAATTACCCAGGATCACCAGGCCCTGCTGGTATTTGATGAGGTGATGACCGGGTTTCGCATTGCCTACGGTGGAGCCCAGGCTAGATTCAAAGTCACTCCTGATTTAACCACCCTCGGTAAGGTAATCGGCGGTGGCTTGCCGGTGGGGGCCTACGGCGGTCGCCGAGAGATCATGGCGATGATTGCTCCAGCGGGCCCAGTGTATCAAGCGGGTACCCTCTCCGGTAATCCCCTAGCCATGACCGCTGGTATTAAAACCCTGGAACTGCTGCAGCGACCCGGCACCTACGATCGCCTGAATCAGCTTACCCAGCGCCTCATCACCGGTTTACTGGAGGCCGCCGATCAAGCAGGCCACGCGGTTTGTGGAGGCCACATCAGCGGCATGTTTGGTCTGTTTTTCCAGCCTGGCCCAGTGAGCAGCTACGAAGAGGCCAAGCAGTCTGACCTGGCTAAGTTTAGCCACTTCCATAGGGCCATGCTAGAACGGGGAGTCTACTTGGCTCCCTCCCAATTTGAGGCGGGGTTCACCTCCCTGGCCCACACTGAAGCGGATATCGATCGCACCATTGCAGTGGCCCGCGAGGTTTTTGCCCTGCTCTAAAAGGGGCCCCTGCCCTCCTGACCGCTCTACACCGCCGCTCACTGGAGGAGAGATGCTATCCGCTACCCTAAAGGAACTGATGCGGCGCTACTACCAGTCTGGAGCGCGGGATTTCCACGGGTTAGATCTGCAGGGTTTAGACCTGCAGCAGATCCACCTGGCGGCGGCGGACCTGCGCCGCGCTAACCTGACTAAGGCCCAGCTCAGCCAGGCGGATCTGACCCATATTAACGGCTACCAAATTACCCTGGCCCAGGCCGACCTGCGGGAGGCCTCCCTGGCGGAGGCGGTGTTGATCCAGGCGGACCTACGCAAAAGCCGCTGCCACCGCACCACCCTGGTGAATGCGGATCTGCGGGACAGTCTGCTAGCCCAGGCGGATCTCAGCCATGCCAACCTGGAGGGTGCTAACCTGCAGGGGGCAGACCTGAGCCATGCCCAGCTGTATTGGGCCAACCTGCGCTACGCCAACCTGCAGGGGGCCAACCTGCAGGGGGCGGACTTAAGCGGCGCCAAATTTGCCCAAACCCGCATGCCCGATGGTAGCCAACGCCATGGGGATGGGTAGGGCCGCCAGTCCTCTAGCCTAGGGCCCCTTCTTACTCACCCCTGCCCCCCACCATGGCCCCCGCCTCAAAGCTACTGCTCAAACTCAGCCAGCGATTGTGGACTGACCCCGCTGACCAGGAGGCCTTTGTGGCGGCCCTGACCACTCCCAGGGCCTACCCAGGGGCTATCCTCTGGACCCAGCCGCGGCCCCAGCCAGTGCCTTTTAGCCGGTTGCCCTCCCTGCCCTGGCAACCACCGGGGGTGGATCGGCTGGAGCCAGGTCAGGCCCCTGGGCAGCACCCCCTGCACCACCAGGGGGCCTACTACTGCCTTGACATGGCCTCGGTGTTTGCGGCAGCGGTGTTAACCGCCATTCCCCCCAGGGAAGGAGCGGTGCTGGATCTCTGTGCCGCGCCGGGGGGTAAAAGCCTGTTGGCCCGCCACCTGCTGCAGCCCGATCAGCTCTGGTGTAACGAGGTAATTCGCAAGCGGGTCAGGGTCCTGATTGCCAATCTCAAGCGCTGTGGGGCAACGGAGACGGTGGTGTTTAACTTGGATCCCCAGGTCTGGGCCGACCAGGCACCTCAGGGGGCAACGGTGGTCCTGGTGGATGCCCCCTGTAGTGGCCAATCCTTGCTGGCCAAGGGAGACGCTGCTCTGGGATGTTTCCACCCCCAGCTGATTAATCGCAATGCGGGTCGCCAGCGCCGTATCCTGGCGGCGGCGGCAGCCAGCCTCGCCCCCGGGGGCTATCTGGCCTACATGACCTGTACCTTTTCCCCGGAGGAAAACGAGCAGGTGGGGGCCTGGCTGCTAAGGACCTTTCCTCAGTTTCAGGCGATCGCCGTCCCCCTACTCCAGGACTACCAATCCTCCCTGGTGAAGTTTCCCTGCTATCGTCTCTGGCCCCAGACAGGGTTGGGGGCTGGAGCCTTTACGGCCCTGTTTCAAAAGCAAGCCCCTCCGCCTGGCCCTGAGGACTCCACCGCACTATTGGCCTTTCTAGACCGGTACGGTTGGCCCATCTATCCACCGGAGCCCTCGGTGGGGTCCTATAGGGTTTGCCCGCCCGCCATCGTCCATGGTGCCCCTCCCCGCCCCTAAGGGCTACAGCACAGTCAGGGTACCCACCATACCGGCTTCACCATGGCCAGGAATGGTACAGCGTAAATCATAGGTGCCTGGTTTCAGGGGCACAAACACCCAGGTAGCGGTCGCTCCAGGCTTGAGCTCTAATTCATGGATTGCCCCTTTTATTTCCACCTGGCCAGCCTCCACCTTTTGGGTCCAGAGGGCATCGGCAAAGTCCTTACTGCTGAAGTAGTGCTTAACTGGGCTAGGATTCTTCAGCACCAACTGGTAACGTTGCCCAGCCTGGAACTCTAGATGCTTGGGGACGAACTGCAGATTGCCCTCGGGGGAACCCAGGCTGATGTCCACCGTGATCGGGGGGGCAGTCAAGTTGGGCTGGGCGATCGCCGCAGGAGCGACAACCACTCCCAGGCTAATCAGCAGTGCCCCAAGCCAGACTCCTAACCAGCAAATGTCCGGGATCCAACTTTGCCAAAACCATTGAAAATTGTTCTTCTCCACCACTAAAGTCCTCCCTTGATTTTGACTCCGGTATCATCGATTGAATTGACGCTGTCCCTTGCCGTTCCTGGGGCATGGCACCTGCTGCTTCAAACTCAATACCATTCTCCTCGAAGTTAATGCCCTGTAGTCAGCCAATCAGGCTTTTGAAAACTTCAGGGTCACCTTCGGGCATAGGAAGGATTTCTGCCCTTAACTAGACTTAAGGCCGCCAATGTCGCAATTATGAGTTTGGCCCTCCCACTTCGATCGGTTAGCAGGGATGATTGGTTCAAAAACCCATGAAAAGTCCAGGGTGTGAATAGCTGGGTAGCAGATCAACCGTTTGACAAAAGTCCCACCAGGGGCCACAATAGTAATCTAGATTGCTCAAGGGCCTGTAGTTCAACCGGTTAGAGCACCGCCCTGTCACGGCGGAAGTTGCGGGTTCGAATCCCGTCAGGCCCGTTGATTTATTAGTAGTTCTTGAATTTTATAAGTTTGGATAGCAGACTAGGCTAGGGTTCGTCTTCCGTAGAAAATGGCTCCGAAACTGCTAGCGTACATAAAATGATCGGTTGCATAGGCACCACCCCCACAATCAGTACGCTGATGAGAGACGAAAACCCTAGCTGACAAACCAGACCTACTATTACCGCTTTTGGATAGCGAGTGACTTGTTGAAAGTTCTCTGGAGTCAGACTTAGTCCCATATCAAGTATGACAATCGCTAGAGCTAGGGGCAATAAAACAGCGGTGAACAGGTTGCTCTGCATAGACGGATGGAAAAACTGGGGATCGGATCACGGGGGACATCTTGAAGGCTCCTTGGAGGATAAACCTTCACGATTGAGTTTAAAGTAAAAAATGGGCTGGACAAAACTGCCCAGCCCACCCTTAGGGAACGCGTTACCGGCTTACTGAAGTACTAACTTAACGTTGGCATTCTGGAGGCCAGGACGCTTAACTTCCGCCAGGGTCTTATTCACGGCGTACTTTTGGTTGATGGAATTAATCAGTTCCGTTTGGTTATGCTTCTTAGCGACGCCCCAAAGGTCAGCAATCAAGTCAAAGGAGCCATCGACGTTGCGGGACCAGCCCAGATCATACTCACCGTCTAGAACTGCAACGATGTCAGCCCGAACTCGCTGGCCATTATAGCCCCGAACATCGGCTTCGGTCTTAGTGGCGATACCCAGGTCAGTCAAGGACTGCTTGAGGATTTCAGCATCGGTCACCTTAGTGCGAAGGGTGCTGAAGTGAGACATAGGATTTCCTCCTGTAGAGAAATTGAGAGAGACAACGAGGTTTGAGAGTTAACAACACCAGTTAACCTGTGCAGGTCGTCTGGATACCAACTGCTAGCTGACGCTAGCCCTTCTCCCGGATACCGCCGGGAAGAAAGCCTGTTACGCCTCGGACTGCAAATAGGCAGCGAGGGAGGATGCGGCCGGCCGGGCGCGCTGCTGTGCCCAATCGCGCAGGGCACTAACCTGTTCACTCATGGTCTTAGAAAGGGGTAAGGTGGATCGAATCGCCGCAATGATATCCAGCTGGGTAAACTCCCGTCCCTGGGCGAAGGCCTCATACATGGCGGAAATCAGACCCTGTTCAATCTCGGCTCCAGAAAACCCGTCACATACCTTGGTTAATTGATCCAGGTCAAAGCGTTCAATGTCGGAGCGGCGTTTCTTCAGATGGATGCGGAAAATATCCTTGCGCTCCTCGGCGTTGGGCAGGTCCACAAAGAAGATTTCATCGAACCGCCCTTTTCGTAAAAACTCGCTGGGTAAGCGCTCAACCCGGTTAGCGGTGGCCATCACAAACACGGGGGAGGTTTTTTCCTGCATCCAGGTCAGGAAGGTACCAAAAATTCGACTGGAGGTGCCCCCGTCGGAGTCGGAAGAACCCACACCACCGGCGAAGGCCTTATCAATTTCGTCAATAAATAGAATGGCGGGGGAAATGGATTCGGCGGTCCTCAGGGCGTTACGCAGGTTAGCCTCGGATCTCCCCACCATAGATCCATCGTAAACCCGTCCCAAGTCCAACCTCAGCAGGGGAAGACCCCACAGCCGGGAGGTAGTCTTGGCAATCAGGGACTTGCCGCAACCGGGTACCCCTAGAATTAACATGCCCTTCGGTTGCGGAAGGCCATAGTCTCGAGCCCGCTCGGTAAAGGCATCGGATCGCTGGGTTAACCAGTGCTTGAGCTCTTCTAAGCCGCCCACGGAGTCAATGGTCTCATCCACATCCATGAACTCAAGGATGCCATTGCGACGAATCAGCTGTCGCTTTTCAGACAGTACAATATCCACCTGATCAGCGGTCAGGCGACCGGCCATCACGCGAGCCTTGCGGTAAACCTTCTCCGCTTCGTCACGGGTCAGCCCCAGGGCGGCCTTAAGTAACCTTTCCCGGTCCTGCAGGGCAGCGGTATCTCGAAGATTATGGTTGAGGTGGTGGGACAGGACCTCATCTAATTCCGCCATGCTAGGCAAGGGAAAGTCAAGCACTACCACTTCTTTCTCCAACTCCACCGGCACCTCCTGCACCGGGGACATCAACACAATGGTTTTGCCGCTGCCCTTCAGGGGTACGATGGCATCACGAAGACAGCGGGTAACTGCCGGTGAATCTTTGAAGGGATGAAGATCTTTGAAAATATAAATACCAGGGTCTCGTTGGCGAATAACCCACTCGATCGCGGCCTCGGGGGAAACCGTATTGTTATGGTGGCTAGCGGACCCGGGGGTGCCCTGTTCTACCATGCCCCGGGTCATGGTCCAGGTATAAATTTTAAGGCTGACCTTACTTTCCTGATGACGGGAAAGTTGGCGGGCAACAGTAACAATGGTTTGTTCAGCACGTTCTTCCTCGAAGGTGACCAGGTAAATCAGAGGATATTGGGATTGTACAAGTACACTTAAATCCTCTTTCATGGCCGATACCTTCAAAATACTGGAAGGACAAGGTAAGCCCATAAGTAGCTTCAACTAAGCTAATCTGGGCAAGGATTAATAATCAAAAGGGAAAAATTCTAAGGGTAGCTAGCAAACCACTAGCTCACCTTCATCACGTTGGCTGGAATCAAGAATAAGATCGGGAATATCGTTTGAATGCAAAGAAGAACGGAGAGACTGGGAGGATACTTTACTAACCTCCATAAGCTCTTGACCCTTTAGCACTAGAGATGTGGCACAGCTAGGGCAATCGTAAATACGATGGGTATGACCCATGCGCCCTTCAGAATGTTCGGCCACTAACTCAGAATGGGTTAGGTAAAAACTGATAGCTTGTTGGGCCAGAAAAGACATGGCTTCGCCTTCAACCGCAGAACGAATTTTCAACTGACGGTGAAGGTCTGACGGCAGATATAACGTTACCTTGGTAGCTTTTACATCTTCCATAATGCATTTCATAATCGGCCTAACCTTTGCATGATGCTACCATAACGCCCGATCCTTGGAGCTGTCAAGCCAGCATGACGCCATGACGCTATTCTCTTAATATTTCTTTACTCTTTGGCGGCTAGGCTATTACCCTGATCGCGCGATTGGGGCTCTGGTCAACATCCGCAGTATGGCGATACTATAACGGTCTATTTAGGTCTGGGTTTAAGCCTTCTGATCGCTGGGAAAGGCTGGTATGAATAGGGATGACTTCAGGTACACCATGATTCAGTCGGTTGCGTCGCCGCCTTGGTCTTCTCCCGACCAGGCGTTGAAGCATTATTTTGGCTACGATCGCTTCCGTCCTGGCCAGGCCCAGGTGATTGAGGCTGTACTGGGCAACCGGGATACCCTGGTGGTGATGCCCACCGGTGGGGGTAAGTCCCTGTGTTATCAGCTGCCAACCCTCCTCAAACCTGGGGTGATGGTGGTGGTTTCTCCCCTAATCGCCCTGATGCAGGACCAGGTGGAGGGGTTGCAGGGCAGCGGCATCCCTGCCCTCAGCCTCAACAGTGCTTTGGATCCCCAAGCCCTGGCGGAGGCCCAGCGCGACTTACTGGCTGGATCGATCAAGTTACTCTACCTATCGCCGGAGCGCCTGGTCAGTCCCGACTGTCTGGGGTTGCTGGCCAGGCTAGACCAAGCCCACGGGATTAGTGGTTTTGCTGTCGATGAAGCGCACTGCCTCTCGGAGTGGGGCCATGATTTTCGGCCAGAGTACCGCCAGCTGGGGATTCTTCGGCAGCACTTTCCCCAGGTAGGGCTGATCGCCTTGACCGCCACGGCCACCGAGCGGGTCCGTCAGGATATTATTCACCAACTAGAGTTACGGGATCCGCTGGTGCAGGTGGCTAGCTTTGACCGACCGAACCTGTTCTACGAGGTGCGCCCTAAGGATCGGGATGGCTACCAGCAGTTGCTGCGGCAGGTGAAACAGCACCAGGGATCGGGCATTATCTATTGTCTGAGTCGTAAACGGGTGGAGGAGCTGGCCCTGAAGCTACAGCGGGATGGGGAATCGGCACTGCCCTACCATGCCGGCTTAGCTAACCCGATGCGACAGGATCACCAGCGACGCTTTATCCGTGATGATGTACGACTGATGGTGGCCACGGTGGCCTTTGGCATGGGGATTAATAAACCCGATGTGCGGTTTGTAATTCACTACGATATCCCCCGCAACATCGAGGGCTACTACCAGGAGTCGGGGCGAGCCGGGCGGGATGGGGAGCCTGCCCACTGTACCCTTTACATGGGTTATGGCGATGTGGCGGCCGCCGAGTATTTCATTGCTCAAAAGCCTGCTGTGGAGGAACAACGCATCGCCCGGCAGCAGCTGCGGCAGATGGTCAGCTATGCGGAGAGTAGTGTGTGTCGCCGCCGCATCCAACTGAGTTACTTTGGCGAGTCTTGGGGGGAGTCGCTGGAGGATCGCTGCGATCGCTGCGATAACTGCCTCAACCCGTCTCCCCAGGAGGACTGGACCTTGGAGGCCCAGAAGTTCCTCTCCTGCGTGGCCCGCTGCCAGGAACGCTTTGGCCTCACCCACGTGATCGATGTGCTGCGGGGCTCGAGGAAGCAAAGGATTCTGGATCTGGGCCACGATCGCCTCTCCACCTACGGCATTGGCCAGGATCGATCGGTGGAGGAATGGCGGTTTTTGGGGCGATCGCTGCTCCACCAGCAACTGCTGGAGGAGACCACCGATGGCTTCCCCATCCTCAAGTTGAATGCCGCTAGCTGGCAGGTACTCAGGCGTGAACTGGGGGTGCAGGTGGCAGTCCCCCAGCGGTTGACCCAGGCACAGTCCGATGCCCCGGCGGACTCCCCGGCGGAGGTGGAGTTGCTAACCAGCCTCAAGGCCCTGCGCAAGCAACTGGCGGATCGCCAGGGGGTGCCGCCCTACGTGGTCTTTCCCGAGTCTGCCCTGCGGCAAATGGCCCAGGCTCGCCCCCAAACCCTGGAGGAATTTGGCCGTGTATCGGGGGTGGGCAGCCGCAAGTTAGCCCAATATGGGGAGGACTTTACCGCGGCGATTCGCCAGTTCTGCGCCGATTATGGGCTGACCGCCAATCCGGCGGCCCTAGGGGGGGCTGGGGCGCCTCGGGCCAGCCAGCCCGGAGCGGGGGATACCCACCGCCTCATCCTGGAGCTCCACCAGCAGGGCCTCACCCTGGAGGCGATCGCCGAGCAGCGGGGACTGCGCCCCAGCACCATCGCCGGCCACCTAGAACGGTTAATGTTGTCAGGAGCCAGGGTTGACCTAGATCGACTGGTGGCGCCCGACCAGCAGGGGGCCATTGCCAGGGTGCTAGAGGCGCTGGAGGGGGCTAGCCTTACCCAAATCCGCGATCGCCTGGGGCCAACCTACAGCTACGAGGCGATCCGCCTGGTGCGGGCCAGTCAGCGCCCACCCCAGGGCCGTCCCGACTGACCCGATCGGGGCTAAATTTTCAACCAGCCAAACCAGGACAGTACTACCGCCACCGCCACCAGCCCGAGGGCAAAGGCCAACCCCTGGGTCACCACCCCCGCCGCTTTGCGGACTGGGATGGGGGTAACCAGCCAATCCCGCGGCCCCACCTGGCGATCGGCGGAGAAATCGTGACCGAGGGCCTGCAGGGTAGCCAGGTGATCCTGGCCGTAGCGGGGCATGCGCTCAAAGGGCAATTCCCCCAGCGATCGCTGGGGCAAAACCCGACGCCGCTGGTAGGGGACGGTATTTTCCCCAAAGGTCTCAGTGTATTCATCGCTGGCCAGCAGGGCATCGATAAAGACCTCTAACCCCTGGGTGGCGAGCACAATCGACCAGACCAGGGTTTCCTGGCGATCGTAGACGTTACGCCCCAGCAGCCGCTGGACCCACAGTTCTACGAAGCGATAGTTGTTGTTGGGGTGGTAATTCCATGTGCGAAAAGCCGCGGAGGTGGCCAGCCCACGAATAAACCCCTTCACCGTAATCAAGCCATGGCGCAATTGGGATTCCAGGAGGGGCTGGCGATTACTTTTGAGCAGATCGTAGACCAGGGTAAAGAGGTAGCCGGCAACCCTAGCCCCTCTCTACCGGCGCAGGAAGTAGAGAGGATTTAGGTCCAGCTTAAAACTTCTTTAGCTACAGCTAACAATTAACCAAGGAACCTATAGAAAAAAGTCGGGGGGTTTGTATTTCGCGAAATAACTTAATAGTTTGTTGCAACAGACAGGCTGGAGTTAGCCCAATGGTTCATGGTTAACCGATTTCTACAAGGCTCGTCAAAGCCTTGCCTGGCAATAATTCTGGCGACCGGCTTGAGGGCCGAGGCAAAGGATTTGTCATCATCTCCTCGGAATCTTAATAACTTGTAAAAAAACCGAGTCCGTCGGCGGTGTATAAAAACTCTGGAGGGTTGATTGGATTGGCAAAAGCTAATTCAGGCAAAGGTTTCCGTAGTAGTTCATTGCTATTTAGAAATGAACTGTTGGCCCATTCAGGTGGCTGCTATCTTTGGCCTTGCTCAGTCTGTGTAGATGGTTGAACAAGATTGAAGAAATGTAAACTAAATGGGAAAAAGAGCCGACCTGGTCCTTAAGATCCTCTCATAGGTGGTTGGATTCAGTGACTTTCATTGGTCTATCTAATCCTTGGGTCAATTGACCTCCCTTAAGCCAACTCAGCGACAAAAAATAATTAGGAGATTTGAGTCGATGTTTGACGCATACACTAAGGTTGTTTCCCAGGCTGACGCCCGTGGCGAGTTTCTCTCTGGTGATCAGTTGGATGCCCTCTCCCGGGTGACCAGCGATGGTCTAAAGCGGATCGATGCCGTTAACCGGATGACCGGTAGCGCTTCTAAGATCGTGTCCGATGCGGCCCGGGCTTTGTTTGCTGAGCAGCCTCAGTTGATCGCCCCCGGTGGTAACGCCTACACCAACCGTCGCATGGCGGCTTGCCTGCGCGACATGGAAATCATTCTGCGCTACGTGACCTACGCCACCTTCACCGGTGACGCTAGCGTCCTCAACGATCGCTGCCTCAACGGCCTGCGTGAGACCTACGCTGCCCTGGGTGTTCCCGGTGCCTCCGTCGCCGCTGGTGTCGAAAAAATGAAGGCCTCTGCCATTGCCATCGCCAACGATTCCGCTGGTATTACCCAGGGTGACTGCAGCTCTCTGATGTCTGAAATCGGTGGTTACTTTGACCTGGCTGCGGCCGCTGTGTCCTAGGTTTAGGGCGATTGCATCCCTTTAAACTGGCCATCCCCGGCCAACTGTCTGGTTTGACTGTTTCATTTGCTGTGAAGACAACAGAAGGAGAATCCTTAACGTTATGAAAACCCCTTTAACCGAAGCCGTGTCCACTGCCGACTCCCAAGGCCGCTTCCTCAGTGCCTCTGAGATGCAGTCTTTCTTTGGTCGTCTGCGTCAAGCCACCTCCGGCCTGGAAGCGGCAAAGGCCCTGACCAGCAAGGCTGATTCCCTAGTTAGCGGTGCCGCTCAAGCGGTTTACAACAAGTTCCCCTACACTACCCAAATGCAAGGGGCTAACTACGCCGCTGACCAACGCGGTAAGGACAAGTGCGCTCGGGACATCGGCTACTACCTGCGCATGGTGACCTACTGCTGCGTAGCCGGTGGCACTGGCCCCATGGATGAGTACCTGATTGCTGGTCTCGATGAAATCAACAGCACCTTTGAGCTGTCCCCCAGCTGGTATGTTGAAGCCCTGCGCTACATCAAGGCTAACCATGGTCTGTCCGGTGATGCGGCCTCTGAAGCTAACTCCTACATCGACTACGCCATCAACGCCCTGAGCTAGTTGGCGATCGCCCGGAGGGGCAGACAGTGGTTAGCCGTTGGTTAGCGATTGTTTGCAACTCCGGGCATTTTTATAGCCGTAGCCACCGGTCAGGGGGCAAGAACGAGCCAGAGCTCCTACTCGGATTTCACTCTGGCTGTCTGAGCTGTCCTAACCTGGTCTGGCTAACGTTATATCGATCTACTGCTGTGTTGAGTAAACCTGTCGTAAGGAGTAGGATCCATGCCGATTACCACAGCGGCATCCCGGCTAGGGACCGCTGCCTTTAGCGAAACCGCCCCAGTGGAACTGCGGTCCAACTGGAGTGCTGAGGATGCAGAAATTGTGATCCGGGCTGTCTACCGTCAGCTCCTGGGTAACGATTATCTAATGAATTCAGAACGCTTGACCAGCGCTGAGTCTTTACTTAAAAACGGTTACATCACCGTACGGGAATTTGTCCGGGCGGTGGCCAAGTCAGAGTTATACAAAGAAAAGTTTTTCTACCCCAACTTCCAAACTCGGGTGATTGAGCTGCACACCAAGCATTTGCTAGGTCGGGCACCCTACGATGAGTCGGAGGTGGTAGATCACCTCGATCGCTACGAAAATGAAGGCTACGACGCCGATGTCGACTCCTTTATTGATAGCGAAGAGTACCAGACCAACTTTGGCGACCATGTGGTGCCCTACTACCGGAGCTTTGTCTACCAGGCTGGGCAACGGTCTGTGGGCTTTACTCGCATGTTCCAGCTCTATCGCGGTTATGCCAACAGCGATAGAGCCCAGGCGGCTGGCAAGCAGTCTCGGCTAGCGGCGGAGTTAGGACGTAATACCTCCTCCTCCATCGTCAGCCCCACCAGCACCAATGCGGGCTGGTCGGCCCAGGCCAATAAGCTGGCTACCCCCACCAAAGCCCTGGGCGGTCCTACCCCCTACGGCACCACCGCCGGTCGGGTTTATCGGGTAGAAGTGATGGGGGCTAACCTGCCCCGGTATCCTAAGGTACGGCGGGTGAACACCGTCTACCTGGTGCCCTACGAAAAGCTGTCGACCAAGCTACAACAGATTAATAAACTGGGGGGTCGAGTCACCAGTATTAGTCAAGCTAGCCTCTAGGTTGGCGCTTTGCTAATTCCATAGCCACCATAGAGACATCGTCCTCGATGTCTCTATGGTGGTGTCAGGGTTTGCAAACCCCTGACTTACCCCTTCTGTCCTTAGAACTGGTACAGGTCTAGTTTCTCCTACTGGCTCCTGAACTCTGACTCTTGCCACCGAGGTCGCCTTGTTATCAGACCTCCTCGCCGGTGAATCAACCATTTACTAAACCCCTTTGATAGTTAGGACTGATTATCCCCATGCGTGCCCAAACTACCCTTTCTAGTAATCGCGTCTTTGTCTACGAGGTCGCCGGTCTGCGGCAAAATGATGAAACCGACCAGAACACCTATGCCATTCGCCAGAGCGGCAGCACCTACGTCAAGGTGCCCTATAGCCGCATGAATGAAGAAATGCAGCGCATTACCCGTTTGGGGGGTCGGATTGTTAGCATTAAGCCCCTGTCCTCTGACACCGACAACTAGTTACCCGATGGTAGCGAATTGAGGTTATGGTGTTAAATTCCCAGTCTCTGGTCAATGCCCAGGGAGAATCCCTAACCATTGAGCAGGCCCTGGTCAACTTGGGGCAGCGACAGGATTCTGGATTGCGTTACTACGCGGCTTGGTGGTTAGGGCGGTTCCGGGTCAGCACCCCTGCGGCCCTCGAGGCCCTCACCCTGGCCCTGGAGGATGACACCGAGCAGGCGGAGGATGGCAGCTATCCCCTGCGGCGCAATGCCGCCCGAGCCCTGGGTAAGTTGGGAGATCGCCGGGTGGTGCCCAATCTGATCCAATGTTTGAGCTGCTCCGACTATTATGTCCGGGAGGCGGCGGCCCAGGCCCTAGAAACCCTGGGGGATGAACGGGCCATCCCCCCCCTGCGATCGCTGCTGGCGGGGGGGGTGACGGCGGCGGTGCCGGTGGCGGGCAAGCCCCACTTGGTGCAGCCCTACAACGCCATCATCGAGGCCCTGGGCACCCTGGGGGATCAACAGGCGGTGGCGGATATTACCCCCTTCCTTGATCATGGCGTACCCCAGGTGCAAAACGCCACTGCCCGGGCCCTTTACCAATTGACCGGTGACGCCAGCTATTGTCAAACCCTGGTGGATCGCCTGCGGTCCCCTGACCTGCAGCTGCGGCGATCGGCGATGATGGACCTGGGGGCGATCGGCTACCTAGGGGCGGCCGAGCCCATTGCCGCCACCCCGGCGGAGAACAGTCTCAAGTTAATTGCCCTGCAGGGGATCCTGGAATCCCACCTGCGGGCTTACCGCTTTCCCCGCCAGCCCCTATCCCCCCCAGCTCACCAGATCCTGGCCCTGATGGATGATTTGCTGTAGGCAGGTACTGTGGTGACGGATATAACCCACTTAATTGAGGCGGTGGACAGGGCGGACTCCAAGGGGGCTCTGGTGGAGGCCGTGGCCGATCTGGCAGCGGCTCGCCATCTGCAGGCGATCCCCACCTTAATTACGGTGCTGGGGTACAATAACCCAGGGGCCGCCGTCGCTGCCGTCGATGGCCTAGTGGCCCTGGGGGAGGCGGCGGTCACCGCCCTGCTCACCCAGTTGGATGGCTACAACTATGGAGCTCGGGCCTGGGCCATCCGGGCCCTGGCCTTGATTGGTGACCCCCGCGCCCTACCCCTGCTGCTGGACACGGCGATCGGGGATTTCGCCCTAAGTGTGCGACGGGCGGCTACCCGGGGGATTGGTTCTATTAATTGGTCCTTAGTGCCTGACCCTGAGGTGGGGAAAGCCCAGCAGCAGGTGTTACAGGCGCTGCTCCAGATTAGCCTCACCGACAGTGAATGGGTGGTGCGCTACGCTGGCGTGGTGGGGTTGCAAGCCCTGGCCAGGGTGGGACCGGCCTATCGAGATCAGATTATCCCCCACCTGCAGGGCCTGGTGGTCAGTGAAGAGGTGGTGGCGGTGCAGGCCCGGGCCCAATGGGCGGTGGATCAGTTGCAGGCTGAATGACCGGGGTCAGGAGTCAGTGGTCAGAAGAGGTTGATGGACAAAGGGCCTGAGCCCGGGCCCGTTAACCTTTAGCCCAGGACTAACCAGCCTGAGAAACAGATGGGCACGCTTTGCTTTGCCCATCCTACTAGTTGGGGTTATTGAGCCCGTAGCCCTTCAGGTTGATCGGTGGAGGCGGGGGGCATACCCTGTAGCACCACCAGGGATTCCATCACCTGCTTCACCAGGGGCGCTGCCACGGTTGATCCGTAGGCGTTGTCTCCCTGGGGTTCGTCGATCACCGCCAGGACAGCGTAGCGGGGCTGATCGCTGGGCAGCACCCCAACGAAGCTGGTGATCCGACCGCGACCGTAGCCGCCGTTGGGGTTAGCCTTTTGGGCGGTGCCGGTTTTACCGCCGATGCGGTAGCCAGCGACCTGGGCTGGGCTGCCGGTGCCCTCATCCACCACCGCCGCCATCATGGCCATCACCTGCTGACTGGTTTGGGGGGAGAACACCCGGGGAGCCGTGGGCCGATCGGGGACCCAGAGGGTATCTCCGGTTGCCCCCACTAAGCTATCAATCAGGTAGGGGGTAACCAGTTTGCCGCCGTTAGCCAGGGCGGCCTGAATTTGTAATAACTTGATCGGCGTCAGGGAAAACCCCTGGCCAAAGGCGGTAGTGGCGGGCTCCACCTTGCTACGCATAAATTCCTGTCTGTCCTTCATGTGGCCGGTGCTCTCGTTGGGTAGATCAATGCCCGAGGAACGATTGAGCCCCAGCTTGGTCAGCCAGTCGAAGTAGCTGGAGGGGGATAGTTTCTGCATGATGCGCACCATCCCCACATTACTGGAGTACTTGAGAACGTCGGTGATGGAAATTGGCCCCCGGGCCCCCACGGTGGCATAGTCATGGTTTTTGATGGTCCACCGGCCAATGCGAATTTGGCCACTATCCTCCACCCGTTCCTCCGGGCCGATCAGGCCGCTCTCCAGGGCGATCGCGATGTTAATCGGTTTAAAGGTAGAACCGGGTTCGTAGAGATCGCTGATGGCCCAGTTCTTGAAGGCCGCCATATCCGCCTGGTAGTACTGGTTGGGGTTGTAGGTGGGGACGGTAGCCAGGGCTAGCATCGCTCCACTGTTCACCTCCATGACCATCACCGTACCCCGCTTAGCCTGGTGAGTCTCCACCACCGCCGCCAGGGCCTGCTGGGCCACCCGCTGCAGTCGACTGTCCAGGGTTAGTTTCAGGGTGGCCTGATCGGCCTGGAAAGTGGTCATGGCCTCTAGGCGATCGCGGGGCTCCAGGTCTGGCCGCCGTAGCCGATCCGCCTGAGCCATTTCCAACCCCGCCTGGGGTTCCCCATCCCAGTTGACAAACCCCAGGATGGGGGCAAACAGCTCCTGCTGTGGGTAAAACCGCTGTTGTTGGGGCACCAGCTCCAGGCCGTTGACCGGGGCATCCTCCAGCCTGAGCTGGCGGATCAGGGTGGCCACCTCGGGGGTGAGCTGGTTCGCCAGGCGAATCCCCGTGGGCCGTTGCCCCAGGGTCGCCACCAGGGCTTCCGCCGGTTGATGGAGGATCGGACCCAGGGCCGTGGCCACCGCGGGCAGGGGTTGGTGAAACAGTTGGGGATGGCCGTAGAGGGTATAGACGGTCCGATCAAAGGCCAGTAAATTACCCTGGCGATCGCTGATGGGATAGCGCTGTGGCAGGGGTTGACTAGGGATTTGTCGCTGGGCCCGGGCCCGATCGGCCAGGTCTTGCCCCTGCACCAGTTGCAGCCACACCAGTCGGCCAGCCAGGGTAAGGATGGCCAGCATCAATAGCGCCCAAACCAGAACAATCCGCCGCTTCGAGCCAGCCTGGTTAGCATGGGCCAGGCTGGGAGGGCGACGGCGACGCAGGGATCGGGCGGGGGATAGGCTGGCCATAGACAGGTCAGGAGTCAGGGGTCAGAAGAAGCGGGTCTACTACTATGGTGTGGCCTAAATTAGGCGATCCGGCAAGGGGGGAATCAGAATTCAGGAGCTGAGGCCAGTAGATAGATTTATGCCAGGGTCTTCTCCAACTCCAGAGGGGTTAATAACCCAGGGGAGGTCGATTTTCCCCCAGGGGTAGGAACTTAGAACCTGGAGTCACCTCCGCCGGTACCGGGCGGGGGGTGGCGGGGGCCAGGAAAACCACGGCCTCTGGGGTGGGGGGTTGCAGGCCACTGCTGGGGAGCTGGGCCTGGGCTGCCATCTGAGTTTTCAGCACCGCATTAAAGGTGGCTATTTGTTGTTGGTTATGCTGCAGCTGACTTAAACGCCGAGTTGCCCGTCCCACCTGTTGATCGACGTAGACTGAAGCCCCGTAGCTGAGCAGGGAGAGGGCTAGGATCGTGGTGGCCAGGAGCGATGAAACCCACTGCAGGCGATGCAGCAGGGCCATGGCCGGATGGCCGGCCCGGGGTCGTAGGGGGATGGGACGAGTTGCTGGCGGGGAGATTAACCGACGCTGAGGCTGGGGTGACTCAAAACTACTGGACTTCAGCGCAAGGGACATAGGCGACCAGACCGCAGAGATAACTGTGGCTAGGATACTGCATTCTTTCAAAAGCGAGTCAATCAATTGTTCTGGGCGAATTAATCGGGGTAATAGCTGGCCATCACCCGGCCAGGGCGGCGGCGTTGTGCATGGTAGGTTCGACTGATCGGGTCAGACAGATTGGTGAGGGAATCGATACCAATGCCATTGCGCCCCTGATCGACGCCGGAGCTGTGGATATAGGCGCCCTCCCCCAGATATAACCCCACATGCTGGGTGCGTTCCGGGGTGCCGAAAAATACCAGGTCACCGGGCTCTAGATCACTCCAGGGAATCGGGGTGGTAAAGGCCTCCTGCTGGTAGGAATCCCGGGGGAGGAGGATGCCCACCGCCGCAAAGGCGGTCTGCATCAATCCCGAGCAGTCGAAGTCAGGCCCCACCGTGCCGCCCCACAGGTAGCGGTTGGGTTGGGCCATGGCCTGGCGGGTAAAGGCAATTACCTGGGGAAGACGGGCGGCGATGCCGGCCCGATCCATCTGCACTGGCACGTAGGATTGATCAACGGCGGTTAGAGCCTGGCCATCGACTGGCCCGATCCAACCCGGGTAGCCATCCTCACAGAGACGTACCGCCAGAGCACCATTGGTGGCGGCGGAGTCGGTAATTTGCAGATAGCGGCCAACCCTGGCCTGGGTGACCAGATCCGTTAGATCGGAGGTTTTGTACAGATTTAGGGCACGAAGACAACGGTAGGTAGGACCTGAGATTGAGGGCAAGGGCTTAGGGCTCCTTGTTGCCGCCGGTATTGCGGATATCAACCACCTTTTTCAGCACATTAAACCAGAAGGTAGATCCCATGGAAATGGCAAAACCGCTTACCAGCCAACCTAGAAACCGCCGGGGGACAAAGGGGATCGGCCAGGACCGCTCAGCCTCTAACTGTTGCTCCATGACCACCGCGTTATAACCCAGGGGGAAGGGAATTTCCTCCAGGGCCTGGTCCACCGCCTCCTGCACCTGCACTAGGTTTTCACCCAACTCCCCCTGGGAATTGGTCGCCACCTTATCGGCGACCTGGGTAATGGAGTTGCGCAACAGGGGGTCCTTGGCCAGGCGGGTGGCGATGTGGAAGGAATCGGCATTAATGGCGATAGCGGTAGCCAGGCCAATAATCACCGCCACCGCCTTAGCATTACGTTTGTAGACGCCGGTAGCCCGCTCCATGCCCCGGTCAAACCATTTTTCCACCTCGTGGCCAAACTGATCAACCTCATTGCGCAGGGCATCGGTGGTGATCTCTACCCGGTGGGAGATCGCCTTCAAGCTATCCCGCAGAGCCGGGGTGATGGCGGCCTGATCCACCCGTTTGATTAATTCCTGGGCGGCGGGGTTGCCCTGTTCCGCCAGCAACCGCAGCTCGGTGTACATACCGCTATCGGTATTAAACACCTCCAGTAAGCTCTCCACGTTGGGCCGCAGCTTACTGATCAGGGCGGTTCGCTCCGCTGGGCCATTGCTCAGGGCCCGTTTAATAAAGTCCAGGCGACGCAAAAAGGTCTGGGTGAGGGGGTGACCTTCGGGCAAAACATGCTCCGCCATGATAGTAAAATCTTCTAACTTTACCACCAGCCGATCCAGACTTTCTGGGAGGGAGACCAGACCGGCTCGGAAGTCGTCAATAATTTGGTTGACCCCCTGCTCGAGCTGTTGTAACTCGGGGTTGAGTAAAAACTCGTTGCCGGTGCTGGCCCTGAGATCACTGAGTATGCTATGGACCGGCATCAGCACCTGGTCTTGGGCAAACTGGCGCACCCGTTCATCCGCCAGGGTCTGCCACAGTTGTCCTAACTGCATACGCTCAATCAAGCTATTGGCAAAGGCTTCGGAGGGGATGTAGGAGGGGCCGCTGGTTTTGCCGTCGCCAAAAACGTTACGGGTACCGGTCAGGGTTCGGTAGACGCGGCCAATCAGGTGGGTGATACTGCGAAAACTTCGGGCAATGCCGCCCTTGGCCTCCTGGTCCAGGCTGCGAATCCAAGGACTTTCGTAGAGGGCATCTGCCAGGGCCTGGGCTGATTTTTCTTTATCGCGATCGTTACCGGCTAAAAGCACCTCGATAGATTGCTTTAGGTGTTCCGCCCGCCACTGCAGCAGGGTGCCGATGATTTCCTGGATTTCACTAGCTAAAAGACTGAGGACAAAGAAAATAAAAACTAACCCTAAGGCAATGTCTAAAACAATTGGTAAGTTCATGAATTCACCCCTGACGAGTAATCCTCAGCAATCTACTGAACCTGACCAGTCTGCCCTTTGGCCGGTGCGGATCGATAGGCTCCGCCCCGCTAGGGTTATGGTGACTACGCTATAGTCACTAACAAGCCCCTCCTGGCCAGCCCTATTCTACTGAAGCTCCGGGGAAATGGCACAGGGGAAGGCCCCCCTTACCATCCGCCTTCCCCATGAAACTTACTACCCGGGGTCACTACAGTGTAAAAGCCCTATTGGACCTGGCCCTGCAGCCTGGTTCCCAGCCGGTTTCCGTCAGTACCATTGCCCAGCGCCAGGCCCTACCCCTGGCCTACCTGGAAAAACTGCTGATCGATCTGCGCCGGGCGGGACTGGTGAGGTCGGTGCGGGGGTCCCAGGGCGGTTATTGTCTGGCCCGGCCAGCGGAGCAGATTTCCCTGGGACAGATTTTAGAGGCGGTGGGGGAGAAAACCATGCCCCTAGCCCGCCACCAACCCCAGATCGATCAGGTGGAGGATTGGGTAACGGTGGCGGTATGGCGGCGCCTTTCCCAAAAACTCCGGGAGGCTCTCTACGCCATTTCCCTCCAGGACCTTTACTACGACGCCCGCAGTTGGCAGGCTGCCCAGGGGGACAATGTCAGCTATATGGTCTAGCGGCATCGCCCTGGGACTGGCCGCCGGGGTTGACTACCTAGTGGGGGATCCCTGGGGTTGGCCCCATCCGGTGCAGGTGATGGGGAGAGTGATTACCCTGGGGGTTAAACCAGCCCTGGCCCTGGCCCTGCCCGCCTGGGCGGAACGGATCTGGGGCGTCGGGTTGGGGCTCACCCTGGTGGTGGGTAGCGGGGCGGTGGGCTGGGGGCTGGTGTATTGGGCTCAGGGGCTTTCCGCCGCTCTGGCCCTGGCCCTGACGGTGGGGTTACTGGCCAGTTGTCTGGCGGGGCGCAGCCTGCGTCGGGCCGCGGAGGAGGTGCTGACGCCCCTCGCCCAGGGGGACCTAGCCCTGGCTCGGGAGCGTTTGGCCCTCTACGTAGGGCGGGATACCGCCACCCTGGAGGAATCGGAGATCCTGCGGGCGGTGTTGGAGACCGTCAGTGAAAATGCCACCGATGGGGTGCTGGCGCCCCTATTCTATGCTTTGTTGGGGACACTGGTGCCGGGCCTCGGGGCGGTGCCCCTGGCCCTGGCCTACAAGGCCGCCAGCACCCTTGATTCCATGGTGGGCTACCGTCATCCCCCCTACACCCACTTGGGTTGGTTTAGCGCCCGCTTGGAGGATGGACTAACCTGGCTGCCCTGTCGGCTAACGGTGATCACCATTGCCCTACTCTCCGGGCAACCCCGACGGGTCTGGCAAATCTGTTGCCGGGATGCCTCGGCGGACCCCAGCCCTAATGCCGGTTGGAGCGAGGCGGCCTATGCCGCTGCCCTGGGGGTGCAACTGGGGGGGATGAATGTTTACCGTGGCGTGGTCAAGGCTAAACCCTACCTGGGGGATGCTCGGCATCCGATTACCCCGGATCGCGTGCGTCAGGCCCTGGCCCTGACCCGTCGAGCGGTGCTGTTGTGGCTACTGGTGGGCCTGGCCCTGGTCTATGGGGTGCAGGTAGCGGGCTGGGGTGGCTATGCCTTGATGGGATAGCGGCTGTATAGTCTTGGTTAGGGGGGCGACGATGGGTGTGGGTTGGCTCCTCCGCCTTGACAGCTAGTCCCTACCCGGTGTTGCCCGCCATGACGATCTCCAGTGACAGTGTGGAAATCCTCTCCGCCGAGGAGATGCGCCGTACCCTGAATCGGTTAGCCTCCCAACTGGTGGAGCGGTCTGGCAGCCTGGATCGAGTGGTGTTGTTGGGAATCTATACCCGGGGGGTGCCCCTAGCCCAAATCCTGGCCCAGCAGATTCAGCGGCTGGAGGGGGTTGATCTACCGGTGGGGGCGATCGACATCACCCTTTATCGCGATGATCTCGACAAAATCAGCACCCGCACCCCCGCCCGTACCCAGATTCCCTTTGACTTGACCGACCGGGTAGTGGTGCTGGTGGACGATGTGATCTACAGTGGTCGCACCATTCGGGCGGCCCTGAATGCGGTGCTGGAGTACGGTCGACCCAACAGCATCCAACTGGCTGTCCTGATTGATCGGGGGCATCGCGAACTACCTATTCACCCTGACTTTGTCGGTCGCCTGGTACCCACCTCTAAGGAGGAGTCTGTCAAGGTGTTTCTCCAGGATCTGGATGGGCAAGATGGGGTTTTGTTGTTAAAATCCGGCGCTGATTATGGTCAGTGACCCCTGGGGGATAGTGCGATCGCCCTGAGCTTCGCTACAATCCCCTCACCCCCCTATCGATGCCCCCCAACCGTGACCCTCTCCCCCCCGCCCCAGGACGCCACCCAGTCTCGCAAAGCTGACCACCTGAGGATTTGCCTCGAGGAGGCGGTGCAGTGCGACCAGGTCACCACCGGTCTGGAGCATTACCGCTTCCACCACTGTTGTCTGCCGGAGCTGGACTGGGCCGACTTAGACGTCACCACCCACTTTCTGGGGCACCGGCTGGGGGCACCCCTATTAATTTCCTCCATGACCGGCGGCACCCCCCTGGCCCAGGAGATTAACCAGCGCCTGGCCCGAGTGGCCCAAACCTACGGTTTGGCCATGGGGATTGGGTCCCAACGGGTAGGGATAGAAACACCGGAGCTGATGGCCACCTTCCAGGTGCGATCGCAGGCGCCAGAGGTGTTTTTGCTGGCCAACCTGGGGGCGGTGCAACTCAACTACCGCTACGGCCTGGACCAGTGTCGCCAGGTGGTGGACCAGTTACAGGCCAATGCCTTAATTTTGCACCTCAACCCCCTGCAGGAGGCGGTGCAAACCGGAGGAGACACCAACTTCAAGGGGCTGCTCGATAAAATTGAACAGGTCTGTCGGGCCCTGCCGGTGCCGGTGGTGGTCAAGGAGGTCGGTAACGGTATTGCCGCCCCCCTGGTACGCTGGTTGTTGGAGGCGGGGGTGGCGGCGGTGGATGTGGCCGGAGCCGGCGGCACCTCCTGGGCCCGGGTGGAGAGCCAGCGAGCCCAGGATCCCATCCAGCGACGACTGGGGGAAACCTTTGCCGATTGGGGAATTCCCACCGCGGAGTGCATTGTGGCGGCTCGCCAGGCGGCCCCTCACTTACCGCTGATTGCCTCGGGGGGGCTGCGCAATGGCTTGGAGGTGGCTAAGGCCCTGGCCCTGGGGGCGGATTTAGCTGGTCTAGCCTGGCCCTTTCTGCAGGCGGCTCGCCAGTCAGAGGCGGCGATCGCCCAACTGGTGGACAGCCTCATGGCGGAAATTATGACGGTGCTGTTTTGTACGGGACAGCAGCGCTTACTGGGCCTGCGTCAGCCGGGGATATTGCATCGGCTGCAAGCATAAGCAAAATTTAGGGTATCTACTTAAGCCGGGACGTGCTAATCGGTCAGGAATTCAGCAGCCAGTTGTCAGGAGTCAGGAGTTTGGCGGCGTTCTGACCTTTCATTAGTTCTATAGTCATAAGTCATAAAATGTTTCGCCTGGCGCTGTTATCCCTAAAACTATACCGGTGAAGTATGATCATCGATCATCTCTTCAGAATTCAACATTTTGGCGACCTCTTGGCGGCGAACTATGCCTGGGACAACCCTTTTCAAACAACCTCTAAAGGCAGTGGTATAGTTCTTCATCAAAACCTCACCCTGATTGCATTGACGGAGCGTCAACCGTTGAATAAGATAATAGGTAATCAGGCTTAACTGCTTCTACGGGTTTTTACTTAATTATTTGAAATTAGCGAACCGTAGTTTTAGCTTTTTTCCTTTTATTATGTTTTTGTAACCGTTCACATCCCTCCCCTCATTCGAACGAGGAATCAAGGGTTGTGGCGGTTTAGCCGGGGGGGAATGAATCATTACGTGCTTTCGATAGGCAACAGTGTTGTTGCTGCTAGTGTTTAGCTGGCGACACCTTTCCACCAAAGACATCTACCTATTTAGTCCGATTTGCCAGGGTCTAGTCGTTGACTACATCTACACTGTTATTTCATTATATTTAACCTGATCTGTAGTTATGAGTTGGGATTAGCCTTTCAAGCTTTGGGATTGTCCCTGATTCTGCCGCAATTGGTACTTACCACGGCCGCCACTGGTTGGGTATTTATGGCTGACATCCTTTATTGCGAACTACTCAGTAAAACGCTGGAGCTGAGTTTTTACTAACATTCATTTCATCCATTGGAAAACTTCTAGCGGATGGGTTGTGCATGTTAACCAAAGCTGATGGTCTGAGGTGGCTGTAGGTATGGTAGTCGTCCATCTGGCGAGGGCAGGGTTGTGATGTTATTTGCTATGGACTGAGGTTCAGAGCTTTGCTCGGTGTTTTGAGTTAAGGGGCTACAGGGGTATGTTGCTTTAGCCAAAATGCCGAGGACAGAGTTGATTGGTCAACTCAGCAGGTCGTAACGCAAGATTCAGCTTCTCAGTTACGAGGTCGCCTGGGTAGGGTATTTGGCTCGCCTCCGCTAGGTCAGGGCTGTAAATATTATTGGTGTCTTTTTTCAGGGCATGAACCTTGATGGTCGTTGAGATCTCGGTTTATCCCAGCTACGGCTCCCTCGTGGTTTGTGGCGATAGCTACAAGTGACGCGGTTGAGTCGGCTAGTCGGTGTGTTGTAGTTCATCCTCTGATTGGCTTGTGCGGGGCGGGTCATAGATTTTTGACTCGTCCCTATTCAGTAGTTTTACATTAATTCCTATGCAAATTTCCCAGGTTCCTTCTTCTAGTCAGACCGATCCGGCCGTGCCCTCTACAATAGTGTCAAACGGTCAGGCGGTGGGGAGTTCTCTGTATTTACCTCATCCCTTGCTGTCGTCCGCCCCCGTCACGGCTGGTCAAAGCTTTAATCTGGGCCAACTGATGGCCTTGCTGAGGCGTCGGTTTTTGCTATTTTCCGGTGTCACCCTGATCACCTTTGGCGGTTTGTTTTACCGGACTGTGAGCCAACCTCCGGTTTATAGCGGTAGTTTGGATATGCTGATTGAACCAGTGGTTAAGAGCGATGGCGAGGACCTCATCCTTAACCTGGCCCGGGGTAGCGATGCCTCCCAACTAAACTACGAGAGCCAGATTCGCGTTCTGCGTAGCCCTGAGGTGCTGAAGCCGATCCTCAAGCAGGTGCAAAAGCAGTATCCTGACTTGACCTACCGGGGGTTGCACGAGGGATTGTTGATTGATCGCGATGGCGACGCCGATGTACTGCGGATTACCTTTAAGGGGGAAGACCCTAAGCAGGTGGCTTTTGTACTGGAGAAAGTGGCCCAGGGCTATATTAACTACAGCGTCGTCGATCGCCAGGAGGATCTGAAGCGCGGCCTGAACTTCATTGACCAACAGACCCAGGAAAAGTGGCGGGAGGTGGACCGGCTCGAGAAGGATCTGGGGCAACTCCAGAAGAAGTACAACGTCGTCGATGTGGACGAGGCTAAGACCAGTGTAACCGAGCGCATGAATGCCATGCGGGCTCAACGGGAAAGCTTAGAACTGGAGCTGATTTCCCTGATGTCTCTAGAAAAACGTCTGCAGGACCAGGTGGGCTTTGCCCCCGATGCGGCGGTGCAGATCAGTGACTTGACCAATTCCCCCAATTACCAAAAACTGCTGTCCCAACTGCGGGAGATTGAGCAGCAAATTGCCCTGGAGTCCGCTAGATTTAGTCCCAATACGCCGATGGTTCAGAGCTTGCAGGATCGACGCCAACAGATTCTGCCCCTACTCCAGGCTGAGGCGGAACGCACCCTTAGTCAATCTCTAGATGTGGAAAGTCTGGGCTTTAAGCAGGGGGTCGTGCAGGACCTACTGACGCAACTGGTGGCAACCCATAACCGTTTACTGTCGGTGGAAACCCAGTACGACATGACGACCCTGGTGACGGAGGATCTGCAAAAGGAGACGGAATGGCTGGCGGATCTATCCCGTCGCTACGGCCAGTACGGTCGTGAACTAGCGGTGGCGGAGGATAACCTCAACCAGTTACTCTCCAACCGGCAGGATCTGCGGCTGCAAATGGCCCGTAAGGCTTCCCCCTGGAAGGTGGTGTCTGACTTTGGACCCTCCAGTGTGGTACCGATGAATAATTTGCCCCGGGATGTGGTGGCCAATATCCTTGCCAGCCTGTTGCTAGGGGGGGTGGCGGCCTTTCTGTGGGATAAGCAGGACCAGTCGATTCACGATGTCGATGAGCTCCTGGCCATTACCCAACTGCCAGAGCTAGCCCTGGTGCCCGAGTCCTCCATTCTGGAGGGGCGGTTGCTGGCCATGTCCCCCCGCTTGCTGACTAGCTTGGAGGAAGCCCAGGTCGAGGACCTACAACCGACCTACGCCTCCTTTAGTTTTACGGAGGCCTTTTACTCCCTAGAGGCTAACCTGCGACTACTTAGTTCCGATCAGCCGGTGCAGGTGGTGGGGTTCACCTCCGCTAAGGCTGCTGAGGGTAAGTCAACGGTGGTGGCCCACCTGGCCATCGCCGCCGCCGCCATGGGGCGACGAGTGTTACTAATTGATGCGGATCTGCGCCAGCCCAGTCAGCATGAGTTCTTTGATCTGCCCAACGAAATTGGTTTGAGTAACCTGATTAGCCAGTCCCACCTGTCTGCGGAGGAGGGCATCTATGCCCTGGCGGAGAATCCTAATCTGCACCTGATCACCGCTGGCACTGAACCCCCTGCGCCGGGGCGGCTGTTGTCCTCTCAAAAACTGCACCAAATGATCGATACCTATCGCCAAAACTATGACCTGATCCTGATTGATGGCCCGCCCCTGGCGGGGATGAGTGATGCCAAGCTGATTGCGACCCATGTGGATGGAGTGGTGTTGATTAGTCGTCTCGGTAAGTTGTCGCGGCCAGAACTGTCTCGCCTGATGACCCTTTGGAAGGGTACTACTCAGGCCCCCTTGCTGGGGTTGGTGGTTAACTGCATTAGCAAACGGCAACGGGCCTATGGTGATGACTATCATTCCTCCCAACGGCTGTTATCTCCGATTTAGCCGTTGGCTCGGGTCAAAATACAGTTTTTCCATTACACCGGCTCCATGGATTTCAACAGGGTTTCGATGCACTGCCAGGGTCACTATCACCATCGCAGGAGCTAACTACTTGATAAAGGGTAAATTACCTATGGCAAAATCTTCCTCTGGGGCGGATAGATCCCCGCAAGTCTCCCTGTTGACTCAATTCTTTCCTCCTGACTATGCGGCGACAGGACAGTTGATTCAAGACCTGGTACAGCATTTTAGTCGTCAGGGTGTCAATGTCCAGGTGTTTACGGGCCAACCCGGCTATACCAGCGATCGCCCTCTGGCACCGAAACGGGAACTGCTGGATGGGGTAATGGTGCGGCGCACCCGCCTCTCTCGCTTTTGGCCCCAACGGATGCGGGGTCGGGCCCTGGGGGGGGTGCTGTTTTGTCTGCGATCGCTGCTGAAGCTGCTAAAACCCGGGTTTTCGGGGCAGTTGTTAATTGTCACCACCGAGCCCCCCTACCTGGCGATCGTGGCCTACCTGATGAATTACTGGTTTGGTCTACCCTACCTGTGTATCGTCTACGACATCTATCCTGATGTGGCGGTGGCCCTGGGGGTGGCCTCAGAGCAAAACCGGTTGGTACAGCTATGGCGTTGGTTGAATCAACGCCTATGGTGGCGAGCCAGCGCGATTGTGGTGCTGAGTGACACCATGAAGGCCCAGATCACCGCCTGTTACCCGGAGGGGGCGGATAAGATTGCGGTGATCCATAGTTGGGCAGATCCGGATCGGATTTATCCCCGCCCTAAGGCTAAGAATTGGTTTGCCCTGCGCTACGGGTTGGATCAGGTGTTTACCGTGCTCTATTCAGGTAACATGGGCCGTTGCCATGACATCGATACGATTTTAGAGGCGGCTTTAGAGCTACGGGAGGAACCCGTCCAGTTTGTTTTCATTGGCTCGGGGCCAAAGCGTAAGGAGTTGATGGAGCGGGTTAAGGAGGCTAACCTCAGCCGTTGTTTATTCTTGCCCTATCAAGATCAGGAGGTTTTACCCTTTTCCTTGACCGCCTGCGACCTCAGTCTGGTGTCGCTGGTGCAGGGGGTAGAGGGCCTGGTGGCCCCCAGCAAGCTTTACGGCAGTCTGGCGGCGGGTCGTCCGGTGGCGGCGGTTTGTGAGTCCCATTCCTACCTGCGATCGCTGTTGGCCCAGGGTGGTTTTGGCCAAGCCTTTGACAACGGTGATGGGGTGGGCCTGGCGACCTTTATTCGCCGGCTAATGGTGAACCCGGAGTTGGGCCACCAGATGGGCGATCGGGGCCGTCAGTTTTTGCTAGAAAACTTTACCCCCGAACACTGTGCCCAGCAGTATCTAGAGGTGGTACGGAAGTGTTTGCCGGGAGAGGCTAGTGATACCGCCCTGGTGGAGGCTGGCAAATCCTACGATAGTTACCCAAATGGGTCACAACTCTCCCTGCGTAATGATTCACTCCCCCCCCCGGCTAAACCGCTACAACCCATGATCCCTCGTTCGAATGAGGGGGGGGATGTGAACGGTTACCTCCCTGCCGCCTCTGGTGGAAAGTTATTCCAGTAAGGGCTATAACAACATCTATAACGGTTCTCGAGATCATTAGGCTGAACTAAACCTTTTTGTCAGGGGTTGTCTCAACTCCTGACATAGTGGTCTTTACGAGGGTTACTCAGTAGATCTCATTAGGTTCCCGACTCTTGACCGTTGTCCCGACGAAATGGCCCACCCTACACTGTTAACCTTAATTATTATTGATTTTTATAACTGATTCCCTATGGCAGAAAAATCTCAGACCGGAAATCTATGGCAAGAGCTCTGGCAGATCTACCGCCTGTTGCCACCAGGCCGACGACGCCAACTACACTGGCTGCTGCTGTTGATGCTGGTAACTGCCGCCAGTGAAATCCTCAGTTTAGCGGTTGCCCTGCCCTTCCTATCCTCCCTTAGTGATGCCCATGTCTTTCTGCAAAACCCTAAATGGCAACCCCTCTGGCAGCATCTAGGGGTAAGGGAGGCTAGGCAGGTGGTAATTTACCTGGCCTTAGCCTTTGGCCTCTCGGTAATTTTGTGCAATACCCTACGTCTGCTAACCATCCGGGCACAATTTTGGTGTACGGCCGCCATCACCACCGATGTGAGTTGCGAAGTTTACCGCCGTACCCTACGCCAACCCTACTCGTTTCATTTACGCCATAGCAGCAATGATTTGATTGCAGCCCTCACAAAAGATATTGAATGTTTTAGGGGAGTGGTGGAAGCTACCCTTTCCTTGGTGGTGAGTATAGCGGTTGTCGTGGCTCTGACCATTTCTATAGTTAGTATAAATCCCCTAATTGCCCTAGGTTCCGCTCTGGTCCTGGGCAGCTTTTATGGGGTGCTACTGCGATTAAATCGTCGTGCCTTGGTAAATAATAGTTACATTCAAAGTTCCCAAAGTCGGGAACTAGTGAAGTATCTACAAGAGGGAGTTGGTGGTATTCGGGATGTAATTTTAGAAGGAAGTCAGGCTGTTTTTGAAACCCGCTATCGTCAAGTTGATAAACTCTATCGCCTGGCAAGCGCTCGCAACACCTTCATCGCCCTATCGCCTAAGTTTTTGACGGAGACCATGGCCATGGTCTCCATTGCCCTGTTAACGGTGACCCTGGCCTATCAAGGTCAGGATTTAAATCAGATTCTCCCTCTCCTGGGGGTGTTGGCCCTGGCAGCCAACCGCCTGTTGCCCGCTCTGCAAAACTGCTTTGGTAGTCTTGCCAATATCCGTGGTTTTCAAGTTTCACTACAGCAGGTCCTTAGAGCATTGCAACGTCTCACCGTACCTTCCCTGGCAGGCACCTCCCCCGTTCCCCTGCGGTCTGAGCTGCGTTTTGAACGAGTCTGGTTTCGCTATGGGGATGGCCATCCCTGGGTGCTGCAGGACCTATCCTTTAAGATCAAGGCCAAAACCACCGTCGCCTTTGTGGGCAGCACCGGCAGCGGTAAAAGTACCACAGCAGACCTACTCTTGGGTCTGTTACAGCCCGATCGGGGGGAGGTGTTAGTGGATGGTGAACCCCTGCAGGGTGAGCGCCTGCGCAGTTGGCAACACACCATTGCCCACGTCCCCCAGCATATTTTCCTCAGCGATGCCACCGTGGCGGAAAACATCGCCTTTGGGGTTCCACCGGAGGCGATCGATCTGGATCGGGTGCGGCGAGCTGCCCAACTGGCGCAAATTGCTGACTTTATTGAAAGTCGGCGGGATGGCTACTACAGCATTGTTGGCGAGCGGGGTATTTCCCTGAGTGGGGGGCAGCGCCAGCGCATCGGCATTGCCCGTGCCCTCTACAAGCAAGCCTCGGTGATTATTTTAGATGAGGCCACTAGCGCTCTGGATAATGCCACCGAGCGCGAGGTGATGGCGGCGATTGAAGGTCTAAGCGGGGAGCTTACCATCATTCTGATTGCCCACCGCCTGACCACGGTGGAACGTTGTGACCAGGTGATTGAGTTGCATCAGGGCCAGGTGGCGGCCCAGGGGAGTTATGGGGAGCTGTTGTCGCAGTCCGCAAGTTTTAGAGCGATGGCTGGTACCTAGAACTATCCATTCTGAATTGGGCCTACGGTGCAAGCTGCTTAGTTTCGAGACACTTAAGAAGCACCCTAACGTAATATCTAAATCGAACTCACTTTAATATGTTAAAACAAACTATCAAGAAGCTTCTGTTTGGCTATAGCCATTACTCTCCATCATTTTCTATTGGTGCAGAGGATTTGGTTTTAATGCATATTTTCCATGATATTCAACAAGGTTTTTATATAGATGTTGGCGCCTTTCATCCTGAAAAACACTCAAACACCTTCCTGCTCCATAGGTATGGCTGGCGTGGTATTAATATAGATGCCATGCCAGGGGTGATTGATTTATTCAATAGGGCAAGACCCCAAGATATAAACTTAGAAGTAGGAATTGCCAATCAAGTAGGTAGCCTCGATTTCTATATCTCTAAGAATAATACCCTATTCAATAGCTTTAGCTCAGATTTCCAGCAAAGTCTTCTGGCCCAGGATACGGTTAAGACAACCGTAAAAACTAAGCCCCTATCAATGGTCTTAGAGGAGAACTTGCCAAATAACCAAACTATAGATCTCTTGCTGATTGATGTGGAGGGGTTGGAGTTAGTCGTTTTACAATCTAATGATTGGAGTAGGTATCGTCCTCGTATTATCTTAATTGAAGACTTCACATCCTTTGTGGATGAGCTGGCTGATAACCCCTGTGTTCTGTTTCTTAAGGAGCAGGGTTATAAAGTATTCCATAAAATACCTAACGGCATTATCTTTTCCGATGATGGGAATAGATTTTCGAAATTTAATCGCTTACTTTCTGAGTAAAACTGATTTTACCGACTAGTCTTCTCCCCCCGGCGAGCCAACATCGGAGACCTCAAAGATTATGGCTGTGGCCGGGTTGAGTACCTGCCCTTTGGCTACATTCTCACTATGAGCCCTGAATGTTAAAAAGGGTATCTGACTGTCTGCCCAATTAGCTTCCTAATGGAAATTTTTGTATCTTTTTTCTGATCTGGCTAAAATTATGAAATGTCTTGCCTGCCAGAATAACGTCGATAACTGTAAGCCCTTTTTATCTTTCGATCCTAATTACTTGCATCAGGAGTGGCAGCAGTCAGGGGTAGAAACACAACTAGAGTCTGGTTCCCTTTACTGTTGCGAGAACTGTTCCCTATGGTTTCGTAGCCCCTACCCCTCTCCTACTGTTCTCGAAAACCTATACTCTAGTATACCCAACCCGATCTGGTCAGAGCCTGTTGATAAAGAATACTGGCAGGAAATCCGGACTATAATCGCTCAGCAAACCCAGGGAAAAAAAGTCCTAGATATAGGGTGTTATAGCGGTGATTTTCTTTCCTTTATGTCAGATGAATACGATAAGTTCGGTATAGAGCCATCTCAATATGCGCGCAACATTGCGGGCAGCAGAGGAATTCAAATTTTAGGGACTACTATAGAGAAGACACAACTAATTCCGGAAAGTTTTGACGCTATAGTCATGCTGGATGTATTAGAACATCTTCAATCTCCCGTTGAGGTTTTAGGCAACTATTATCAAGGTTTAAAGCCAGGAGGCGTTTTAGTGGTAGCTACAGG
>JBEIUS010000219.1:0-4205 GCA_040374235.1 Leptolyngbya sp. | reverse complement strand
TGATTACTATCGTTGGCGTCTTCATAGCCGCCGCTGATCTGGTACACCCGTTGTTGAACCAATTGCGCCAAGCTATGGGTGACTTTGGCCGGGTCACGCCACTCCTCGATGCAAGACGCTAGGGCCGCGGTGAGTCCCAATCGCTCATCTGCCTGGCGCACTAACAGCAGGCCGGCGTCTGAACTCAATTCTAAATCCGAAAACTGCACGGTCAGCGGGCGGGGCTGGGGAAAATCAAACGGCAGATCCGTTTTACACACTGCCATGGCAAAATAAAAGCACTTATTTTGTTGAAGAGTCTGATTCTAAAGCGTTTCAGGCTCTTTTTTTTATGCTCTATTTACCCTTCGTGAATTATCCAGGCTAGGGTGATGGCCGCCCCGCTCCACCTCATGGCCGGGCACCCTGGGGCCACTCAAAGGTGCGGATAGGGCAAGAGTCTAGCCCCGGCTGGGCCACCGCCTGGAGCCGATGGTCTACCGGCAACCCATCACTATGAACAAAGACCTCAAACTGCTCCATCAATAGGGGATCTCGCCAGCCTAATTCTACCTCCTGCCACATGATGGTCAGGGCCTGGTCAATGGATAGCTGGGGTTTATAAGGACGGGCGTGAACCAAGGCATCAAAAATATCGGTCAGCTGAAAGATCTTCGCCAGGTCGGGAATAGCAGTCCCCACCAGACCATCGGGGTAGCCCGAACCATTCCACCGTTCGTGGTGGTGGCGAATAATCGGTACCACCCCCTGCATAATTCGCAGGGGGCGGCAGATGGTTTCGCCGATCAACACATGGCGCTCCATAATTAACCGTTCCTCATCGGTGAGGGGGCCGCCCTTCATTAGAATACTATCGGGAATCCCCACCTTACCAATGTCATGCAGATAGGCGGCCCAGACCAAATCCTTAAGGCGATGGTGGGGTAGCTTCAGGTAGAGGCCAAAGGCATGGACCAATTTGGCCAGCCGTTCGCAGTGGTCGCCGGTGGTGGGGTCGCGGCTTTCCACGGTGCGGGCGATGGCAAACAACACCTGCTCGGCGTGGTCGAGGTCTTCGTTGAGCCGCTTCTGGTGAATCAGGGACTTCACCCGGGCGGACAGCTCCAGACGGTCAACGGGCTTAGTGAGAAAGTCGTCCCCCCCCACCTCAATGCTGCGCAAGCGGGCCTCCCGATCGCTAAGGGCGGTCATAAACACCACCGGAATCAGACGGGTTTGCTCACTCTGTTTCAACTGTCGACAGAGCTCGTAGCCATCCAGCCCCGGCATCATCACATCCAACAGGATCAAATCGGGGGGGTGGCTGAGGATGTGACTGAGGGCCGTCAGGCCCCCATCTGCCTGATTCACCTCATAGCCCTCGGCAGCCAGCAGGGCAACGGCGGTCATGCGGCTGGGGGTATGGTCATCAACCACCAAGACTCGGGCGGGGGGAGAAGCTGGGGAAACCACGGAGAGGACCTATCTAAACGCGACAATGGGGACACAGTACTTAAGTACCCAGGGTAGCAATTTAAATACAGGGGGGATATGGGGCCAGCCACCGCTTGCGCCAAATCGAAGTTGGCGTTAAGGATGACCGGGCCTGCTCCTGCTGACGGCGCTGGCGGATACGATCGGCACTGTCCCCCAAGCTGGGGTCACGGTAGGGTACGGCGGCGCGGGTTAGCAGATGTTCCTGCTCTTGAAGGGAAAGGGGAGCCAGCCCCTGGGGTTGCCACTGGGCCAGGGTGCCCGGCCAACGGCGGCCACTGGCCAGGGTGGGACCCAGGGCCAAACCCGCCAGACCCAGGGCAGTGCGCACCGCCGCCGCGCAGGAGTAGGTGGCCAGCCGTCCCTGGGGTGCCAAACAGTGGGCTACCTGCTGGATGAATTCCACTGTCCAAAGCTCTGGGCAGTGGGGCGGCGAGAACGGATCAAGGAAGATCACATCCGCCTGAAACCCCTGTTTGACCAGGGTTTGAATGGTTTGACGGGCATCCCCCAGGCAGAGCCGGACGGTGAGGGGGGGCTGCTGGTAGACCCCACCCGTGGCCAGCTGCGCCAACATCCGCTGCACCGGGGCTGGCCAAGGGCTGAGCAGGCCCTGGGCAATGGCCTGTTGGGGTACCCGCGGATCCAGCTCCAGCCCCACCAGGTGACAGGTCGCCCCTGGGTTTACCTGCTGCAGGGTGGTGAGGGCGGCGGCGCTGTTGTAGCCCAAACCATAACAAACATCCAGCAGAGTGACCTGGCCCGAGCAGGCTAGCTGGGCCAGGTCGGTGGCCTGGACATAGGTGGTGTAGGCTTCGGTGTAGGCCCCCTCGCGGCTGTGAAACCATTCGCCAAAGTCTTCTGAGAATAGGGTGAAGGAACCGTCGGCAGTGGGCTCTGGGGTAAGCGCCCCGGTTAACAGAGTCATGGCAGGGATCTCCAGGGGGTGGCCCTATCCTAGCCTGGGGCTAGCAGTCCCTGGAAGCGGCTAGGGGTGGAAAGGCCGCCATCAGCCCGTAGAATAGATAGTTGGTCAGAACCCAGCGGACCGCAACTAGGAGGTCTGACCGCCCGTCCTAATTTACCCTTGGAGGAGTATGGTAGACCTAGCTCGCATTCCAGCCCAGCCCGAACCGGGCCTGATTAACGTATTGATTGAAATTCCTGCCGGCAGTCAAAACAAGTACGAATTCGACAAGGGTTTAAATGCCCTGATCCTTGACCGGGTGCTATTTTCCTCCGTCCACTACCCCTGTGATTACGGCTTTGTGCCCAATACCCTAGCGGATGATGGTGACCCTCTGGATGGCATGGTGATGATCGATCAACCCACCTTCCCAGGCTGTGTGGTGCTGTCCCGCCCGATTGGCATGCTAGAAATGATTGATGGGGGCGATCGCGATGAGAAGATTCTCTGCGTCCCCGCCGCTGACCCCCGCTACGCCAGAGTGCGATCGCTAGATGATGTGGCCCCCCACCGGCTGGATGAGATTGCCGAGTTCTTCCGCTCCTACAAGGCGCTAGAAAAGAAGGTAACGGAAATCTTAGGTTGGCAGGATGTTAGCCAGGTACAGGCCCTGGTGAATCAGTGTGTGGCAGCGGCTAAATAGGTTATCTTTTCCTGCCCTTAAACTGTCCCCAGGGTAGGGAAGACAAACGAACCGGAAAGCACACAGTGTTATGTTTTTCATGACTCGTAACACGAAGCCTGTCGTAATAATTCACTCCCCCCCTGGCAAAGTGACCGAAGCCCCTAGATGTCTCGTTGAGAAGTGGGGGGAGTGTGAACGGTTACAGCCTGTCAGTTACGAGTCATGCAATTGACCAATCAGCCCTATCCTTAGGACCTTGGTTAAAGCTAAATCTAACCTAAAAGGCAATGCCCTGAAAAAATCCAGGGCATTGCAGCCAACGATATTAAGTAGACTAAGAATGGATTAGTAGAGTTCCTGTTCTGCGTGAGTAACGATGGTACAGTCGGAAGTGGGATAGGCAACACAGGTCAGCACAAAGCCGGCTTCGATTTGATCATCATCCAAGAAGGATTGATCGCCCTGATCAACCGTACCAGCGGTTATTTTGCCAGCACAGGTGGAGCAGGCCCCAGCCCGGCAGGAGTAGGGCAGATCGATACCCGCTTCTTCAGCTGCATCAAGAATGTAGGTATGGTCATCCACTTCAATAGTTTTATTCAGCTCTTCCTTCTCGTTGATCAGGGTCACCTTGTAGGTTGCCATGGTGCTATTCTCTCCTCAAATATGTTTTGAATCTGTAGCTTCGACCAGAACGCCTAGGACATGGTTTATCGGTCAAAACTAAACTAATGATGGGTAGGCGTTACAGCTTGCCTACACTTTCTTGCAGGTGGCTACGGCTATAAGCCTCTTCTACCACTGTTAGATTTTCGAACCTAATTGCATTCTTGCAGATCACGGAACGATGCAGATCTTATCCCAGTTCGATAAAAGTAGAGATAATGTGCTGCCTAGGCTATTACCCTAATAGAGTTCCTCTTCCGCATGGGTAATGATAGTACAGTCGGAGGTAGGGTAGGCGACACAGGTCAGCACAAAGCCAGCCTTGATTTGGTCTTCATCTAAGAAGGACTGGTCACCCTGATTAACCGTACCAGCGGTTATTTTGCCAGCACAGGTGGAGCAGGCCCCAGCCCGGCAGGAGTAGGGCAGATCGATACCCGCTTCTTCAGCTGCATCAAGAATGTAGGTATGGTC
>JBEIUS010000212.1:0-4428 GCA_040374235.1 Leptolyngbya sp. | reverse complement strand
GCACTTAATTTTGAAGGCGATGTCCCCCACCGCCAACACCTCATCAATAATCAAAATATCCGGGTTTAACCGTGAAGCCACGGCAAACCCTAACCGCACCGTCATCCCTGAGGAATAGCTCTGCACCGGCGCATCAATAAAGTCCTCAATCTCAGCGAAGTCAATGATTTCCTCCATCCTGGCGTCAATTTCCCGTTTACTGATGCCCAGGATGGAGGCATTCACGTAGATATTTTCCCGCCCCGTCAGCACCGGGTTAAACCCCGTGCCCAGGGCAATCAGGGCCCCCACCCGGCCCCGCATTTCAATCCGACCGCGGTCAGGTTTGATCAGACCATTTAACAGCTTCAGCAGGGTGGTCTTACCGGCACCGTTGTGGCCAATCAGCCCCAGACATTGGCCCCGGCGCAGTTCAAAGGAAACATCCTCTACTGCCCAAAATTCATCGGGTCGCAGAGAGTGCTGATACTGCCGCCCCACCAGCTCGGCGCCAATGTCTTGCACCCCGTACCAGAGGGATTTCTTTAGATCCCGACAAAATTTCTTACTGACCCCCGTCACCTTAACCAGGGGCTCAGCATCGGGGGTAGGGGATTGACCTGACCGGGTTGCCATGGGCGATGGGGGAAAACTAGGAGGAACAAAACCATGCTGGCCAGGGGTCGCCATCACCATTGGGGGCTAGGCGCTGATCCGTTCGATTAAAAAGGGCATGGCCAGGCGATAAAGCAGCCAGGCCAGACCCAGGGCCCCCAGGGTGAGGCCACTAGCGATCCAAAAGCCGGTGGGGTTAGAGACCACGCCGTGGGTGGCCAACTCCCGGGTGGTGACCAGTAGGGGGGTGACGGGGTTGAGGTTAACCACCGCGCCAAACCACCCCTGGGTGGGCACGGGGTAGATCACCGGGGTGAGCAGCAGCCAGGGGGCCACCGCCAGGGTGAGGCCCCGGGAAACATCGCCGTAGAGCATCCCCAGGGGCGCGAGAAAGAGACCAATCGCCGTACCGAACAGGACCAGATGAATCAGGGCCACGGGGGCCAGCACCACCGCCCAGGTGACCGCCACCCGAAACCATAGAAATAGCCCCAGAATCAACACCAGCTTGATGGCAAAGTTAACGCCCAACTCCCCCAGTTTGGCCAAAATCAGAGCCTCCCGGGGAAAGTTGACCTTGGCCAGCATCGGTTTAGCCTGGGTGACTGCCGCCAGGGGGCCATTCAGAGCCTCGACAAAGGTTTGCCAGAGGGCCATGCTAAACACTACATAGACCGGGTAGGGCAGGTCGGTGGCCCCGATATTGACCACACCGCTGTTTTTGGCCACCACTAACCCGAGGGCCGTAATAATTGGGGGAATGAAGGCCCATAGTAGCCCCAGCAGGGATTGGCGGTATTGGGCGCTGATGTCGCGCACCATCAACCGCCAGGCCAGTTCCCGACTGGCCAGCAGGTCTTGCCCCATCTGGCAGAGTAGCCGTAGGGGATGGCGGATTTCGCTCTCAGGTTGATAGATGTTAACGACTGGGGGTGGGGGAGCGGGCATGGCAAAGCAGGTCCCTGATGGCCTTACTTAAGGTATTAGACCACAGCCAGACCCCTGGCGGCCCGGGGCCAGGCAGGCTACTTCTGGTTTTAGAATGATGAACTGACGAAGACATGATCGCTTCGCTAGAATAGCGGGGTATGTTATTGATAAAACTACGGCTTTCTTTGTAAAGTCTTTTTTACGTGACGAGGATCTATCCTTAGTCACCGGAGCACAGGCCAGGTTAACGCAGCGGTTTACCCAGGGAGGGCAGGTTAGGCAAAGCTACGGAGGTCAAATTATCCCAGTCGGATATGATGCAACCGCTGAGGGATAGTTGCAGGGCCGTTCAGGTAGCCTGATCTGGGTCTGGCTTTGGTTGTGTAGTGGGTTATCTATATAAATGGCTATGGGTCGTTTCATTAAAAAAATCTGGCAACTTCCCCAAGTCGCCCTGAAGCAGTTTGCCAGTGACATTCTGCGCCTGGCGTTTTTGCTCAATCGCCCCCGCCGTCTGGCCCAGAAGGGTTTTGTGCTGCCCACCACGGTGCTGCTGACCGTTATGGTGGCCCTAACGGTGACCGCCCTGACCTACCGCACCTTTATTAGAAGTGAGCAGGCGATCGGCCAGCGAGAGCAACAGGTGATTGTCAATGCCGCCACCCCGGCGATCGACCGGGCCAAGGCCAAGATAGAGTTTCTCTTCCGCAAGGATAACCGCCTGCCCGCTGGCTTACCCTCCAGTGACATTCTCTATGACCTGATGTCGACCAAGCTAGGAACTGGTAACTTTGTCGGTTATACCGGCCGTTACAGCCAAATTGATGCGGCCAATCCTGACCCCTACACCTTACCGGATGAAACGCGGGTTGATATCAACGGCGACGGCGTGCTTGACAATGCCTGGAAATTTGACTCGGAGGACAAAAGCCAACCTGACTCCAAGGTTAAAACCATTGTCTATTCCATTCTTGTGGATGACGAAGTTAAACTCGCCGAAAGAACCCCTCCTGGCACTTCTATTGCCTTACCCCGTCTATATGTAAATGCCAATCGCAGTCTTAAGGATGCCGCCAGTAAAGATAAAGCCAACTCCCTGATTACCCGCACCGGCCCCTTAGCCACGGCCCAAGCAAGCCCAAGTTGCCAGGGTTCTTTATCCGAAGGGGGCTGGCAGGTGGTGACCCAGGGTAATAGTTCTCAACTGCAAAAGAACTTCCAGATCACCGCCTTTGTGGGCAACGACAGTGACGTTAACCAAACCTTTGAAACCCTGGAGTTTCAGCAGTCTCGTCAGGCGGCTCGGGGTAACAAGTGGGGAGCCTGGTTTCGCTATGATCTGGATATCTATGCTGGTACCAACTTCCACTGGAACGGTGCCATGCATAGCGACGGTAATTTTATCGTTGATCAGCGCCAAGCTAACAGGCGCACCTACCTACACATGGTGAGTTCGCCCAACTCCTGTGTCTACGACAACGACACCTCAGAAATTACCGCTGGTGTTGAGACTGACACTAATTTCCAGGGGCAGTTTATCAAGGGATTCATCAAAACCAATGAATACACCTCCGGCGATGGACCTACAGTCCACGTCTTTAATGGATTAAGGCAAATTCCCATCCTGAATCGGATTTTGACCGCCGCCAATGACTCCGTAAATCCCCAGGGCGCTTCCGGGCCCTATGACCTGGCGGTTAACCCCCTTAAACTATTTACCGAGGATGTGACGGAGAATATTAACCCAGGGTCATTTCAACGCAATCCAGACTGGAATGGCACTGCCCATACCTTTTGTCAAAACGGTGACTGCCGCATGCTTAATGACCCGGTCAGTCGCCCCTTTGTCGATGACTTTTATCGTGCCGATGACCGTTGGGGGCCTAAGTCCAGATATGACAGTAGAACTGAGGACTACGACATTACCAATCAGCCTGCTAACGTCACCATCGGCGACCCGATTGTGACGACCAGCACGAGCAATCTAGACGGGTTAACTAACCCCCTGACCGGGTTGGATGGCTACTGGGAGCGCCAGGCTATCCAGAAGGGCCTGCGGCTGATCGTGGGGCAGCGGTTGGAGTTGGGTAATGCCAATGGCTGGAACTACGATCCAAGAACGAAGACAACCTTAGCGAATAGCGATCCCCTTTATCCGGCTAATGCTCGTAAGACCACCCTGGCTCCTACAAATACTGTAATTGGCGGTGATCACGAATACCTGCAACGCAAGGCTCTGCGAGATAACCTGGCGGCGGTGCAGGGCATGGTGGTGTATCACTATGATCATTCGAATAGTGGTCAATTTCCCGCCGCTTGTGTGGCCCTGACCGCCCACCCCGGCACCCGGCAGACCATTGTGGATAGTCGCACTTTTGGTACCTGGCTGGGTTCAACGACCGCGATCAAAACCGACTTTCTTAACGGCAAGGGCACCAACGGTTGGGAGTTTGAGTTCTTCAACCCGTCAGCCTTCACTGGTTTGTCTAGCAGTAACCTGGGTAACGCCCTCAGAAATTTGGCCTACTTTGCCGGTGACCCTGACGGTGGTGCGCCCTCCTTTAAGTCTGTTCAAGACACCCAGGGAGCTAATGCGGTAGTTCACCCCTTTCCCTACATGGCCATGTGGGGGGATTTCTCTCCCCTGCGGCGGATTTTTGATGACTATCTTGATCAAGGTGTCAGCTACGACAACTTGAGTCCCGCCGATCAGGCCACCCTCCATTCTGCCGCCTGTAGCTTGGGGATGTTGGCCTATAACTTGAAGAGCGCAGAGGATGAGCTGGCCTTTTTAAACGCTGATGGTTCTCCTTCTTTGCAAAGCCTGGCTGCTAAGCTCAGTGCAGCAGCAACTACTAATCCTGCTTTGGTCGGTAGTCCGCTCAAAGATTGGTTAGCTGCACT
>JBEIUS010000030.1:0-24350 GCA_040374235.1 Leptolyngbya sp. | reverse complement strand
TCAGGTAAATTTATGCCAGGGTCTCCAGCCTTTAGAAATTTAGTTCTCAGAAATTAGATGGTTAGGCTGGTAGTTCTTTTTTTACCGCCAGCGCAGCCGCTAGCAAGGATATTCCACTGAGCAGTAGGCTAATCCCGACATAAAGACCAATTAACCAGAGTGCGCTCAGGGGCCAGGAGTTTAAGACTAAAATCCCCAAAATTAAGGTGATGATACCATTTAGCACAACTAACCATGACATGCTCCGACCAGAGCGATTGGTAAAGCCCATAATAATGGTGAAAATGCCTTCGACAATAAACAGAATACCAAAGGCAAAGGTCAAGACTAGCATCGCCTTACCGACGTTGGTCAGTATGTATAGTCCCGTAATGGCGTAGGCAATACCAATAATGAGATTGAGCCAAAACCCTTTGACTGGTTTTGAGCGAAAGGACTGTACTACCATCATAATGCCGCTAATTAAAGCTATCCAACCCATGGTGGAGGTAAAAAAAGCCGAAGCGACGACAGGAGCAAAAATTGCCAAGATGCCCATTATAATTAAAGCAATACTCAGAACAATTAACCAACCAATAGATTGTTTAGCTTCTGTTTCTGACGTAAATTCTGATGTCATGTTTAGGCACCTCGGCTTTGATAATAAAAAATCAATGCTTATCTTCCACTCACTTTAGGTCAAAGGGTGAATTCTTAAAGAAGAATTAATTTTAAGCAATGCTGGTAAAGTTATTTGTTTCTTGTCCTGTCGAAGTGTGTTTAGGGCAATGTTTCTTTCCGGGTTCAAATAACTTGGTTAGGTAGGAATCTTTGGAGGGCGTTTTCACAAGACGTGCTGATGCGGGATCTAGGTTTCCTCCCAGATAGAATTGATAAAAAGGGTTATAGCGGTATCTGAGCTAATCCAGTACAACGGTGACGGGTACTTTCTTCGCTGGTCCCATTGTTAGTACAATGATTGCCCCACCTGCATACTGCTATAGCCTTTTTTATCGAACTGGACTAAAACTCGTCCTCTTTCCTGAGTTAAAATAGTGCAATCCGGTTCCAAAATCCAACAGTGAGGGACGAAGGATAGGTTTTCCACCTAAGCGGAGGCTCCTGTGCTAGGCTCAAGATAAAATCCAGGCTAAGGGTCAAGGAGGCTGAGCCTTAATGAATTCCAAGCAAATTAGCTTTTCCGCATTGATTACCGCATTAATTGGCATAGCGATCGCCCTAGCCTTGGCAGAAATCATTGGGCAACGTTACCTCAGTTTCTCCCACCGACATTTATCCACGAAACTGGCTCTGGCGGGGGCCGTCTTCGGGGCGGCGATCGGAGCAGGCCAGGAGGTAGTACGGGAACTGAAGCAACACCAGGAGGAGGATCAGGCTAAGGTCGGCTTTTTTCACCAGCACCATTCTGAATAGTGAAGCCTAGGGGCTTAGCTATGGATAGTAGGGTGGAGGAGAATCAGAGCAGCAAAGGCGGAATTAGAACGGCGAGTTGCCCTATTACCTAGACAAAACAACCGCTAAGGGGATTGAAATTGTTGACTGCTAAGTTAGCTTAAGTCTCTTTACAAAGAATCCGACGCATTTGTCGCATATTACTGGGCAGATCGGCTTTCATCGCCTGTTCTACCAAAAAGCTGGGAACGGGGATAGTAGGAGCGGCTTGGACGGAATAGCTGAGTAAGGTACCTTGATGCAAATCCTGCAAGCGCAAATTAGCATTAAAATGCGAAAAAGTGCCCCGCTCTAGACAGAATTGAATGCGATCACAGGTAGTCTCAAACACCCTCAAATGAATCTCCACTTGGGCAGTCAGGGCCAGAAATCCCTTCCGCCCAACCTGGTAAAGACGTCGGTAGCGTTGAGAATTAGTCTTCACCGTCTCTAGGACTTCACTGTGAATAATATTAGGGAAAAATTGAGTCCAACGATGATAACTAGTAACCTGGGGCCAAATTTGCGGACGAGATAGCGGGACGTAAATGTGGGCTACCACCGCAGCCCCCTTTCGCTGGTGAACTTCGGGGATTACCAAAACATCACCCTCGAGTAAAGCCACTTGCTGGGCCGGAGAAAAGTGATCAACGGGACTGGGAAGGACTGTAGACGGCACGAGATCCAAATCGAGACTCAATACCATAGCCTTAATGCTCCTATTTCGATTCTTTGTCTTTGTACCCGAAATCGCCTTATTCTCAATTGACATTGCTAGAATCATCACTATGTCTTTACAGGCTGCCGCCTAGCCTAGCACCCGTTCCCCCCTGGCTTTACAAAGAAGCTCAATCCCTAGATCATAAAGTCAACATTGATTCAACCGCTATGCCTGGTCAACGCTATCCCCTCCAACCGATTGCTAAACTGGCCCTAGCCCTGTGGGGTACTATCCTGGTGCTGTGGATTTTACGTGGCTTGGTCATCCTTACGTTTGTCCCTGGAATAGTATTCTGGATTTTAATCCTGACTGGTTTTGCCCTAGGAGTGATAGCCAGTCTACAGCGCATACGCTAAACCATAGAGCATGGCTCAATTGCATAGAGTGATCAGATTTTTGTATAAATTCTGGTTCTGGCAACGAGGAACTATGGTTTCAGCCTAGTCTGATAGGGTTTCCTGAACACTCTTCAACTTAACGGTCTTGGCGCACTGTCAATCGATCTAGTGATTTACCTGGGGGCAGGTCGACAAATACCCGATCGCCCGGCTGCAGGCCACTCAGGATCTGAATTTTCTCGCCTACTTGGGGGCCCAGGGTGACCGGCTGGAAGGCCAGGTTGCCAGATCGTTCTGGTACTAACACCCCGGTTTGCCCACCCTGGGTGACCACCGCCACCGTGGGCACCACCAGAGCCTCCGCCAGCTTATTACCAATGAAGGCAACGGTTACGGTCATGTTGGACCGGAGCCGCGCCTTACCTGAGTCCAGGACAATACGCACTTGGAATAGAGTCACATTTTGTCGCTCGATCGCCTCCGGGGCAATCAAGGTCACCCGCCCCAGAAAGGTTTCTTCCGGGAAAGCGTCCGCCACCACCTCCACGGATTGACCCAACGTCACCAGATTGATATTGGCCTCCGGTACCTCCGCCAGCACCTCCAGATCCTGGGCCAGGGCCACAATCGCGGTCGACGTAGCTGAGGATAGCTCCGAAGCTGAGGTAGTGGGGGTGACAAAGGCTCCGGCGGTGGCAAACTTCTGGGTGACAACACCGGCGAAGGGGGCCCGTATCTGGTTTTCGACCAAGCGTACCTGGCTAGCCTGCAACTGGGCCTGGGCTTGATCAACGCGAGCTTGGGCCTGGGCTACCGCCGCTGGTTCGGGTAGATTTTGCAAATCCTGCAAACGGCTTTGGACCTCCCTCTTCCGGGCCATGGCTTGTTCTAAGGTAGCCGTGGCACCGCGTTGTTCCCGTTCAACATTGTCCAGGGTGGTGCGGGAGATCGCCCCCCGATCAAATAACACCTGATTGCGGTCCAGTTCACCCCTGGCCAACTCCAGTCGAGACTGGGCGTCTACCACTTGGGCCTGGGCGGCCTCCACCGTCGCCGTCGCCTGAGCGATTTCCTCCGGGCGAGGGCCTTGCCGGGTGAGCTGCAGATTTGCCTCTGCTTCTGCTACGGCGGCCCGGTTTTGGGCGATTTGTGCCGTAATATCCTGGCTACGCATGCGAGCAATGAGTTGGCCCTGGCTGACCCGATCTCCTTGCTCCACGTAGAGATCTTCTACAATGCCAGCATTCTCAGGACTCAGATTAACAGTTTGGGTGGGTTTTACTCGGCCGCTGGCGCTCATTCGCACCGTTAAGGGCTCCACCCTAACCAGGGTGGTGAATTGTTCCAAATCGTAGGATTGGAAGCGGCTACGCCCCCAGTAGACAGCTAGGGCAATGCACAGCAACCCCAAAAACGCAACTGTGCCTCCCCACCACAGACGGGGACGGCGAATTTTGATAAATAGGGAAAAAATCATAGGTAAAAATCCCAGAAAATTAAGGATGTCAATAGGCTAGCAATCGAGGGCGCTGAAACGGGCATTCTTGCCTAAGTGAGGGGTGGGATAGGGACGACGATAAATCACTGCCATGGAGGCCATCCAGGAATGGAGGCGATGCAACTGATTTATACGCCAGTCTGCTTGGGACAGGGTGGATCCCTGAATTCCATGTCTCGTAACTGACAAGATTGTCCCGTATTATCAGGCATGAAAAAGCTAAGACTGGATAGGCGTTCTGGCTCGCCTCTGCTCCCTTGCAGAGCATTTACAAACCAGGTATGTTGACCCCCGAGAGACGGTTTCAGGATCTCCTGTCGGGAGGCGAAATCAGGGTATAAGGCGGAACTTAACTCCAGACCTTTCCTCCAAGCCTTAATATAGATTTAAGAAGTGAGTCCCTGCCTATGAAGCTGCGCTTAGCCCTCTTTGCTGAGCCTGTTCTGGCCATAGCCAGACGGTTATTTTGGTTAAGTCTCTGGTTCCTCTGGTTACCTGCTGCAGTCTACGTTTTTTGGCTGAATCAGGGCCATAGCCTGGCCCTGATTCAGGGGACATTGTTCCTGATATCGATAATTGGCCTAACCATGATCAACGCAGAAACGGCGTTGGTTTTATACCATTACTATCTCAGACATTGACCTAGGGGCCTACTCCAGCGTTGGCTAAGGACAGGACACTATCGACTGAAGCCACCCACCTGTCTGCCCCTGCCCTTACCCTTTGTATCCGTAGTGGTGGTAGCTTATCTACCCAATGAACAGAACATCATTGAGGAAACCATAATTCACTGGCTTACCCAGGTGAAGCCCCCAGTTTCTGGCTGGGAATTAATCCTAGCTTATAACACCCCCGTATCCTTACCGGTGGAAGGGCGGTTACGTCAACTGGCCGATCACTATCCAGCTCTTGTCCTCTTACCTGTATCCCACAGTCGATCTAAGGCTGAAAACCTGAATGCTGCCCTGCGCCAGGTTAGGGGGGAGATGACCTGTATTTTTGATGCCGACCATCATCCTCCCCCTGACTGTTTTAACCTGGCCTGGCGCTGGCTGGCCCAGGGAGATTACGACGGCGTGCAGGGGCGCAATATTATCCGTAATGCCAGGGACAATGCCCTAACCCAGTTGATCTCTGTGGAGTTTGAGTGTACCTATGGAGTCAGCCACTACGGTCGCTCTCTCCTGGCGGATACCGCCATCTTTGGCGGGTCTAATGGCTACTGGCGGACTAGCGCCCTGCGTTCCCTCCGCTTCTATGCTAATCGCCTAACGGAGGATATCGATGCTACGGTGCGGGGGCTGCTGCGGGGCTATCGTCTGGTGCATGATCCGACAATTATCACCACGGAGCTGGCCCCCACCACCCTAAAGGGTCTGTGGCTGCAGCGCCAGCGATGGAGTCAGGGTTGGCTGGAGGTAGCCTGGCTGTATATGGACCGGATGAGGCGATCTCCCCATTTAGACCCAGTTCAAAAAACTTACTGGATGCTGATGCTGATCTTCAGCCAATGTTTCTATCCTTTAGTCTGGCAAGTCGTCCCCATGATGTTCAGCATTCACTGGAGTGGTTCCGATCAGGACCTAGCCTTTGAAAACCTGAATTTGGCCATGATGGTGTTTTTAAGCCTCAGCACCGTAGTACAGGTAAATCTGGCAATTAGGCTGCGGCCGCAGGAATGTAACTACTCGCGCCGCCATGGTTGGCTTTACTGCCTGCTGTCACCGGTCTATTTTTGGCTGAAGGTTATGGTTGGTATGGTAGCGCTCTATAATCATCTCTCTGGCAGCCGCGTCTGGCATGTTACCGCCCGTCCACCCGACACTCTAGCCCTGAGCCTGCAGTCTTCTGAGCATCCCTACCCGCTCAAAAGTCGCTAGTCTGCTGCCAGGAAGGAAGGCTGGTAAAGTTGGTGCTGGCTGATATAGCTCGCACAGCCGGGGTGAGGTTATCACTATCATCGATTTGTCGACAACTCGAGGAGGCCGCGTCAACGGTCTCAGTAGTATTGGCTATTTCCACCTGGGTATAGCGCCGTAGATTAGTCAACCCCTCCGCTGGAATCGGGTAGCCAGGGCGGGGGACCACCAACACCTCAACCGCAGCCAAAATATCCCCTGCCCGGTGCCAGGTTAACAACTGATTAACCAGATCGGACCCAATCACCAGTACCAACTGAGCCCCTGGCCAACAAGCCTGGGCTCGCTCGATGCTGATGATAGACCAACGATGACTCAGGTCTTGACGTAGATTGACGCGCTTTGCAGGTAGTTGCAGTTCTTCCAGCATTAAACGCAACATATCAAGGCGCTTTTCCAGAGGGGTTTGGCAGGATTTAAAGGGATTCTCAGCGGTCCATACGGCCACCTGGTCAAAGTGCTGGGCAAGCCAGGTGAGAATGGCGGCGTGGCCACGGTGGGGGGGATCAGCACTGGTGCCAAATAGGGCAATACGGGACATCGGTAGAGACCGTCGAGAAGGGATCAGGTCGAAATTCAGGTGATCTAGAATCAGCATATCGCCATTATCATTTAAGGTGATCTACCTCATCCCCTACCCAGGCTGAGGTCAAAGTCCCTAGCATTGCGTGACATAGGTTCGACCACCCTTCAAGGGGAGCCAGGAGTCAGAATCCAAGCGCCATGAGAAGTAGGTAGATTTATGCCAGGGTCTACTATTTACCTGGTGTGGCCGCAGTCCCATTGCCCGCGGTGGATTCTGGCCTGATCGATCAGTCGAGCAAGCTGAGCCAGAACGCCTAGGGTCTTGCCTGAGTTCAACAAATCCTGCCCTATGGCCCGGTCATGACGCTGTTTATCGCATTTCACCCTTGTCTTTCCTCCGCCCCCGCCTGGTTAAGTAAACCTACCATTAGTGTGACGGCAGTTGTACTTGTGACCGCCATAGCTGGGCCGGGGCGATCTGCAAATCCCCGGTGGGGAACTGTATTCTATGTCAATACCCCATCTGGCTATGCTCTCAACCTGCGTTGGGGGCCGGGGAAAAACTTCAGCGTCTACCGTAAGGTGGGTCGGGGCTGTCCACTGGAGTGGTCAGGAGTAAGGCGAAACGGCTGGTTGCAGCTTACCAACGGCACCTGGGCAGCGGCCAATCTGGTGAGTTCCCAGGCCCTCCCCGGGGGTAGTTGTCCCAGACTAGTCGCTAAGGACAGCATGGTGGTGACTACCCCCAGTGGGTACGGTCTCAATATTAGAACCGGTCCCGGTACTAACTTTAGTCGCACTGGCCAGTATGCAAATGGTACCCGCGTCACGATTACCCGAAATGCTAGCGGTAACTGGGTCCAACTCACCGATGGTAACTGGGTAGACCGGACTTTCTTGAAGGCTAGTGGGGAGCGCCCCACCCCTACTCCAACCCCTGACGTTAACGTCATGGAGCTACAACGACGGCTCCAGCAAGCGGGCTTCTTACCCACTGGGTTTACCATTAGCGGTATCTATGATCAAACTACCCAGGCAGCGGTGAGGGAGTTTCAGCGGGTGAACGGCCTACCGGTCACAGCAGTGGTGGATGCGGCTACCTGGCAAGCCCTCTTTAATGCCACCACCACCGCCAAACCCGTGGTTCCCCCCACCCCTGATGGACAAGGAAAACAAATGCGGGTATCAACGGATGGTGAAGATGGTTTAGTATTTGACGGACCTGGCCCGGAGTTTAATTTGCTGCGCAGCATCCCCAATGGCACCGTCGTTACCACCACGGGTAAGGTGTCGGGCAACTGGACTGAGCTAGCGGATGGTGGATGGATATTTTCCTCGTGGTTAAAACCCCTGTAGGGCTGACAGCGTGTCCTAGCTTTTCTGGCTACAGTTATGGAGCGGCAAGACTAGTAGACCATGGCTAAAGCTACCGACTGACCTTGGCTGCTGAGTCCTGACCCCACTTTTGAAGGGTCGCCTAGTTTAGGCCAGCTAGTATTAGGGAATTAGTCGGTCTAGAGATCTACCTCTGGAGTAAATGGAGCGGTCGACTGGCCCGTTAGGACACGCCCCGGCTGGACCGGGTCATGATTCGGCAGATTGTCATGAATATTATGAATCTGGCTCATTAAGCTAGCCATCTCCAGGGCGCTCATGGCGTAATCCCAGCCATGGTTGGCCTTAATACCAGCCCGCTCCAGGGCTTGCTGCAGGGTATCCGTAGTCAGGACCCCAAAGACAATCGGTACACCGGTCTGAAAGCCGGCGGCGGCCACTCCCTTAGCCACTTCCGCTGCCACGTAGTCAAAGTGAGGGGTTTGACCACGAATTACAGCGCCAAGGCAAATAATGGCGTGGTAGCGCCCGGTCAGGGCGAGCTGGCGAGCTACCAGGGGAATTTCAAAACTACCGGGTACCCAGGCATAGTCCACCTGATTGCCATCGGGATTGGTGTCAACCCCGTGGCGTTTCAAACAATCTTGACAGCCTTCCAAAAGTTTGCCGGTAATCAGGTCATTGAAGCGACCGAGGACAATTGCAAACCGACTGGAGGCTGAGCTGGCAAAGTTGCCTTCAAATACGGCCATGGCCTCTGTTGCTAGACCACAAAGTAATTAAGACTGCCCACCACTACCACCAACACCCCCCAAATAATCGACCCAAACAGGATGAGTCTTTTGGATTGATCCCAATTTTGCGGGGAAGCATAGGCCACAGGGACGTGGACCACCAGTACAAAAGACATGAGCACCAGGGCAAACAAGGCAAGCTGAAACAAAATGACCATGGACTTCTCTCTTAAACACAGCGGTGGAATAACAGACCGGTCGTCAAACTAACCGGATAAGGCCCCAGATGACATCTTATGTGCTGGTAAGCGGCGCTATCCTTAAGGAGGGCAACGAATGTCCGTAGAAGCCAAGTTATCGTGACCCCCTCAGTATCCCTCGAGTATTCAGGATGACCTCAGGTCTCGCGATTTTAGTTAAGGCTTTTGCTGGATGTTAGACACCCCCCTAGGCAGGTGAGTCGGTCTGATAACCCCTTTAGTAAGCTATCAGAAAGGGAGCCCCTTGGGGAAGTCATCCAGTCAGATGCGGGGCCCTTTTCTGCGAGGTCGTGCTAGCGTCTAGCTATGCATTTAATTCTGTGCCATACCACCGCTGATTTTGATACCCTGGGGGCCGCCGTTGGCTTAGCTCGACTGCATCCGGGTGCGCGTATTTTGCTGACCGGTGGTTGCCATCCGACGGTGCAGCGGTTTGTCGCCCTACACCGGGATGAGTATCCCTTGATTGATCGCCGCGCCGTTGCCGGCGACCAAATTACTGCCCTCACCCTGGTAGATGCCCAACAGCCAGAACGCTTTGGCCCCGTGGCGGAGTGGATTGCCCAGGCTGCTCGGGGTCCCATACCCATAGTCATCTACGACCACCACGCCCCCGGTCCGGTCGACGCAGTCCAGGAGAGGGGAGAACTGGATCGACCGGGACCAGTCCCCCAGGTCACCGTAGCCCCGGTGGGCGCCTGTACCACTTTGATCGTAGAGGAGTTGCAACGGTCGGGTATCAATCCCACCGTTGCAGAGGCCACGGTGATGGCCCTGGGCATCCATGTGGATACGGGATCCCTGTTGTTCGAGCGAACCACTGTCCGTGATGCCCAGGCCCTGGCCTGGTTGATGGAGAAGGGGGCCAGTTTACCGGTAGTTGCAGAGTTTGTAGAACCGGGGCTGTCTCCCCAACTTCAAGACCTGTTCGCCATCGCCATGGATACCCTCACTATAGAAATGGTTGAGGGCTATAGTCTCGGCTCCGTCCTATTGACCATTGACCATTATGTGCCAGGTTTGTCAGGTCTGGCGGAGCGCCTGATTTCCCTGGCGGATGTGGATAGTTTGCTATTGGGGGCCGATTATGGGGGGAAGGATGCCGCGATCGCCGGGGATAGCCGGAATCGTAAATTGCTATTGATTGGTCGCGCCCAGGGGCAGATTAGCCGTAAAACTCCCCAAGGTCAGGGGGTTGATTGGGGGGAGATTTTTACACCCCTGGGGGGAGGGGGGCACGCCACCGCCGCCTCCGTCACCTTAACCACGGTCGATTCAGCCCAGGTGGTGGCGGAGGTAATAGCCCAGTTGCGATCGCAGGTTCCCCAGGCCCCCACCGCCCGCCAGATGATGTCTTCCCCGGTGCGCACCATTCGACCAGACACCACCATGGCCGAAGCCCAACGTATCCTATTGCGTTATGGCCACTCTGGACTCTCCGTGGTGGACGTCGCTGGTCAACTGGTGGGTATGATCTCGCGACGGGATCTAGACCGGGCCCTCCACCATGGCCTCACCCATGCTCCAGTGAAAGGATACATGGCCACCAATTTGAAAACCATTACTCCCGAAACCTCCGTTAACGCTATCGAGGATTTAATGGTGACTTACGATATCGGTCGCCTCCCGGTTCTGGAGCAGGGTCACCTGGTGGGTATTGTCAGTCGTACCGACCTGCTGCGGCACCTGCACAAAAACCTGGTCACGAATGGCTGGCCCGGGCGCTACCCGGCCCTGGCCCCAGGGGCGGCTCCGCCGATGCTGACAGATATCCTCAAGACCCAGTTGCCTGCGGATCTGGACCCCGTTCTTGAACAGATTGCCGCCGCTGCCCAGGTCCAGGGTTGGCAACTGTACCTGGTGGGGGGAGCGGTACGAGATCTGCTGTTACGCCTGGATGGGCTAGCCCCCTGCTCCCCGTCGGTCAAAACCCCAGCCCAGGAGTTGGGCCCTAACTTTGTTGACCTTGACCTGGTGGTGGATGGCAATATCCAGAGTAGCCAGGGGGGGGCGGGTGTAGCGCTGGCGGAGCAGATTAAGGCCACCCATCCAGAGGTCGAGATTCAAGTCCATGGCCGCTTTCAAACCGCTTCCCTGGTCTGGCATCGGGATTTGCTCCATCCCCTGGCGGGGTTGATGCTCGACATCGCCACGGCCCGCACCGAATTTTACCCCTACCCAGCGGCTAACCCTGAGATTGAACCCAGTTCCATTCAGCAGGACCTCTATCGTCGTGACTTCACCATCAACGCCATGGCCCTACGCCTCACCGATCCCGACCGTGGTCAGCTCCTAGATTACTTTGGCGGATTGATGGATTTACGCCAGCAGCTGATTAAGGTGCTTCACCCCAATAGCTTTATTGAAGACCCCACCCGCATTTTTCGAGCGGTGCGGTTTGCCGTGCGATTAGGCTTTAGTTTGGATCCCCAAACCGAAGGCTATATTCAACAGGCCATTGATAGTGGTATCTACACCCAAATGCAGCGCCAGGTGAAACGGGTGCCCGCCCTGCAGGTCCGCCTCAAAAATGAACTGCAGCTCCTTCTGGCCTCTCCAGCATGGCCAAGGGCCCTGGCCATGCTGGAGCAACTGCGGGCCCTCCACTGCCTCTACAGTGATTTGGCTATGGACCCCAGTCTCTGGCAGCAACTCCACCGTCTGAGTCGCTGGCTAGACCACTTTGCCTTGCCCTTGCCCTGTCATCCCTGGGAGATGCGCCTGCAGATCCTACTCGCCGCCGTGCCAGTGGCGGACCGCCGATCTATTGCTGTTGCCCTGCAGCTTACCGATAGCAGCATTGCCCGCCTGAGTCAGCTGGATAGCCTGGAGCAGGTCTGGCTAGAGCAGGTGGTTCACCCCCTAGCCCCCAGCCAGGTTTATGGTCTCTTTCGCCAGGCGGACCGACCTACCCTACTGCTGGTTAGCGTGCGCCATCCTCGCACCTTAGGACCACTGATCTGGCGTTACCTAACCCAGTGGATAGAGTTGACACCCCTGATCAATGGCAACCAGCTAAAAGCCCTGGGGTATAAACCAGGACCACGATTCCGCACCATGCTGCAGGGGCTATTAGCCGCTCAGATTGATGGGTTGCTCCAGACCGAGGCTGAGGCTATGACGTTTATTACTACCCACTATCCCCTCGAGGAGCAATCGTTAGCCTCGGAAAACGTTAAGATAGTGTAACGTTTCTGACTCACTCTGCTGCCCATGACCTTAGCCCCTGGCACCGCCTTACAACATGGCCACTACGTGATTGATGCCCCGGCACTGGAGGATAGCCTTGGGCCGCTCTACCTGGCCACCCATATTCTCCAAGGACGGCGGGTGCTGGTGCGGGTGCTGGGTAGTCGTCAGCCTCAAAATATTCCCCCTGCGGCTGAGCGATCGGATTTTTTCAGCTACCTACAGTCGGTGCAGGCCCTGCAGATCTCTCTCTTACCCAAACAAGTAGAGGGCTTCGAAGAGGAGGGGGTCTGTTATCAGGTACTGTCTACCCCCGCCGGTAGCCCCCTCAGTCAACAGCTTAACCCCGATCACCCCTTACCCCTCCCCCAGGCCCTAACCCTCTTAAACGCTCTGACCGATAGCCTCCAGGCCCTACGTCCCCTAGGCTGGCTAGCATTTTGCCTGGAGCCCGACCAAATCTGGTGGGCTCCAGACCGGTCTCAGGCCACCTGGATCGGTTTTGACCTCCCCAGTCACCCCCTGCCCTCCAGTGAAGAAACAGAAGGGATGCTGGTGCGGCAGTTAGGTCATTTGCTCTATTTTCTCCTGACTGGCTGTCATGCTTCCCATACCCAGGCTCCCCTGGATGTGGACCTGTGCCATCGCTACCCCGGTCTACCAGTCAGCCTGATTCGAGCTTTACAGTTGGCGACAGCCCCCCAACCTGGGACTTTAACCGAATGGAGCAAAGCGTTGCCAAGGCCCCAATCAGTGAGCATAGCGCTGGTCGACCCTAGCCCTAGCACCACCAATCGACACCGTCCTACCCTTGATCGCCTATCGTTAACAGGAGGGCCGGGCTCGGGGTTAAAGCATTCTACCCCCCTTTACCTTACCTCCCATCCCGCTCCAACCCTGCTCCAGGGTCATCGATCTAAGGGTTCTAAGGGTTGGTCTCGATGGGCTGCCTACGGCTTAACGGCGACGGCGATAGGTGCGGGTCTCAGTGGTCTGGTGGCTGGCCTACATCTGCGGACACAGACCCTTGATCCTACCCAAGCTAGTCGTTTCAACCCTAATCAGTCCTTTCCTCCCCTGGCGGACTGGAGTAACAACGGTACTGACACAAAAAGCCTGAGACCTGTTAATCGGCCCCTACAACAGCCCGACTACGGTGATGCTCCAAAGCCAGCCCCGACCCCATCTCCCGATATAACCCGATCTTATCCAACCGTCACCCATGCTAGTCCAGATCCTAAACCATCAGCTACTCCGTCCCTGCCCCCTGCTGACAGTACTCTACTAGAAAATCCTACCTCTCTCTCTACCGACGGTTCTTCGTCATCTACCCTAGAGCCTAACCCTGAGCCCACCCCAGCGACAACGCCAACACCAATGCCGTCGGCCCAGGTTACGCCGTCGTCGCCTCCCTCCCCGGTTGGCTTAGGTACGGTCCCAGAGCCCATTACTGCGCCGCCGCCAGTCATCCCTCCTGCTCCATCCCCCTCTTCCTCTGCGGTTAATCTTTAAAACCCTAGCCCACCACGACTTTCTCTAGCTTCAGGGGAATTGCACCGTTCAAACCCAGAAATGACCTGTGGAGGTTATACTCTCTGGGGCTAGCTTTGAGCTCTACTATGGTTTCTCGGTCCACCCCTATGCGTCCTCCCTGTAAACAACCCCAAGGGCTGCAGCTTCTACCTGGAGCTCTTTGGTTAGTACTGATCAGTTTAGGGTTACTTGGTTGTAGGGCTGGCCAACCCCCCGACCAAATCACGGTGACCACCACACCAGCCCCATCGCCGGAGGCAGTTAATCAAAACCCAGCTGTTTTGCCATCTCCTCCCCCTGGGCCCCAGGCCGCGGCGCCCCAGACTACCCCCGTCCCTAAGCTCGCTGATCAAAGCGCTACCCTGCGGTTGCCCGCTGCTTTGATCACCAATTGGCAACCGCTCAGCAAGGTGCTGTTCAGCTTTGGTGCCATGACTCTGACGCCGACTGAAGTGAAATGGGACAGTGGTCAGACCAGTCCCTATACTGTGCTCAACCAGGAGGGGGGCTTTTTGCTGCAACTAGAAGCCAACCCCAAGTTCTATGACTCCCCTAATGCTTACCTGAAGCTGATCCCTAAAACTAACGAGGCTGGAGCGATTACCGGGGTGGATGTTGCCTTCTATGAAACTGAGGCCCAGGTGCAGACCGATGAGTACGCTATTTATGGCTCCTACAGCCAGTAGGTTGGTGGCGATCGCCACCACACCATCGGGCCTGGCTACCCTGCTACCCATTGCTACTAACCTACCCGCCACCCTCTGGGTGCCTAACCATCTGGGCTATCACCCCTTTACCCAGGGTATTTCGGTGCAGTGCTATGGAGGTCCCCTCCGGGACCTAGTCAGTCAGCTCTGGCCCCACAATCAGGGATTGATCTTTGCCCTAGCCACCGGGGCGGTGATCCGCTTGGTGGCCCCCTTGCTACAGCATAAAGGTATCGATCCGGCGGTGGTGGTGCTGTCAGAAAAGGGAGACCAGGTGATTAGCCTCTGCGGGGGGCATCAGGCCGGAGCCGACCGGCTTACCCAGGCCATTGCTCATCTGATTGGTGGGCATGCGGTGATTACGGGTTCGGCGGCCGCCCAGCAATGGCCAGCCATAGACCAGATCGGTCAACCCTTTGGCTGGACCCGTGGCCCAGGGGATTGGACCAAGGTGAGTGCCGCCATGGCCCAGGGTCACCCGATTGTCGTTCATCAGGACGCTGGTTCCCCCCTATGGCAACAGCATTTGCCTGCCGATCATCCTTTTATCTTTGCTGGCGAGTCCCAGGTCCCACCCCAGGCCCAGGTGTGGATCAGTGTCGGTGTAGCCCCTCCATCCAGTTATCCCCGGGTGCAGTGGCATCCTCGGGTTTTGTGGGTAGGGGTGGGGTGCGAACGGGGTACTGCCCGACGGGTGATTGAAGCGGGTATTGAGCAGGTTTGTGGGACCCATGGGTTAGCCCCAGGGGCGATCGCTGGGGTCGCCAGTCTTGATTTAAAGGCCGACGAGCCCGGGCTGATGGAACTCTGTCGAGATCGCGGTTGGCCCCTGCGTTGCTTTACTGCGGCCGAGTTGAGCACTGTCCCTGTCCCTAACCCCTCACCCCTGGTGGAACAGGTCGTCCAGACCCCTAGCGTGGCGGAAGCGGCGGCTATGCTGGCGGCGGCCGGTCCCCTCCGGATCAACAAACAGGTGGTGCGCCTAGCGGGAGAGCTGGGGGCCGCCACCTTGGCCCTGGCTCAAGCGGTTGAAGAGTACACTGGCCATCCTGGCCAGCTACTGCTGGTGGGGATTGGCCCTGGCCACCTGGACCAAATTACCCCAGCGGCAAAGGCCGCCATTGTTCGGGCTGATGCGGTGATTGGCTACGGCCTTTACATTGATCAGATTCGTCCCCTGTGCCGATCGGGTCAGGTGGTTGAGGCCTGGCCCATTACCCAGGAACGACAGCGGGCCGATCGCGCCATTGCTCTGGCCCGTTGGGGGTTAAGGGTGGCGGTGGTCTCCTCTGGAGACTGTGGTATCTACGGCATGGCTGGCCTGGTGTTAGAACAGCTCCAGGCCACCGACTGGGATGGTATTACTCCAGGAGTTGAGGTGTTACCGGGCATTTCTGCTCTGCAGGCCGCCGCCGCTCGGGTAGGGGCACCCCTGATGCATGATTTCTGTACCGTCAGTTTGAGTGACCTACTCACTCCCTGGGAGGTGATTATCAAACGCCTGAAGGCAGCGGCCGAGGCTGATTTCGTCATTGCCCTTTATAACCCCAAATCCCAGGGGCGTACTCAGCAAATCGAAACAGCCCACCAGATTCTGATGACCCACCGATCTCCCCAGACCCCTGTGGCGGTAGTGCGATCGGCCTATCGTCCAGGAGAGACCATAGACATCACGACCCTGGAACATCTATTGGATCTGCCCATTGACATGATGACGGTGGTATTAATTGGTAACCAGAGTACCCGTCTGGCTAGCCCTTGGATGATTACGCCGCGAGGCTATAGTGCTGAAAAATAGCTCTCAACAAAAATGTCCAGCTAGCTATAGCGGCGGCCGGTATGCAGGCAGATCAATCACAGTCTTAGGGTAACCGTTCACATCCCTCCCCTCATTCAAACGAGGAATTAAAGATTGTAGCGGTTTAGCCGGGGGGGGGAATGAATCATTATGTCTTAGAGACTGCTGCCGGCCGACTTGGAGTTTAGACTAAGGAAAATTTCTCCCCTGTCGTCAGAGAGGGAAGGTAGTGACGTCTTAAAGATGATTTGAGAGCTAAGCGACGGGTTTTGACGGTTTTTTAGGACGACTCGCTCGTTTTCTGACGATGGGATAGCGAGGTTTGCGGTTTCGTTTTTGGCCTTTGGGCCACCCCGGAGACTTACCTCGGGGTTTGGGGGCTGTGGCCGGTGTTCCCAACTGGGCTAAAAGTGCGGCGATAGAATCAGCGACCCGTCCGGGAGACAGAATAGCCAGAGTTTTCTGCCAGGGCAGGGGGGAATCCTGCACGAGGTTTCGGGCAAGCCAGAGTTGCCAGGTGGCCAAGGGCATCAGATCGCTCCAGCGCTCGGCGGCGTTAGGTTCACCGAGTTTGGACACCGTCCAGTGAAGGTGCTGCTTCAAGAATCGGTACCAATGCTCTAGAGCAAAGCGCCTGAGGTAGGGTTGCCAGAGGTGCTCAAGGTCGGGGCAGGTGTCGCCGACCCAGACTAACCACAATGGACGAGTCGAGCGGGGCCGTCCATGACCTGAATAAGGGGGGGGTGCTCCCCAAAGCTATAGACATGACGGGTGGTCAGCACCACATCGATGAGTTCAAAAGTCGCGTCGTGCGCCCGCCCCAGATACTGATGGGCGCGCTGTCGAAATCCGTACAAGCTATCGTAGGTCATAGGCCTTTGCCGAGATTGGTTGTGCTTTCTCAGCTTCGGCTAAAAAGCGGCCCGAGTCTTGCTCGGGCTGCTTTTTTCTATGGCCTTAGTCTAAACTCCAGATTTAAAGCGAACTCATGGGAGGATCGGTGCCAGGTGACGATGGGGCGATCGGGGCTGATCCGATCCAGCAGGGGACGGTAAATGGGGCCGTGGAAATAGTGGTGAAAGCCCCAGGTAAACAGGGTTTCCTCGGGGTCGGCAGGATCCATTTTGGCCAGGGCTGCTTTTAGCCGTACCCCATAGTCCTTCTGGGTGAGTACGGCCTGGGAGAATTTTCCCGGCACCCTCCAGTCTTCAATGGCGATAATCTCCAGGGCCATGGTTAGTGCCCCGAGTAGCGGGTGCAGGTGGTGCTCTACAAATCCCGGCATGATCACTTTGTGTGCAAAGGTGAGTCGATGTGGTAGGGATGTCCGTCGCTGATGGTTGCCTTCACCTGCTCCAGGCTGCCCACCGCCAGAATTCGCCCGTCTACCACCGCCACTGCCGTGGCTTCCCGCTGATCCGCCTCCAGGGTGATGACTTTCTTTGCCACGTAGATGGTAACGGGGCCCTTCAGCGCTTCGACGGCGGGCTCCTCGTCCCTTAATAGGCGAATAGCCTCGGTTTGGGCCTGGGTAGATTGGTGTCCGCCACCGCCGGCCATCACTTGACCCTGAGCGATCTCTGTACAGCCCTGCATACCAGCAGTCGTACCCTGTCTTACGGATTTCAGGATATTTTCCACATGAGCCCGATGGCTTATTTGAAAACTCTACGGCTACAGAGTGTCCATCGAGCTTTGAAACAGGCTGACCCTGGTGAGTACAGTATTCGCAGCATTGCCAACCAGTTTGGCTTTTGGAACATCAATCATTTCACTAAGGACTATAAAGCCATGTTTGGGGAATCGATTAGGGTGCCAGATTTAGCGATCGGCCTTCATGCCGGTGGCTGGGGCATCAAAGCCGGGGGGGAAGTGGGTGGTCTCGGGATCGTAGTCGGCCGCGGTCCATTGGGTGCCGCTGACCGTGGCGGTTTTTAGGTCAGTGCCGATCAGCATGGCCCCCCGCAGGTCGGCGTCACTCAGGTCCGCCTCCGCCAGGTTGGCATAGCTGAGGTCCGCCCCCCGCAGATTGGCGCCCCGCAGACTAGCTCTACTCAAGTCGGCGTAGCTAAAGTCGGCTCCCTTCAAGTCAGCACCGGCCAGGTCGGCCCCCACCAGGCTGACGGTTTCAAAGTTCCGCTGACCGCCCTGGTACAACTGCAGTAGGAGGGCGGCGGTGAGCACCGGGGAGGTGGAGAGGGGGTCGGTCATGGGTCGGCAGGTGAGGAGTCAGGGGGTGGTTTCGTAGTCGCCACAGCCGATCGCCGCCTCCGACAGGGCCACCTGGGGATGGATAGGGCACTTCAGCAGGGGGTTATTGGTGAAGTAGCGACACCGGGCGCAGGGAATTTGGTGCATCACCTGGGCCCGCTGCAGGCTTTCCCGGGTGATCGCCAGTAATTGCCAGAGGGTGAGCCCCACCAGGCTCCAGGCCAGGAGGGTGCAAAGGGGGACGAGAAAGGGGCCCAACCCCGCCCTCACCCCCTGGGCCAATGACCACATCCACCAATCCATAGGCCATCCCCCATGGGTAGAGCTGCAACGCCGGGTCGCCCAATCGGACTCCCTGGAAAAAGAGAAACCAACTTCAACTTACTGCCAAAGGGTGGGGAGGGGCCGGTCGGTTAGGAAAACTTAGCGTTTGGGGCTACCGGGCCGAAGCCGCCCCCGCCGGGGGTGGCAATCACCAGGGTATCGCCCGCCGCCAGGGTAATCTGGGCCTGGGCGGCGATCGCCTCCACCTGGCCATCGGCCCGTTCCACCCAGTTGTGGCCTGGGGCGCCGGGCTGCCCCCCGGCCAGGCCAAAGGGAGTTACCTGGCGCTGGCCAGAGAGGATGGCAGCGGTCATGGGTTCTCGAAAGCGCAGGCGCCGCACCACCCCGTTTCCCCCCCGATGCTGACCCTGGCCGCCACTACCGGGGCGGATGGCAAAGCTCTCCACCAGGACTGGAAAGCGCCACTCCAATACCTCGGGGTCGGTGAGGCGAGAGTTGGTCATGTGGGTTTGCACCGCATCGGTGCCGTCAAAATCCGGGCCAGCCCCCGAGCCGCCACAGAGGGTTTCGTAGTACTGGTAGCGATCGTTGCCAAAGGTGAGGTTGTTCATGGTGCCCTGGCTGGCGGCCATCACCCCCAGGGCGCCGTAGAGGGCATTGGCCACCACCTGGGAGGTCTCCACATTGCCCGCTACCACCGCCGCCGGGTAAGCCGGATGTAGCAGGCACCCCCTGGGCATCAGGATCTCCAGGGGCTTAAGGCAGCCGGCATTGAGGGGGATATCATCTGCCACCAGGGTGCGAAAGACGTAGATCACCACCGCCTGGCACACCGCCAGGGGGGCGTTAAGGTTGCTGGGCTGCTGGGCAGAGGTACCGCTGAAGTCCAGGCGGGCGCTACGCCGCTCTCTGTCAAGGCTGATCCGGACCTGCACCTGGTTACCAGCGTCGGTGGTAAGGGTAAATTGCCCCTCCTGGAGCACTTCGATCGCCCGACGCACGGCGGCTTCGGCATTATCCTGCAGGTGCTGCATATAGGCCTGCACCATCGCCAGGCCATACTCCTCCACCAGCTGCTGCAGGGCCTGCCAACCCCGTTGGTTGGCCGCCACCTGGGCACGCAGGTCCGCCAGGTTTTGGGCCAGGTTACGGGCTGGGTAGGGGCCGGATTGGAGGCGATCGCCGATCTCCTGGGATTGAAACTGTCCCTGGCGCACCAGCAGCAGGTTATCCAGCAACACCCCCTCCTGGTGAATATCGGTGCTGTGGGGGGGCATCGATCCTGGGGTGATGCCCCCCACATCGGCGTGGTGTCCCCGGGAGGCCAGGTAAAACTGGGGCTGGGGAAAGCCCTCTAAAAACACCGGGGTGATCACGGTGATGTCGGGCAGGTGGGTGCCGCCGTTGTAGGGATTGTTGGACACGTAGACATCGCCGGGCTGGAAATCCGCCCCCCGGTCCGCTATCAGGCTGACGACGCTGGCCCCCATGGACCCTAAATGGACCGGGATGTGGGGGGCATTGGCCACCAACTGGCCCTGGTGGTCAAACAGGGCGCAGGAAAAGTCTAGCCGTTCCCTAATATTCACCGAGGAGCTGGTGTTTTGCAGGGTGACCCCCATTTCCTCCGCGATCGCCCGAAATCGGTGGTTAAAAATTTCCAGCCTGACCGGGTCTACCCGGTTGGAGAGGGGGACGGCGGTTGCCGGCTGGGGATACCGCTGCTGTTCCAGGATCAGGTTGCCCGCCCTGGTCATTTGGGCCGACCAGCCCGGTTCCACCATGTTGGTGCCGGTGGGCTCCACGATCAGGGCAGGACCGATCACGGCGTCATCCGTCGCCAGGTCCCGGCGCTGGTACACCGGCGTATCCCACCACTGGCCCCGGCTATAGACGGAGACAGTGGTGGTGGCCTGGAGGGGCTCGGTGCGGGGGGGGCATTCCCCTGGCGGTGGACCATCACCGCCCTGGCCAATGGTCTCTACCGCCACCGACTCCACCACCAGGGGTTGCTCGGGCAGGGTAAAGCCGTAGCGTTGCTGGTGGCGCTGCTCAAACTGGGACACCAGGATGGCAGGCTCCGCCAGGGGCACCGCCAGGGCCAGGTCAGTACCCTGGTAGCGCAGGTACACCTGGGCCAGGTGGGTGATCTGGGGGGTGGCCACCCCCTGGGCCAATAGATCTGCGCTGCCCTGCCGGCCCAGGTCCGCCACCGTGGTCTGGAGGGAGGCCCAGCCACAGTCCGCCAGGGGGGTCTCCATCGCCCGTTGGTGAATCACCCGCCAGTCCGCCAGCCCCATGCCGTAGGCAGATAGCACCCCCGCCATAGGGTGCAGGAAAATCCGCTGGATGCCGAGGTTTTCGGCAATCAGGCAGGCATGTTGCCCCCCGGCGGCGCCAAAGCTGCACAGGGTGTACTGGCTGACATCGTAGCCCCGCTGCAGGGAAATCTGCTTGATGGCGCCGGCCATCTTCTCCACCGCGATGGCTAGAAAGCCCGCTGCCACCTCCTCTGGGCGGACGGCGGGCTGACTAGCCCGGCCCAGGTCGCTAAAGGCGTCGATCACCGCCTGTCGGTCCAGGGGTTGATCACCATTGGGGCCAAACACCTGGGGAAAAAAGGCTGGCTGGATCTTCCCCACCATCAGGTTGGCGTCGGTAATGGTGAGGGGGCCGCCGTGGCGGTAGGCCATCGGCCCCGGGTAGGCCCCCGCCGATGCGGGCCCCACCCGGTAGCGGGCTCCATCAAAGTGAAGTTGGGATCCTCCCCCAGCGGCGATGGTATGGATAGCCATCATCGGGGCCCGCAGCCGTACCCCCGCCACCTCCGTATCCAAGGTGCGCTCGTAGTCCCTCGGATTGACCTCCCCGTTGTAGTGGCAGACATCGGTGGAGGTGCCCCCCATGTCAAAGCCAATGATTTTCTGGAAACCCGCCTGGGTGGCGGTGCGCACCACCCCCACCACCCCCCCCGCCGGCCCGGACAGGATGCTGTCCTTACCCTGGAAGCGGTGGGCAGCGGTGAGACCGCCGTTGGACTGCATAAACCAGAGACGGGGAACGGTGGCACCGCCCTCCCCCCCTAGGGCCCGACTCACCTGATCGACGTAGCGACGCAGAATCGGGGATAGGTAGGCATCCACCACGGTGGTGTCGGCCCGACTGATCAGCTTGATCAGGGGGCTGACCTGGTGGGATAGGGAGATTTGGGTGAACCCCAGCTGGGCGGCGATCGCCCCCACCTGCTGCTCATGGTCAGGGTAACGATAGCCGTGGAGGAAGGCAATGGCCACACTGCGCAGACCCGCCTGGAAAGCCCGCTCCAGGGCCAGGCGCCAGGGCCCCTCCGGATCCACCCGGCAGAGCTCTTCCCCCTGAGCACTGTAGCGCTCCGGCACCTCGATCACCCGCTGGTAGAGCAGGCTGGGCAGTTGGATCTGGCGGGCAAAAATATCCGGGCGGTGCTGGTAGCCAATCTGCAGGGCATCGCCAAACCCCTGGGTGATCAGCAGCACCGTCGGGTCACCCCGGCGCTCCAGCAGGGCATTGGTGGCTACGGTGGTACCCATTTTCACCGCCTCAATTCGATCCACCGGTATCGGTTGGTCTGGGGTAAGTCCCAGGAGTTCACGGATGCCCTGCAGGGCGGCATCGGCGTAGCGATCGGGGTTTTCTGACAGTAACTTATGGACCCGCAGTTGACCATCGGGATCACGGGCCACCACATCGGTAAAGGTCCCCCCCCGATCGATCCAGAATTGCCATCCCCTTGTCGTTGCCGTGCTGGGTAAGGGGATGGAGGGCGGTGGTTGAGGCATAGGGAGTACGGGGGCAGGGAGGATAGGCTGGAGAGTCTCCTGGGGGCGGAGATAGCACCGTCAGGGCGATGGGCCCCAGGGCACCCCAGGCCAGTCGGTGACAACCATGGAAAATGTTGCGTTTGGTGCCCATACTACCCCAGCAATTTGATTGCACCGATTATCCTGTAGGATGGTCTGGCTCTGGCCAGAATTGGCGAAAATCCTCATCTCCCTGGCTCAGCTGGGCCCAGGCTACCCCCTGCCCTTGGAGCCGTTGGACTAGCCGGGCGCAGGCGGGCCGTTCGGTGGCGTAATGACCGGCATCCACCAGCACTAGGTGGCGATCGCGGGCCTCTTGAAATTGATGAAACTTGCAATCGGCGGTGAGGTAAACCTGGGCGCCGGTTTGGCCCACGGCGTCGATAAAGCTTGCCCCCGATCCCCCCAACACCGCCACCCGATGCACTAACCGCTGCGGGTCAGTAATCGGGGAGTAGAGCAGTTGGGGCGGCTGTAGTAGGGATTGAATTTGGCCTAACAGGGCGACCAGGCCAGTGGCGGTGGGTAAGTCCCCCACCCGCCCGTAGCCCAGCCCCGGTTGGGTGGGAACTACAGGGGTTGGATTGATTAAATTCAGCAGTTGGGCCAGAACATCGGCGGTGCCATCCACCACCTGGTCTAAGTTGGTGTGGGCACTGTAGATGCCAATGCCATGGTTGAGGGCCAGCTTCACCATGGTGCCAATGCTATCTGCTTGGGCGATCGCCTTAAGGGGTCTAAAAATTAAGGGATGGTGGGCCAGGATTAGATTCACCCCCACCCCCTGGGCCCGCCAGGTCAGAGCCTCCTCCATAACCGCCAGGGTGGGTGTTAGACAAACCAGCACCTGGGCGGGTTGGTCTAACACCCCAGGCTCAACTTGCCAGCCACAGTTATCCCAGGCCTCCTGCCAGGCTGGGTTGGCCCAGCCCTCTAACCAACGAATCAGTTCATTAATGGAAACCGCCATGGGCCAGTTTGGTGAATCACCTAATTTATTTAATTTTATACCCGCTCAGTTCCAGCCTACATTTCGCAGGTTGACAGAGAATTGTTGAACTCCATCAAAGGTAGCGGCATGTAGGGCATAGGTGTTTTTGAATGAGGACTGTTCTGTCAAATCAGGGGTACCAGAAAGGCCAGAGCCAGGCCCAGCAGCACCAAAACCCTCAGCACCTGTAGGGGAGGGGAGGAAGAATGCATCACGTGTTATCCCTCTACCGTTACCGTCTAAACCGTTGACGAAATGTCTGCCACCAGAGGGCAGGGGACTCTTCCGGGCGGTAGCCCCACTGCACCATGGAGAGCAGCAACGGTGCACCCCCCACCTTGAGGTTCATCACCAGGTGCAGCACCAGGCTAATCAATAGCACCAACCAGCCCAGCAGGTGAACCTGGTAGGCCAGATGATGGGTTTCACCAAAGGGTAGCCAGGATTCCTGCATCATCCGCCCACTGATCACCGCCAGGATGGCCGCCACCAGCATCAGGCTATTCACCAGACGCTGTAGATTGACCCACCACACCGGTTGCCCGGGCTGATGCCAGAGCCGCCGCCAGAAGTCTGGAAATAACAGGCGTCGGCTGCCCCAGTAGAGACTATAGATTGCTAAACCGGTAAAGCTAACTAAAAAGAAGAGCCCAAAGGTGCCGTGCACCCCCTGGGCATCGTAAATCTCTGGCAACTTGAGGGCGCCGAAGCGACCATCGTAGGTGTTATAAACCCAAAAACCGGTAATCAGAGCGCCAATCGCTAAAAACCCACTGACGCCATGAACTAGCCGCAAAATCAAGGGTTGATAGGGTATGGACTTCGGCATAGGATCGACCTCGGAGTTACTTGTAATAATAGGTGGCGTAAATTAAGCGACTCTTCAAGAGGGGGGCAGGAATTAGAGGTCAGGGGCCAGAAGACGTGATTAGACCTATGGTAGGGTCTGCTGGAACCACTGATCATCAACTTCTTATAAAACTGTAAATCCCCAGTCATGCCTATGTCAAATCCTGATTTATTCCTCCCCAAACCT
>JBEIUS010000160.1:0-7224 GCA_040374235.1 Leptolyngbya sp. | reverse complement strand
TAACACTCGATTGAATGGTATCTGTACCTTCACTGGCATTTTCGGTAATGGTATCAGTGGTGCTATCAACAATGTAAATATCATTGCCGGCACCCCCAATTAGGGTATCTGTACCCGCACCGCCATCCAGGGTATCATCACCCGCACCGCCATCGAGAGAGTCATTGCCATTTCCGCCATTGAGGGAGTCGTTACCACCCAAGCCATTCAGGGCATTATTACCCGCATCACCATTCAAGGAGTCATTACTATTCGTCCCATTGCGATCGTTGTCAGTGATTGTAATAGTAGCGCTAGTGGTTGTGCCCAGACTGTAGCCACTCCCAGCTAAAAGGGTAAGAATACTGGTTTCATCACCTTCCACCAGCAGGTCATCAAAGGGGGTGAGAGTCACCACCGCTGTCGGAGAGCCCGCAGCAAAAGTAACAGTAGTAACAGTTACGGGAATGGTGGTGTAATCTGTGCCATTAGTCGCACTGCCGCCAATGGAGACATTGACCGTGAGGGTGCTGGTGATGTCGCCAGTACGGGTCAGGGTAAAGCTCCCTGGATTAGTAGTTTCTTCTGCACTGACATCGGTAACAGCAATGGTAATTACTGACATGGTAGTTTCCTTAAAAACAGTAAAAATGAATGATTAAGCAGTCAACGACAGCAGCACTCAAACTGACTGAGTGCCGTTAAACAGTTCTGTGCGTTGCATGAATCGCCGATGAAATCGATGCAACCCATCTGCCATCGTAGAAAGCTTTTACAGGAGAGTCATGCCTGAACTGACCTCAGACTTTACATTCCTCTCAGTAAAGAAGAATTGTAGACAACAAGGTCTGTCAACCAGCTCTAATTAGAAATTCTGGACCAATACAGCGGTTTTCGATAGAGTGAGACACCCAATTGCTCAATCCTACCCCCCAGTACCTGGCTGTAGGAGCTCCACACCGTTACCCCCTTGATCAAGGGGGGACAGGTGAAATGTTCACACCGCACTTCACCCAAGGGAAGTCTGCTATAGCACAATAAACAACCTAACAAGCCGAAAGGGCCAGCGAAAGAGCTATCAATTGACCTAAACATTATTTGGCGTGTTAATCAGAAATTTGCTTCAGGGAGAGCCATTACTAAAGATGCACAATGCAAATCACTATAGCGGTTCCTGAACGCATGAGATACACTCCAACTAGGAGAGAATCTATCAGTTCATAGTTTTAAACATTGTGCCCATACTTTATCCGGGCGAGAACCACTATATAAATGAAAATTACTTAGCTGAACAAAGAAAACAGAGAATCACTATAAAAACTAAGCGATCTAACTGTTCTTCCGGCCTAATTATGGCTGAATACGCTGAACATAAGTAGAAACTGATGTTACGCAAGGCTTCTAACGTAAAACTAAGATTTTGGAAACTTTTTTCGCGAAAAAACCTTGTAAGCACTGTTGTGCAAGGACTTCAAATCTCTTGGGATTTCTCTCGCTTATAGTTCAGGTCGGAAGAACCTTTTTCTTATGTCAGTAGAGTAATAACAGTAGATGCCTCATTTATAGGTTATTTTAACGGACTTTTTTTTACAGGTCAACTGAAATCCATTCAAATCAGCAACTCTCACTTTTCAGCAACTCTCACTTTCAAGAATCAGCTCTATCGGGAGGGATTTCCAGTTCTAGCCCTTCGATCATGAAGGTAAACAGATGATCCCAATTGTCGAAATAAAATATTCTCTAATGTCAAAGCAGAACCAACTCTTAACTCTATTATGGCGCCTGGGAGGGGGGGTGGGGCTTGACCTGGCGCCAGTCCTGGCTGAGGCGGTGAACCTGATCAGGGGTAAGCTGCCAGGCGGGCTTGCCAATCTCGAGGGGGACAATGTCCGGTTGTACCTGGTTAAAGTACACCCAGGCCCGAATCGCTGGGAAGTCGCTAAACACGGTCACCGCCTGCTGCAGCCACTGCTGTTTAGCGGCGGGTGCAGCGTTGACCCCCACCTCGGTCAACAGCACCGGTTTATGGTAGGCCTCCGCCACCCAGTACTTATGGCGGATTAACTCGGCAAAACTCAACAATTCCCCGGGGGGGGCCAGGCCCCAGGTCCACTCCGGAGTGGCGTAGATGGATAGCCCCACATAGTCAACGTAGCCAGCCCCTGGCCAGTAGGCCCTGGCCTCGGTATTACCCGCCGGTGACCAGACCCACTGGATGTTCCTAACCCCCATGGTTCTGGCCAGGTCAACCACATGGCGATAGGCAGCGATATAGGTCTCGGCCTCTGGCACTGCCCAGGGGTAACGCCCCACCATTTCCATTTCGTGGGCAAAGCGCAGCAAAAGGGGTTGGGGTGAGACCGCCCCCATCACCTGAAAGAGACGTTCCAGGGTGGAATCGTAACGGCCCGCCGCAATGTCCTGTAGCAGGGTGGCGTCGGTCATGGCCTGCCAGTTCCAGGGCCAGGGCTCCAGGGTGATGAGTGGAAGTCGGTGGCGGGCTTGGGCGGCGGCGATCGCCGCCGCCATCTCCGTGGCATTGTCCAGTCGCCAGGTAACAAAGTGGTGGTCAATTTCAATCCCATCCAGACCATCAAAACTATGGTCAGGGTCATAGACTCCAAAGGCGGGTTGGGGTTGATTGAGCTGAGGAAGACTGGTCGCTGTAGCCGGGAGGGAGGCCAGGGTCAGGGATCCCTGGTCTAAAAAGGTTTTGAGGCTAACCGGTAGCCTCAGGCTAGCGGCCAGCAAAAAGCTGACGATTAAGCCTAGGGCCAAAATCCGATGGGACCGGTAGGCGCCCGCCCTGCCAGGGTTTTCCCAGCGGTGTAAGGCAAGGATCACGGCTACGGCCACCACGTAAAACCCGCCATTGACCAGGGCTAACCAGTAGTAGCCCTGGGCGTAGTATACCCGGTGAAGGGATATAACGGCGCCAATGGCCAGGGCCGCCAGCAGCCCATAGGGCAGCAGAGTGACAAGGGGAAGGGAACGATGGCCGTCAGCACCCTTGGGGGTTACTTTAAAGCTGATTGGCCGAGCCCAGAAGCTGCTCAGCACCCCCTGGGTCACCCCCAGTAACACCCAGGGAGCCCGCGCAATGGTAAATAGCACCACCTCCCAACTGATCAGGGGAGCATGGACCGGGCGCAGGCAGCCCCAGGTTCGTAAGCACCACACCGGCAGGCAGGTGACCAGGGCCAGGGCCAGGGTAGCGGCTAAAAAGACTGGATAATTCATGGCCAGCCAGGGGTGATCCAGGGCCAGAGCCAGCAGGGGCAGACTAAAACCAACTAAAACCGCCGTGCTAAAGAGGGTATACCACAGTTGGGCAAACAGAAACTGCCCCCGGAGATGGGGCCTTAGCCCGCGCCAGTAATGGGGAGTGGTTTCCAGCAAGAGTTTGGTCAGGCTGCGGGACCATTGAAATTCCTGGGTCATGGCATCAACAAAACTGGCGGGACCCTCCCCATGGGCGATCGCCGAGGGTTGGAACACCCCCTGCCAACCGTGGGCATTCATCATTAAGGAGGTGGAATGATCCTCCGCCAGCTCCGGTCCAATGCCGCCAATCTCCTGCAGGGCCTGAGTCCTGACCGCGTAGTGGCTGCCAATACAGAGGGGCGCCCAGTGGTGATTGTAGCCCGCCTGGAGAGGGCCGTGCAGCGTGGCTTCCGCCCAGAGACGGGCACGGGCGGCCCAGCTAATCTCCGCATTAACATCACACAGGCTAGGGGCGGCGACGTAGCCAACTCCGGGGTGAACAAAGGGCCGCAACATCTCCTCCAGATAGCCTGGTTCTGGCCGGTGATCCGCATCCAGTTGACAGACAAAATCGTAGGCTTGATAGCCAACCCTATCGTAGAAGTAGGCCAGGTTACCCTCTTTACAGCGGGTGCGCCTGGGCCAGGTGGATCGGTGGTAGTCGAGCTGTCCCTGTCGACAGGACACCCGTACTCCCTGTGCTTGACACCAGGCCAGGGTTTCTGGAGTGGGGGCCTCATCCGCTAACCAGGTATGGTGGGGAAACCGCTGGGCTAGCATGGCCGTCAGGGTAGCCTGAACCAGGGGCCAGGGTTCTGAAGGGGCCTTGGTGACCACCATGGCCACCCGCCAGTGGGACGGTAGGGGTAACTGGGGATTGACCCGCTGCATCCGCAACACAAACCAGAAAAAGTAGGCCGGCAGGAACAGTTCAACTCCCAGAACTAAGCTGGTTAACCCTCCCCCCGCCCAGGTCACTTGATGGCTGGGTTGAAACCACCACACCCAAAACCAGATCGAGGCCACTAGCCAGAGGGTAATCAGTCCCTGGAGTTGGCGCTGCTGACCAGGGGTGAGCAGTGGCTGCCAGTAGTTGGGGGGAGCCAGCTGGGCAGAGGCCGAATAGGACGCTTTAATCGAGCCCCCATGGTGGATCCGGGTAGACCGGGGGTTGGTCTGAATTTTGGATGACAAGTTTTACTCTAAATCTTTAAGAACATAAAGGTTTCATGGCGATTACAGACTAACACCTGGACAAATCGATCGCCCAGGGGGGGACCATAGCGTTCACCATAGCTCCGCATAACGGGGCGATGGCTATAATTTCCTAGGCACCCTGGGGAAAATTATGGGTAGACCAACCAACTTACTTCCTTGGAGGTGACGGGGGGTTTTACAATGATTTACATTCGCTATCGTTGTTTCCTCACCCGCCACCGCTACGATCAGGGCTGGCTTGGCTAAGATCAAATGATTAGCAACACTTTTCCCTGAGCCCTTGCCCAGGGTAACCAGTCCACAGAATCCGGAGAATCCCCTATGCCCACTAAAGATATTAGCCGTTACCGCAATATCGGTATCTTTGCCCACGTCGATGCCGGCAAAACCACCACCACCGAACGTATTCTCAAGCTGACGGGTAAGATCCACAAAATTGGTGAGGTGCATGAGGGGGCCGCCACCACCGACTTTATGGAGCAGGAGCAGGAGCGGGGCATCACCATTCAATCGGCGGCCACCTCCTGCTTTTGGAAGGATCACCAATTCAATATTATTGACACCCCCGGCCACGTTGACTTCACCATCGAGGTGTACCGTTCCCTCAAGGTGTTAGATGGCGGCATTGGGGTGTTTTGTGGGTCCGGCGGAGTGGAGCCCCAGTCGGAAACCAACTGGCGCTACGCCAACGACTCCAAGGTAGCCCGGATTATCTACGTCAATAAGCTGGACCGCATCGGTGCCGATTTCTATCGGGTGGTGAAACAGGTGCAGGGGGTGCTGGCGGCCAAGCCCTTGGTAATGGTGCTGCCCATCGGTCAGGAAAATGACTTTGTCGGTGTGGTGGATCTACTCACCCGTAAAGCCTGGATCTGGGATGACTCCGGCGATCCCGATGGCTACGAAATTCAGGAGGTGCCGACGGACATGCAGGCGGATGTGGAAAAGTACCGCGAAGCCCTGATTGAGATGGCGGTGGAAGAGGACGAAGCCATCCTGGAGAAGTACTTGGAGGGTGAGGAGCTCACCCTTGACGAAATCAAGTCCTGTATTCGCAAGGGCACCCGGGAGTTGGCCTTTTTTCCCACCTACTGCGGCTCCTCCTTTAAGAATAAGGGGGTGCAACTGGTGCTGGATGCGGTGGTGGATTACCTGCCCAACCCCATGGAGGTGCCTCCCCAGCCGGAGATGGACCTGGAGGGCCATCCCACCGGTGGCTTTGCCTACGTTGATGCCGATAAGCCCCTGCGGGCCCTGGCCTTTAAGATTATGGACGATCGCTTCGGCGCCCTCACCTTCACCCGAATCTACTCCGGTCAACTGAAGAAGGGGGACACCATCCTCGACACTGCCACCGGTAAAACCGAGCGGATCAGCCGGATTGTGGAAATGCACGCCAACGACCGGGAGGAAGTTGACGCGGCCCAGGCCGGCGATATCATCGCCCTGATCGGCATGAAGAACGTCCAGACCGGCCACACCCTCTGCGACCCGAAACAGCCGGCCACCCTGGAACCCATGGTCTTCCCCGACCCGGTGATTTCCATCGCCGCCACCCCCAAGAAGAAGGGGGACAACGAGAAAATGGGCATGGCCCTCAGCAAGATGGTGCAGGAGGACCCCTCCTTTCAGGTGGAAACCGACCAGGAAAGCGGCGAAGTCATCCTCAAGGGGATGGGAGAGCTGCACCTGGACATTAAGGTGGATATCCTCAAGCGCACCCACGGCGTCGAGGTGGAGGTGGGTAAACCCCAGGTGGCCTACCGCGAGTCCATCACCCGGCGACTGCAGGACAGCTACACCCACAAGAAACAATCCGGTGGTTCCGGTCAGTACGCCAAGATTGACTACGCCATTGAACCCGCCGAGGTGGGGACAGGATTTACCTTTGAGTCGAAGGTAACCGGTGGAAACGTACCCCGGGAATTTTGGCCGGCGGTGCAGAAGGGCTTTGAAACCAGCGTTGATAAGGGTCCCCTGGCGGGCTACCCGGTGGTGGACCTGAAGGTTACCCTCACCGATGGCGGTTTCCACCGGTGGACTCCTCGGCGATCGCTTTTGAGATTGCCGCCCGGGCCGCCTACCGCCAGTCCCTGCCGAAGGCCGGCCCCCAGCTGTTGGAGCCGGTGATGAAGGTGGATGTGTTCACCCCTGAGGACCACATGGGGGATGTGATTGGGGACCTGAACCGACGACGGGGCATAATCAAGTCCCAGGACCCCACCCCCACCGGGGTGCGGGTGAAGGCGGACGTGCCCCTGAGTGAGATGTTTGGCTACATCGGTGACCTGCGCACCATGACCTCGGGCCGGGGCCAGTTCTCCATGGAGTTTTCCCACTACGCCCCCTGCCCCGCCAACGTGGCGGAAACCGTGATCAAGGAAGCCAAGGAAAGGCAGGCGGCATCCTAGGCCGCTGGCGCGGTGCGGTCAACCAAAACCGCCCCGCCCACACCCGGTATACAAGAAAGGCGGGACAACACGAACATGTAAGGGGTGTATCCATAAGCACTCTGTGCCTTCGAGCCCCAGCTCATTGAGAAAGGCCAGACTCGCTTTACAGGCTTTGACGGCAAGATCCTGTCGCTGTATGCCCGAGGGATGACAACGTGCGATATTCAGGCTCAGTTGCAAGAGTTGTATGGGGTCAACGTCTCTGATACCCTGGTCTCGACGGTGACTGAGGCGGTGGAAGCCGAGCGTAAAGCCTCGAAATGCGTAAGGCTTGGGGGTCGTCATCCGCCTGTTGGTTCACTCAATGGCG
>JBEIUS010000237.1:0-3698 GCA_040374235.1 Leptolyngbya sp. | reverse complement strand
TTCAAAGTCCCTCTCCCAATTTGGGAGAGGGATTTAGGGTGAGGGCTGGATCATGACAAAAGAGCATGTTTGTGATCTACCGAGTCTTAGTTGTTGTCAGAAATGACGGATTTGCCGTCGATCAGCCGGTTAAGGATGGCGATAGGGCTCCCAATCGAACTGCACCGCATCTCCCAGGACGGCACGGACAGTTTGGTGGATGACCTGAAGCTCCTCCACCGTCACCTGGTGGTCGGCGTTAACCAAGGTGCGAATCCTATCCAGTTCGTCCCTGGAGAGTTGGCCATCCTCAAGGGCCTGTTCAACCAACCGAGCTCCCCATCTCCCCTCAAAGGGGCCTGGAGTAACCCAGGGCATCCTTAACCCTGGTCAGGGTCAGGTTGGCCACGGCGGCGGCCTTCTCTCGCCCTTGCTTGAGTAGGCTATCCAGGTAGGGGCGATCGGCCATCAGGGCATGAAACGTCTCCTGGATGGGGGCCAGGGCGGTGACCGCGGTCTCAGCCAACAGGGGTTTAAACTGGCCCCAGCCCATGGTGGCGCACTCCGCCGCCACCGCCGCCTTCGATTGCCCCGATAGCAGCATATAGAGGTTTAGCAGGTTATGACATTCCGGTCGGGCCGGATCGTCAAACCACAGCCCCCGTTCCGGGTCGGTTTTGGCCCGCTTAATCTTTTTAACGATCACCTCCGGCGCATCGGTGAGGTCGATGCGGCTTTGCTCCGAGGGGTCTGACTTAGACATTTTTTTACTACCGTCCGTCAGGCTCATCACCCGGGCCCCCGCTTCTCGAATCAGGGGTTGGGGCACCTTGAGGATGGGCTGATCCTCACTGCCATACTGAAAGTTCAGGCGATTGGCGATGTCCCGGGTTAACTCCAGGTGTTGCTTTTGATCTTCGCCCACCGGCACCAGATCGGGCTCATAGAGCAGAATGTCCGCCGCCTGCAACACCGGATAGTCCAGCAGGCCAATACTAACGTTTTCCCCCTGTTTAACCGCCTTTTCCTTGAACTGGATCATGCGCTCCAGCCAGTTGAGGGGAGTGATGCAGTTAAACAGCCAGGCCAGTTCGGCGTGGGCGGGCAGGTGCGACTGGACAAAGATGGTGGCCTGGTGGGGGTCAATGCCGCAGGCCAGGTAGGTGGCGGCCACCTTATAAGTATCCGTCGCCAGGCGATGGGGGTCGTGGGGCACGGTGATGGCGTGCAGGTCTGCCATAAATAGGAAGGTATCGTATTCCTCCTGCAGGTCTACCCAGGTGAGAATCGCCCCCAGGTAGTTACCCAGGTGCAGGTTGCCCGTTGGTTGAATGCCGGAGAGAATGCGTTGTTTGGCCATGGCTGCAGGTAAATTAGGCGAAATCGAATTGGGGTAGCCGATTTCCATTAGTTTCAACTGTACCCCAGTGCCCGGAAGAAAACTGAGGGAATCTGATCGGATGCGCCATCAATTAGGAAGCAGGGGGGGAGTGACGTTCCAGGAAGGCCGCGATCGCCGTGGGTAGGGTGAAGTAGAGGCGATCGCCGATCCGATCTAGCAGGCCAGCCCGCCCCAACTGCAGGTAGAGGTCCTGCTTCACCCGGGCCATCCCCAGGGTAATACCCCGGGCCTTGAGTTCACCGTAGAGGGTGATGAGTAGATCGGCGGCGGTAATGTCAATTTCCACGATCGCCTCCGCATTCAGCACGAACCACTCCACCGGCGTCGTTTCCCGATCGATGGCGGCCAGGGCCCGGCGCTTAAAGTCTTCAGCGTTGGCAAAAAACAGGGGGGCATCGTAGCGATAGATCACCAGCCCAGGGATGGTGGTGGCCCCGGGCCAGTCGGTAATGTCGTGCAGGCCCGCCAGGCCGGGCACCTTGCCCATCACCGCGTCGTGGGGCCGGGCCCCCCGGGCAAACAGCTCAATCACCGATAGGGCGACGGCGATCGCCACCCCCACCAGCAGGTTTGTGCCCAACACCCCCAGGCTGGTTAGCAAGGCTAAGGCCAGATCGTTACGCCGAAACCGCTGTAGTCGCCGAAACTCTGGGATATCAATTAGCTTAGTGGCGGCGTAGATCACCAGGGCCCCTAGGGCGGCGGTGGGAAACAGGGCCAGGATTGGCCGCAGAAATACCAGGGCCAAAACCACTACCCCCCAGGCCACCAGGGAAAAAACCTGGGTCTTACTGCCCATGGCATTGCCAATGGCGGCGCGGCTGGCGCTACTACTAATCGGGAAACCCTGCATTAGCCCGGTGGCCAGGTTGGCTAACCCCAGGGCTAACAACTCTTGGCTCGGATTAACCGTGTAGCGATTGCGAGTGGCAAAGGCCCGGGCCGTCAGTACGTTGTCGGAGTAGCCCACAATGGCGATACCCAGGGCGGCGGTGAAACAGGCCAGGTGAGCGGCCCCACTCACCCGGGGCAATTCCAGGTGAGGCCACCCCGCGGGAATCGGCCCCACCACCGCCACCCCCTGGTCCTGGAGCCCTAGTAGCGCTACCCCCAGGGTGGCCAGTAGCATCGCCAGGAGGGGTCCGGGGGCTCCAGGAAAATAGATCTCGACCAAAAATAGAAAGCCTAGTACCAGGATTGCCAGCCCCAGGGTAGGGCCATGAATCCGATCCAGATGGGTCAGCCAGGAGAACAACTGGGGCAGAATCCCCTCCCCCCTAGCCGGTACACCGCTGACCTTACCCAGTTGACCGACCATCATGGTCCCCGCCACCCCCGCCATGTAGCCAATCAAAATCGGCTTAGACAGCAGGTCGGCCAAAAAACCCAACCGGGCCAGGTAGGCCAGTAGACACACCACCCCCACCCAACAGGCCAGCAGGGCGGCCATCACCGGGTAGCTACCGCCATAAACCGCCACCAAAGGTGCCACCGTAGCCGCCGTCATCACCGCCGTGCTCGACTCAGGCCCCACAGACAACTGGGGGGAGGATCCGACCCAAAAATAAACCATTAGGGCTGGCAGAATCGCCCAAAGGCCAGCGGTTGCCCCCACTCCAGCCAGCTCGCCATAGGCCATACATTGGGGAATCAGGTAGGCCGCCACCGTTACCCCCGCCAGGACATCCTTGGCCCACCAGGTTCGTTGATACTGCCCCAGAGTAACCAGGCCCGGCACCTGAGATAACCATTGGGAAAGATTTAGGGCCATGGATAACCTTACCAATCCTTATCAACAGATTAAACCTAGAGCCGATAGATTAATTTTAGGACCGGGTGACCGGCCCGTTGGCAGGGGCCGGCGGCGCCTGGCTGGAGAGAGAGAGGAGTCTCAGATTCCCTGATTCTATTCTGGGCAGGAGGGCAAGATTCCAAGAAAACGCATCGTCATCCTCGACCTATCGCCCAGGCCCTTCACCACCCAGAGGTGTGTGAAGCCCTCGACTTAACCGAAGCTTAAACGAATTTTTATCGACTTTAACTTGAATTTAATTAAGAGTTAAATTTACCTAGGTTTGCTATTGATTTTATTTGGGATTGATTTTGAGAGAGAAGGTCTGCTACTATGCCATGGACAAGGTTGACTTTTCTTGCTGAAAAGTTTGACCTAGTCCTGTACCCGGAGGCAGCGTGCTGTTCCGGTTGACAACGTGACTTTTTAAGGTGTGAGGAGAAAATAAATGTCTAAGTTACTTTGGAAAACCCTGGCGGTGGCTCCCGTTGCCGCAGGTCTAGCCTTTTCTGGTGCGGCCATGGC
>JBEIUS010000239.1:0-3652 GCA_040374235.1 Leptolyngbya sp. | reverse complement strand
TCCCGAGCCATCAAACACCTTTCCCTTGACTGCAGCAGTACAACCCAGCGCCAGGAAAGGGTGGCCAAGGAATTGATGCAAGTCAATCCTTAGCTACTTGAAATAGATTTAAGCCTATTAATTAAATAGTAGCGGAGACGGGGATCAAAGGAAAGACTTTGATTGATTGGAGGTAATTTGTTTTTTAGCAGTGATTGATAAATTTCAATAATAGGTCAGTCTATGTCCCTGGTTCCTGACCCCTGAGTTCTGACTTGTATCTTAATTAAAGGATTAAAGGAGCGGTAGACCGTTTTCTGCTCCTGAATTCCTGACCTATCAGCACGTCCCGGCTTAGGTTGATACCCTCTAAGCCTGGCTAAGCCAGCGGGAAAGAGGGTTGGGCTCCTGGGAGGAGGCCTGCCAGGCGGGGATGGGACGGGGGGTGGGGTCAGCGATCGGAGCCTGGGGGGCGGCTAAGGCTGCCCGCAAGCGTTCATTTTCAAGCTGTAGCGCCCTTTCCTGTTGTTTTAAGCTATCCCGTTCCGCAGCAACTTCCTGGTAACGGGAGCGCAGGGAGGTTTGCTGATGAAACTGGCTGTGGAGGGCTGCGGTCAGTTGTTCGATTTTTTGTTGGTGGGCGGTGATCATGGCCCTGAGGGCGATGATATCCTCCTCACTACCCTGATCGGGGTGACTGAGGTTCACCAGCCTGGGGTTTGCCCCGTTCTCCATCGGGAGCGGAGTACCCAATGCTTTGCCGTAGACCTGGAACCGGGCCAAGGTGACCTGGTAACGGGTGAGAGTATGGTCCAAGTGGTGAATGTGGTCCTGGGCTGCCTGTAACTGGTGGCCCAGGCTGACGGTCAAGGCTCGGACAATCATTACCTCCGAGTTAAGGTCATGGGGTTGGAGAAGCTCCGGATGGAGGGAATTACTCTGGTAGGAGTTCTTCATTCGGACCAGATAGTCCTGGACCTCGGTATGGCTCTGATGAATCCGTACTCTCAAGCGCTCCAGCTCCAGTTGCTGGGTGTCGATTAACTGCCGTAGGTCGGTTAGGAGTGTACCCAGTAACCGCTGCTGCCACTCCTGCTTAGTGGTTAGCTGTTCCTTAAGATTAACAATGATCTTTTGCTGAACGTTGGAGTATTCCTCCGTTTGGGCCAGATGAAACTGCAGCACCTGATGGTTAGCCACCTGCTGTTGCAGTTCCTCAAGGGACTCGGTGGCCTGATCAAGAGCCTGCTGCAGCAAACAAACCCGTTGCACTAGCTTAAAGTCCAACGAACTATCCTGGAACATGGACACAACCCAACGAGGAGGAACTAAAGGTGTGGAGGCCAAACTAGCAAACTTCGACCCTAACCGTCTGTTCCCCAGACCGGGTCATGGCTGAAATTCACCTAGACTTTACACGGTTAGCGCGCTGTTCACTAAGGGGGTGACAGCCCCATTATCCATCATCCCCACAGGCATACCTTCACCATAACGATTAGGGCAGCATTGATCGATAGAGAACAAAGCGGAATCGGCCTTCTGGCTCGCCGCCCGGTTACCGCGGTTGAGGCTATATCAGTGGGTCTATCAAGATAAAGCACGGTGGTAGATGGTTTATGCCCCTGGTCCAGGTCAGGCCTGGAGTCTTATTCTATCTATTCTATAGACTGCCCCCCAGCCAGCCTAGGCTGGCTAGGTTGGTTTTTTCTCCGGTAGCATGCACTTGTCGGAATCACAGCCGGCTGGCCCCGCCTCCAGGAGTTCCCCGGCATCATAGCGAGCCAGGGCGGCATGGAAATCGCTGGTGCGACGGCGGGCTTCCACCTGCTGTCTGAGGGTCTCGTAGGTCAGCCGATCAATGGGCTCAAAGGGTAGGCGGGGGAAGGTTTGCAGGTCGTCGAAGCGGGCCAGGAGGGCGGCGGAAATGTAGCCCTGGTCTTGATTGATAGCCTGGTAGATGCGCTCTGCTAAGCTTTCCACCTCTGCCTCCCGCAGTTCAATGGTGGCGGAGGTGTTGTGGGTGGTGTAGTGGCGCTGCACCTGCATGTAGAAGTCAAACTGGGCGGCGGCGGAAAATTGCTCGATCGCTACCTGGTCAGCCCCCGGCAGGTTGGCCCAGCCCACCTCGACGGGAATTTCCACCAGCCATTCGGTACAGCGGGGATCAAAGGGGTCGTTAAGCAAGTTGCCCTGCTCATCCTTGTCAGACTGGGCGGGTACGACGGTGTAGCCGTAGTCAATACAGGCCAGGGCCACCGGATCGTTTTTGCGGAAGGTAATCCGTCGAATAAAGCGCTGGGCCTTGGGGGGATGCCAACCGGGGCTGGCGCCGGTGAGTAGGGATTTGGTCCCTGCTGGTTGGACGGTGGTGCAGCGGTTGGGAGCCTTGATACCATGGCGATCGCAGTAGTCCGCCACCACCCGCTGCACCGTGTCGCGCCAAGCCGTCAGGTAGGCCTGTTCCCTGGCTTTAAGCTGGAGCCCAGCCACAGTATCCGGTCGACCCGCCTCCCACCAGCGTAGCCACTCCACCCCAAAGGCGTTGACAAAGAAGTCAAAGAGGCCAGTGAAGGACACCCCGACGATGGGATCCTCGAGGCGGGACTTTTGGTAGCGGGGCTCAAGGAACTGGTGGTTGAGCAGCACCGCCACCGCCAGGGCCGCCGCGGTAAAGGCATCCTCCTGGTCTTGAGGGTCCTTGGGGTCAATCTGGTTAAGGTGCACCTCCGCCAGGTTGCAGTGGAAGTTGGATCCAATAATTTCGCCGCAGTTATGGGCCACAAAACCATTGGCATCAAACCGGGCCGGCCCTGGCACCGTACAGTCATAGACAGGCTCTACCCCATCGGGCTCCAGATCGACCACAAGGGCTGTAAACCGCTCACGGTTAGGGTTGCGTCTATAGTTGGCCAGAGCCGCCGACAGCTTAGCGGCTTTAGCGGGCTCACGGAAGCCCACCAGAGATTCAAACAGCAGTAGGTTGTCCTTGGCAATTACTAATTCATGTTGGGCCTGGCAAAAATAAGAAGATGGCTGACGGTTAGCATCGGGTAAAAGGCGATAGCCCTCTGGCCGTCGCTCCTGATAAATGGTGGCAAGGATGCCTAACCGCCCCAGCATACGCTGCACGGTCTGTAGATTCACCAGGCTACTCTGGGCTAACCGGACGCTAATGCCCTTAGTCTGACTGCCTTGAACGCTACCGTCGGCATCAAATAGTCCTTGCAAAAAGCCTCGACAAAATTCGTAACTGCCTTGCTCCACCAGGGGAGTGATTTCTTTCTGGCCCGGTAATATGCCAAACTCTGAGGCTAGTCGAGCTAGCCCGGTGGAGGTAATTACCCGGTGCTTAAGCTGGGTATGGTAATGGGCTGAGGCGGTGCGCCGTTCGTAGCCAACGTTGGTCTCCAGTAAGGCCATGGCCTGTTGACTCATGTCGTCCTGGGAGTTGCCCCAGAACCTCAGTAGGGCAGAGTCGCGCCACTGGGTTTTGACTAAACTGCCATCACCGACTAAATTACCCAGGAGCCATCCTGATTCCTGATTGCCTGACCCAGGCCAGGGCTGTAAGCCTCGATGGTTATGCAACATCACCCGATCGCCAGGTTGGAGGGTTGCCGCCGCCACCCACTCGGTATACTGGGCTTTTTGGGTTTGGGCCGTGACCTTTAAT
>JBEIUS010000135.1:0-9674 GCA_040374235.1 Leptolyngbya sp. | reverse complement strand
CTTCTTCCTGGCCCTGACCCAACAATTCGCTCCCCAGTGGCGGGACCAGCCAGGGGCGATCTTTGCCAGATCCCTGGCCGCCTCCCACCCCGAGGCCGCGCACCAGCTAGACACCTGGCGGCACAGCTATCACCGTAGTCTACAGTCCTTACCCCCCGAGGCAATGGTGACGGTGGCCGACCAACTGGGACGCACCAACCCTAAAACTGTTCTACTACGTCCTGAAATTGAGTTGATCTGGGAACCCATCACCCTAGCCGATGACTGGCAACCCTTTTACCAACTGCTTGAGCGCCTGCAATATCCCTTCGCAGAGTAGAGCGCGGCGAAAAACAATTCATGGGTAATACATTTTCTTTTGTAATGTATTACCATAGGCCAATAGTCACTATGGTCACTCACGAGGCTGCTATGGTTATAGGCTGGTGGTACGGCCTCCTCGGGGGTGGATTGATTGGTCTCAGCGCCACCCTGTTATTAGCCTGCAATGGTCGGATTGCCGGCATCAGTGGCATTGTCAATAGCGCCCTGGGCTTGACCAGGGCAGAGACTTGGTGCTGGTTTTTCCTTGCCGGATTGATCGGCGGTGGGCTGATCTACGAATACGGTCTGGCGGCTCGACCCACCCCCACCTATGGTTTCAGCCCCCTAACCATGGTCCTGGCCGGTTTTTTAGTGGGGTTTGGCACCCGCATGGGCGGCGGTTGCACCAGCGGTCATGGAGTCTGTGGCCTGGGGCGACTATCCCTGCGATCGCTGGTGGCGGTAGTGGTGTTTATGACCACGGGCTTCATCACCGTATTTGTGACCCGCCACCTCCTCGGTCTAGGCTTGCCCTGAGGGTAAAGTTCTCCCCCTCTCCTAACCTTGAGGGATCCCTAGGGCTACAGATCCGCTGAGTTCTAACTACTGAATTCTGACTCCTGACCCCCACTTCAAGGGTCGCCTAATTTACGCCCCGTAGTACTCGCTGAGGTTACCGCCATGATCATAAAACCCACCCATGGGTCCGCCCTGATCGCCGGAGTTGTGTTCGGTGTAGGGTTGGGCTACGCCCAGATGATTGACCCCCAAAAGGTGATTGGCTTTTTAGACCTAACCGGTCGGTGGGACCCCACCCTGGCCTTCGTCATGGGGGGGGCGGTGCTGGTCACTCTGATTAGCTTTCCCTGGGTGCTAGGCCGACCCCGTCCTCTGCTGGATAGCCAGTTTTACCTGCCCACCCGTCAGCAGATTGATCGCCCCCTGGTGATCGGCGCTGCCCTGTTTGGGGTCGGCTGGGGTGTCGGTGGCTACTGTCCCGGCCCGGCGATCGCTGCCCTGGGCCTAGGGGCCCCTAACCCAGCGGTGTTTGTGCTGGCCATGGTGGCTGGCTCCCTCACCTACCGGTGGCTGAGTGATCGCTACCCCACCCGGTTTAACTAATGGCCATGACCCCTAACTCCCCCCTGGTTACTGCCCAGTGGCTAGCGGATCACCTGTCTGACCCTGACCTGGTGGTCGTTGATTGCCGCTTTTCCTTGGCGGATGCCGACCAGGGATACCAGGAATACACCGCCGGTCATATCCCCGCCGCCCACTACCTGCACCTCAACCAGGATCTATCCAGTCCGGTGGGGCCTCACGGGGGGCGCCATCCTCTGCCCGATCTGGGTCTTTTCCAGCAGCGGTTGGCGCAGATCGGGGTGAATTCCCATCCCCCCAGCCCGGTGGTGGCCTACGACGACTCCCAGGGGGCCTTTGCCGCCCGCCTGTGGTGGCTACTCCGATACTTGGGCCACGGGGCGGTGGCGGTGCTGGATGGGGGCTGGGGCCGCTGGCGGTCCCAGGGCTACCCCGTCACTGACCAGCGACCCCTGGCTAAACCCGGAGACTTCCGTCCTCAGCCCCAGCCCGATTGGCTGGTGGATAGGGAGGCTGTGCGTCGCTGTCAGCATCAACCTGGCTGCTTACTGATCGATTCCCGGGCCCCCGATCGCTACCGAGGGGAGGTGGAACCCATCGATCCGGTGGCGGGGCATATCCCGGTGGCGGTGAATTATTTCTGGCAGGAGGTTTTGCAGCCCAATGGGCTGATGCGGCCCCCGGGAGAGCTGGCGGACCACTGGCAATGCCTGGAGGGCCGCGAGGGGGTGGTTTACTGTGGTTCTGGGGTGACCGCCTGTGTCAACCTGCTCTCCCAGGCGGTGGCCGGTAGGCCCCTGGCCAAGCTCTACCCGGGGGGATGGAGCGATTGGTGCTCCTATCTATGGACGCAGTAGCAGATAAAACAACCGTCCCGGCCCATGCAAGCGACCGGCGATCGCCCCTGCCTCAGGTCCAGACCCCACAAATAGGTCCACCCGGCCCGGCCCCAGGATGGCGCCACCGGTGTCCTGATCCAGGACCAGGCGAGTGGTGGTTTGGTCGATCCAACCCTGGCCTGGCACAGATTGGGGTAGGGGAAACTGCACCAGGGCGATCGCCCCGGGGGGCATGAGGGACTTGTCGGTGGCAATGGAATAGCCCGCCGTCACCGGTACCCGCAGACTCCCCACGGGGTCACCACCGGGAGTCTCCTTGAAAAAGATAAAGCGCGGGTTGCGGGGTAGGTAGATATCTAACTGGTCGGGATGGTCGGCAAAGTAAGCCATCAGTCGCGGCAGGGAAAGCTCACCCGCCGGAATCTTGCCATCCTCCACCAGGGCCCGGCCAATGCTGGCGTAGGGATAGTCGGTACGTCCAGCGTACCCCACCGTGATCACCCGGCCATCGGGTAGGTCGAGCTGGGCTGACCCCTGCACCTGCACCAAAAAGGCCTCCAGGCGACTGGCTAACCACACTAACTCCAGCCCCGCCAGGGGACCCTGGCTACCCTGCAACCCGTCTATGCCCTCCAGATCAACCCGGGTGGGGTGGGGCTGGGGCCAGGTATCGAGATCGGCGGGACGACGGTAGAGAGGGTAGCGGTACTCCGCCGTGGGTACGGGGCTAGCCCGAAAGTGGGGCTCAAAGTAGCCCGTAAAGGCCACACCGCCCTGACCATCGTGGCCGATGGTCTGATAAAGCTCGAACTCCTGCTCTAGGGCGGCCCGAAAGGCGGTCTGGCTAGGGGTGGTTGCCACCAGGTGGCGCAATCGTTGCAGGCTGCGCCAGACCCGATCGCGGCTAATCTCCGGCAGCCGGTAATCCTGGTAATCCGCCGCTGCCTTGGGGCTGGCCAGGTAGGTGAGGCTGTGATCAATTGCCTGCAGGAGGGGTTGGCGATCGAGGGGCCAGGGGAGGCTCGACCAAACCTGGGCCTGCTCGGTGGCTGGCAGGGGTCGCAGGGGCGGGGCCAGGGTCGTCGCCCTATCCTCTGGCGCGGGCTGAAGAATTTGGCCACGGGCGGGTTCCCCCACCGCCATGGGCACCGCTAGCAGAGCCAATAGCCCTGCCCAAAGCCCGCCCCGCCGCTGCATTAGAAGCGCTCCACACTGGAGCTAAACACCGGCTCCACCCGGATGGCCACCAAGCGAGACGGGCGAATCACCATGTATTCCCCCGGATTAATTTTGGGCAGGGGCACCGTAATAAAGTCCTCGGAGCTGGCCTTGGGCATCAGCTCGCCACTGTACCATTTTTGAAAGTCCTGGATGGAGGAAAAGCTCACCTCCTCCCGGTGGCCGCCCTCAAAGAGCAGGTGAATAATGTATTCGCTAGGTGTTCTGGGCACAGGCGGTGGCTCCTCAGGGCACGATCAAGACCGGACAGGGGGACAGGTTAATCACCCGGGTGGTGACACTTTCTGCCTGCACCTCTTCGATTAAACCAACCCCTCGACAGCCCATCACAATCAGGTCGGCGCCAATTTCATCCGCCACATCACAAATCACAAAGGCGGGCTGCCCCTGGCGTTCCAGCACCTCGGCGGCGATTCCCTGGGTGGCAAACAGATCCTTGGCCTGATGCAGGAGCTTAGCCACCGCCTCCGAAGAGGATTGACTCGAGGCTTGGGGTTGCTCCTCCTCGGGGGATTCAACCACCGACAATAGCACCAGACGACTACGGTGGAATTGCACCAGCTCCACCACCTTAGGAGCGGCCTGCTGGGCTTCAGAACTCATATCAATGGGAAATAAAACGGTCTTAAACATGGTGGATCAAAGGGAACTCGCACTCCGGTAGAATAAGGCGTTGATAGGTAAATATTACGACGGACCCAGGGGCTAGTTAGCCAGTACCAGGCCGCTAAGACTACCTTAGCCAAGCTTTTACAAACTGGGACTGGCCCTCTGCATAACGTAATAAACAAAGATAAGGATCTTAAGCAGTTTCCAGGAGGTTATCACCGTGGTCAAAAAATCTGTGGCAAGTCTAACCGCCGCTGACGTGGCGGGCAAGCGAGTCCTGATCCGGGCTGATTTCAATGTGCCCCTCGATAAACAGGGCAACATCACCGACGATACCCGCATTCGCGCCGCCCTACCCACCATTCAAGACCTCACCGGTAAGGGGGCAAAGGTGCTGCTCACCAGCCACTTTGGTCGCCCCGATGGCAAGGTGGTCGACAGCATGCGCCTCACCCCCGTCGCCCAACGCCTCAGCGAACTGCTGGGTCAGCCCGTGGTTAAGTGCGATGACTGCATCGGTGCAACCGTTACGGCCGCCGTTAACGCCCTGGAAAATGGCCAGGTCGCCCTGCTGGAAAATGTCCGCTTCTACGCCGGCGAAGAGGCTAACGACCCGGAATTTGCTAAACAACTGGCCGCCAACGCCGATCTCTACGTCAATGACGCCTTTGGCACCGCCCACCGAGCCCACGCCTCTACGGCGGGGGTCACCCAGTACCTTAGCCCCTCGGTGGCGGGCTACTTGATCGAGAAGGAACTGCAATACCTTCAGGCGGCGATCGAAAACCCCCAGCGCCCCCTGGCCGCTATTATCGGGGGGTCCAAGGTCTCCAGTAAAATTGGCGTGATCGAGACCCTATTGGAAAAGGTCGATAAGCTGCTGATCGGTGGCGGCATGATCTTCACCTTCTACAAGGCTCGGGGCCTCGCGGTGGGTAAGTCCCTGGTGGAGGAAGACAAGCTGGAACTGGCGCGGAAACTAGAGGCCAAGGCCAAGGAGCGGGGGGTAGAGTTACTGTTGCCCACCGATGTGGTGGTGGCTGATGCCTTTGATGCCAACGCCAATGCCCAGACCGTCAACATCGATGCCATTCCCGATGGTTGGATGGGGCTGGATATTGGCCCCGACTCCGTTAAGGTGTTCCAATCGGCCCTTAAGCAGTGTAAGTCGGTGATCTGGAACGGCCCCATGGGGGTGTTTGAGTTTGACAAGTTCGCCGTGGGCACCGAGGCGATCGCCCATACCCTGGCGGACCTCACTGGTCAGGGGGTGACCACCATCATCGGCGGCGGTGACTCTGTAGCGGCGGTGGAAAAGGTGGGTGTGGCAGAGAAAATGAGCCATATCTCTACCGGTGGTGGGGCTAGCCTGGAACTGCTAGAGGGCAAGGTTTTGCCAGGCATTGCCGCCCTGGATGAGGCCTAGGCAAGATTCTGGTACTGCTCCGTCTAAAGCTAAGAATTGGGCCTCAGGTTTCAGAAGTCAGAATTCAAGAGCCAGGAGGAGGAGTGACCCTGTTGAGCTAGGGATACCACCTTAACCCACTACTAGCTAGTCAAGGATATAGACCCTGGCTTTAAACAGGGTCTATGTTTTTGTCTTTTATTTTTTCAGAAGAGTATATTGGTACAGTAAAATCATCTTTTTCATTTCAGTCTGCCGCCGCCGGCTGGGTTGATGGACTATAAAATAAACTAGGCTTTCTATCACTGTTTGGCGTCTAAAAACCACTTCGTTAAAGAACTTTTATAAAGCCATACCAAGGTTCATTTTGAGCCATAACTTCAGGTTATGAATCTATACAGATCTTCCAAAATTAAACTTATGCAATCGCTGGTAGTATGCTAAAGCATAGGGTAATGAAAAATACCTAGAACGTTTGCAGGACAACTGTTTTATGAGTTGTCCATAGTTTGCTGTTGTCTCATTTCGCCCCTACCACCTCCATTGCGATGGTTCATTGATTCTCTTTCGAACAAGAGAATTTTCCATAAGCGTGGCTATGGTCAAGGTATGCGAAGGAGATTTTTTTAGATTCACAGGAAGGGAGATATGTCTTACTCTCAGACAACGACTCAGTCAAAATCTGGATACAGTGCCGGGGTTAAGGACTATAAGCTGACCTATTACACCCCGGATTACACGCCGAAGGATACCGACATTTTGGCGGCATTCCGTATGACCCCCCAACCCGGCGTACCTCCCGAGGAGTGTGCGGCAGCGGTGGCGGCAGAATCCTCGACCGGTACCTGGACGACGGTGTGGACTGACCTGCTCACCGACATGGATCGGTATAAAGGTCGTTGCTATGATATTGAGCCAGTGCCTGGCGAAGATAATCAGTACATTTGCTACGTGGCCTATCCCCTCGATCTGTTTGAAGAAGGATCGGTTACTAACCTGCTTACCTCCCTGGTGGGTAACGTGTTTGGGTTTAAGGCCCTGCGCGCCCTACGGTTAGAAGACCTGCGAATTCCCGTGGCCTACCTGAAAACCTTCCAGGGTCCTCCCCACGGTATTCAGGTAGAGCGCGATCGCCTCAACAAGTATGGGCGTCCCCTGCTGGGTTGCACCATCAAGCCCAAGCTGGGTCTGTCGGCGAAAAACTATGGCCGGGCGGTTTACGAAGCCCTGCGGGGTGGTCTCGACTTCACTAAGGATGACGAAAACATCAACTCCCAGCCCTTCCAGCGCTGGCGCGATCGCTTCCTGTTTGTAGCTGACGCTATTCACAAAGCCCAGGCGGAAACCGGAGAAATCAAAGGTCACTACCTGAATGTAACCGCCTCCACCTGTGAAGAAATGCTGAAGCGGGCTGAGTACGCCAAGGAACTCAATATGCCCATCATCATGCATGACTTCCTCACCGCTGGCTTCACCGCCAACACCACCCTGTCCCACTGGTGTCGTGATAATGGGGTGCTGCTCCACATTCACCGCGCCATGCACGCCGTAATTGACCGGCAAAAGAACCACGGTATCCACTTCCGCGTACTAGCCAAGTGTCTGCGCATGTCCGGTGGCGACCACATCCACACCGGTACGGTGGTGGGTAAGCTAGAAGGCGATCGGGCCGGCACCCTTGGCTTTGTTGACCTGCTGCGGGAAAATTACATTGAGCAAGATAAGTCCCGGGGCGTCTACTTCACCCAGGACTGGGCAGCCATGGGCGGCGTTATGGCCGTGGCTTCCGGTGGTATCCACGTGTGGCACATGCCAGCCCTGGTGGAAATCTTTGGTGATGATTCCGTGCTGCAGTTTGGTGGCGGTACCCTCGGCCACCCCTGGGGTAACGCACCAGGGGCCGCCGCTAACCGGGTGGCCCTGGAAGCCTGCGTTCAAGCCCGTAACGAAGGTCGTAACTTGGCCCGAGAAGGAGGCGACATCATTCGGGAAGCCTGCAAATGGTCCCCCGAACTGGCGGCGGCCTGCGAACTGTGGAAGGAAATCAAGTTCGAATTCGATACCGTCGACACCCTCTAAGGTGGCCAGGGGGATTCGTCCTCCTCTCCATGGCTGGGCGTCGGTTGGTAGTTTATGACCCCTGGTAATCGCCAGGATTGCGGTCTAGATTACTGAAGTCTACCCAGGCTTCCGGTTTAAATCAGGCTACCAACCGATCCGGTGGGTTTAGGTCAGCCCTTGGAACATACCCCATGGACTTTAAGCAAGCCGCTAAAGACACCGCCAGGGTGATCACTAGCTACCTGACCTTTCAGGCTGTGAAAACAGTCCTGGATCAGCTTAAGGAAACCAACCCAGCCTCCGCCTACTGGCTCAACACCTTTTCCAGTCAAACCACTCTCCAGGACGGCGAGGTCTACCTGCAAGCCCTGCTTCAGGAGCAGCCCGACCTGGCTATGCGGATTATGACCGTGCGGCAACACATTGCTGAAGCGATTTGCGAGTTTCTCCCCGAGATGGTAGTAATTAGCATCCAGCAGAGCAATACTGAACATCGCCGTCAACATCTGGAACGGGTTACCCAATGGGCGGAGGTGGAACTGGAAAACATCAATCCAGAGGGTGATGCTGAGACGAGTTCTGATTCCCCTGTTAACCCGACTGCAGATTAAGCTTCTGGGTTCTACAGCCTGTCCAGTCTCTGTCGAATTTGTGCTTCATCCTTCGTCAACGGTCGATCCCCATCGACCCTTCACTTTGTCATCAAGCGAGGAACTATGAAAACTCTGGCTAAAGAGCGTCGTTTTGAAACCCTGTCCTACCTGCCGCCTCTGACCGATGCCCAAATTGAACGGCAAATTGCTTATATCTTGAAAATGGGCTATATTCCGGCCGTTGAGTTCAACGAAACCTCCGATCCTGAGGTGTACTATTGGACGATGTGGAAATTACCCCTGTTCAATGCTAGTTCTACCCAGGAGGTGCTGAGTGAAGTGCAGGCCTGCCGTTCTGAGTATGCCAACTGCTACATTCGAGTGGTGGGTTTTGACAACGTTAAGCAGTGTCAGATTCTTAGCTTTATCGTGCATAAGCCCGGCGCTAACACTGGCTACCGTTACTAGGGTCTAGGCTGCGATCGCAGCCCAACCATACCTACACACCCCAGGGATAGATAGGATTGCTTACCTATCCCTGGGGTTTAATTGATCCATAGCCCCAGGCCCCAGGGTAGATAAGCTGAGATTGATAACCTATCATCCCCAACTAAGTCTATGGCTGCCCAAAGCGATTTTATCTTTGATCTGACCCTGGCCCTAGGCTGCTCTGCCCTGGGGGGCTATCTGGCCAACCGGGTTCGCCAGCCCGCCCTCCTGGGCTACCTGGCCACTGGCCTGGTTATTGGTCCCTACGGCTTGGGTCTACTCCGGGATGTGGATCAAATTGAAGCTCTGGCGCAAGTCGGTATTGCTTTTCTCCTCTTCACCCTGGGGGTAGAGTTTTCCCTGACTGAGCTGCAACGGGTACGCCGCATCGCCCTTCAGGGTAGTCTGTTCCAAATGGGGCTAACTATTTTACTAGTGCTGACGGTGTCCTTACTGGTGGGGTGGGTCAACTCTCCCCTGGAGGGCATTTTCCTGGGTCTGGTGCTATCCCTCTCCTCCACCGCTGTGGTCCTCAAAACCCTGACCGAACGCGGGGAAACCAGTACCGTCCACGGCCAGATTATGCTAGCCCTACTGATTGCCCAGGACCTTTCCCTGGGTGTAATTCTAGCGATCATGCCAGCTTTGAAACAGGGTCAAGACCTGGCCCCTACCCTGGGCTTCGCCCTCTTAAAAATCGGTCTGTTTCTAGTGGGAGCCTTCATCCTGGGGCGTTGGATCGTGCCTCCCCTGATCCAGCATATTGCTGCTACCGAAAGTAGTGAGTTGTTTTTACTGTCGGTAGTGGCCCTCTGTCTGGGAGTTGCCTGGGTCACCGCCCAACTGGGGCTTTCCATCGAAATGGGGGCCTTTGTTGCCGGGTTAATGATTGCTGAGATTGACTATGCGGACCAGGCCCTGGGAAAAATTCTGCCCCTGCGGGACACCTTCGCCTGCCTATTTTTCGCCTCCATTGGTATGCTCATCGACCCCAGCCTGCTAGCCACCCACCTGGGTCTCATCCTGGGGCTGGTG
>JBEIUS010000109.1:0-11717 GCA_040374235.1 Leptolyngbya sp. | reverse complement strand
TTTTTGGCCTCGTTACTCAAGTCGTCGCCAACACTGGGACGTTGATACTGAGCGTCTGTTGCAGTTGACTCATCGGGGGCCAAGTCACTGCCTACTGGTAGGCCTCATGAATAATGCAGGCTAGGCTTTATAACACAGGCCAAGCCTAGATCCAGCATATTAAGGGTTGATTAAAAGGATTAATTAATTTTCGACAGGGGCGATCGCTCCAATTTATCTCCTACCCTTAACCCCCCCATTACCCGACGATGGAATAGTGTGGCCATGACCGATCAGCAAATGGCGGCGGTCACTCGAGGTACCCTGCTGTTGCCCATGAGTGCCGGTAGCATTGTGATGGCCTATAACCTGCAGGGGGTAGACACCGGGCTGAAACTGACCCGCGAAGCCTATGGGGGTATGCTGTCGCTTGTCAGCCGGGTGATTGAAATCCGCCCCTAAATCAGAGGAAACTGGCTCTGCAGCCTGCCTGATTTGTACTTCCAGCAAGGTATCCGCCATGATTCGCTACCTGCAGACGAGGGTATTTCCCTACGTGCATTCCACGCTACTGCCCTCAAAACCAGCCCAACTGGTGATTCAAACCTGGCTCAAGTGGGACCGCGACAACGCCCCCGGCATGGCTGCGGCCCTGTCCTACTACGCCCTGTTTTCCCTGTTTCCTCTGCTGCTGGTGCTGTTGAGCCTGCTGGGGGCTCTGGTGGGGCCAGACACAGAGGCTTTTCTGACGATTCAGAGGGCGGCGGTGCGGTTTCTCCCAATAGAGGTACACAGCCTGGTGAAAGAGACGGTGGTTGCCCTCAACGAAAATAGCGTTAGCGCCGGCCTGGTGGGGACGGGGCTACTCCTATGGGGGGCCAGCACCATCTTCACCATTCTCAGGCAGTCGGTCAACAAAATCTGGCAAGCTCCCAACCGAGCCAGTGAAGCCGGTTCTATCCTGCAGATGGGGGTGTTTTTCATAACCAATAAATTGTTTGCCTTTCTGCTGGTGTTGGGTACGGCCCTGCTGATGCTGATGTCGTTAGTCTCCAACATTGTGGTTAAAACCGTGACCGAGTTGGTGACCCATTTTAGGGAAACCTTCTCATTTATCCAAATTGACGAACTCCAGCTGACCTGGGGGTTGCAGGTCGGTTCCTCGGTGTTTGTTCTGGCCCTGGCCATCTGCGTTTTATTCAAGGTGATGCCCACAGTTCCACTGGCCTGGCGGGATGTCTGGCTGGGGGCACTGCTAACCGCTGCCCTGCTGGTGGGGTTACGAGAACTGACCAGCAGCAGTGTGGTGAGTCTCGGAGGGCAATTTTCATCCTACGGGGTGGTGGGCGGCGTCATGATTTTGATGCTGTGGATCTTTTTAACCTGTCAGATTTTCTTTTTTGGCTGTGAGTTTTCCTACGTATATGCCCATCTGTTTGGCAGCCGACGCCGAGAACCCCTGCCCTAGCCTGGTCTGCTCGATACACAGGCTGGGCTGTTTGGTCGTCTCGGCAGCAGTCTCCCCCATGTCTTCATCGATGTCCCCCCTGCCCATAGCGATCGCACCCGTGCACCTATCGATCACAGGCCTGTGTTTAACGATCACACTCGTGCAACCATCGATCACACCCGGCAGCCAGGTAGCTTAACAATACCCTTCAGCCAGCCATACAAGCCTAAAGGAGGGCAACCTGGACAAATGAGGTTATTCGGTACCCCCCCAACCCCAGGCAACCCCCGCTGCCGCCTTGCCGGTGGCTAGGGCCATAGGCCCTTAGGGTTTCCAGGACTGGCCCAGGCTAGCTTGTGACACAGGGAAGAGGTTACTATACCCTAGCCTCCAGTCCTAAACCCCAGTCCTTTGACCGATGTATGCCAGTGACTTACCCGATCAGCACGCCAGCAGACTAAGGTCAATTTCCATCCTCCATTGGTTACGGGCGCAAAACCGATTAACCCTGCCCTACTATCTCCACATCCACCAGGGGGCCGTCGAGATTGGCTGGCAGGCCCAGCAGCACCTGGTCTGTCTCAACGGTGAAGGCGACGGTCCCCAGGACTGGGTGGCCAGGGTTAAGGATCTCAGCCAGCTGGCGGCGGCCCAGGGTAATAAACTATTCGGCTATATCGGGTTTGATGCCTGGGATCGGGCCCAGGGCCTGGCCCCTGACAAAAGTGCCAGCTTTCCCCTGGTGCAGTTTTTTATCCCGGCCCACCGGCTCTCGATCACCGCCCACACCATTGAATACTTTGGCGAGGATGCCACCCTCCTACCCCTGGCGCGGCAGGCGCCCCCCTGCTTGCCGGAGTTTAACTTCCGGCCCAGGCCGCCGGATGCGGAGTTTTCCCAGGCGGCCTTTATGGAAGCGGTGTCCACCGCCAAAACCTATCTATCCGAGGACATTACCAAGGTGGTGCTATCCCGCTACCTGGGGTTTGACTACGATGGCGACCTGCTGACCCTATTTTCCGAATATTGTGCCAGGCAAAAGTACACCGATGCCATCTTGATGGACTTTGGGCAGGTGGGGGCGGTGATTGCCTCGCCGGAGCTGTTTATCAATATCGATCAGGGCAAGATTAGCGCTAACCCCCTGGCGGGCACCCGGATTGTGGGCAAAGACGCCCTGGAAAATAGCCGCATTGCTAAACAACTGCTCAGCGATCGCAAGGAGCTGGCGGAGCACACCCTGGCCCTGCTGCAAATGCTGCGGGAGTTGGGCCCCTACTGTGAACCCGACAGCCTGGTGGTGAACCGGCTGCTGGAGGTGGTCCAACACAACCAGATTATGCACCTCAGCTCCACCATCAGGGGCCAGTTGCGCACCGATCAAGACTGCCTGGATGCGGCCCTGGCCCTGTTTCCCAGCACCATGGTCAGTGGGGTGCCCAAGGCCCAGGCGATCGCCCTGTTGCGGCAGGTGGAACCCTTTCCCCGGGGGCTGTTTGCTGGCACCGTGGGCTGGATTGCTGGCCGCAATTGCCGCTTCATCCTCACCATTCGGGGTATGTACAGGTACGGCCCCCGCCTATTTGTGCAGGCCGGAGCCGGGGTGATGGCAGAATCGGACCCGGCCCGGGAAAATGCCGAGGTGACAATGAAGATGGCGGTCATGCTGGCCACCCTGGGGGGCGACTCTCCTGCGGAGACAGGTTGTGAACGGCTGGGGGAAAGGGAGGGCTAGGGTTGTAGGTCCAGACCATTGTAGAGATTCATCGCCTTTTCCACCCCAGCGGTGATACAGGTCTCCACCGCCTCCAGGGCCGTGTCCACCACGCCATCCATAATTTGCCGCTCCGCCTTGGAGAAGTTGCCCAGCACATGGGAAATCACCGCTCCATCCCGGTCGGCGGGCTGGCGACCGGCCCCAATGCCAATCCGCAGGCGGCTAAAGTCCTGGGTTTTCAGGTGGTCAATCACCGACTTCATGCCGTTATGGCCACCGGCGGAGCCCGACAGTCGTAACCGCAAGCGACCCACCGGTAAATCCATATCGTCGTAGATCACCAGCAGGGCAGCGGGGGAAAGCTTGAACCAATCCAGGGTAGCCCGCAGGGGCTGGCCGGAACGGTTCATATAGGTCTGGGGCTTGATTAGATGCAGGCGCTGGCCCGGCCCCCGACTGCCAACCCCGTACTCCGCCTGGAGGCGACGATCGAGCTTGAGGGGGATCAGCCAACGCTGGGCCAGGCGATCCACCACCTCAAAGCCAACATTATGGCGGGTGCCGTCATACTTAGGTCCAGGATTACCCAGGCCCGCCACCAGACTAATCGGGGCGGGCGGCAGGGGCGGCGTTGACGAGGTCATGGTGGGGAGGAGGCTAGGGGGAACTGGGGGACTCAACTCCAGGATCCACGGCCTGGGCCACCACCAGATCGGGGGAGTCGTCGGGGGTTGCCGCCTCCCCATCGGTTTTGGCTTCCTGGGGAGAGAGGGCTTTGGGGGGGTCGGTTTCTAGGGAGGCCTTCATGGGGCTGGTCAAGGTTTTCTCCAGTTGTTGGGCTTCCTTTTTGAATTCCTCCTCAAACTCCTTAGAGGCCTGCTGGAAGCCTTTTAGGGCCTTACCTAAACTCCGGCCAATTTCCGGTAGCTTTTTGGGCCCAAACACCAGTAGGGCCAGCACTAAAATCAAGGCCATCTCCGGCAAACCCACACCAAAAACGTTCATCGCCAACTCCTGTAATAGTTGCTTGCTGACCAGTGTAGATCGTCAGGGACGGGTTTGACGGTTTCGGGGTGTTTGCAGTCTAGGGAAGATAGGGGAAGGGACACCCGTCAGTCAAAAAATCTAGCCGCCAGTGGGGAACCTTGACCAAGGTTCCCCACTGGCGGCTGCACGCCCCTAGAGAATTGGGTTTTAGCTGCCGATACTGCGCCAGTCAACGTCAAAACTATCCAGGATGATGGAGGAGTTATAGAGCTGCAGGAGAATCAGCAGGAAAACAAAAAACAAGCCAATAAAGACCGCCATCAGGGGAGTGGTGCCCCAACCGGGAACCACCTTACCGTATTCGGAGTTGAGGGGCTTAAGAATGTCTCCTAACCAAGTCCGTTGCGCCATGGATCCTTACCAGAATTAAAACTTTAATAGTTCGTAATATTATAGGATGGAGAGGTTTCCCATTTTCATCGACTTTATGGAACCTGCAACAGTTCTTATCATTTCCGTAGGGGCGGTCCTGGTGGCCGTTACTGGCTTTGCCCTCTATCTTTCCTTTGGGCCCCCTTCTAAGCAGCTGGCCGATCCCTTTGATGACCATGAGGATTAGGTCGGTCTGGCTGTCAACGTTATCTTTGACTGCTATCATTCTCCCTCTGGCTGTCCGCCATGGGTTTACCCCAACTTTTCCCGACCAGGATGACTATTGACCGAGGATGGCTCCGGCATCTTGTCAAGGTTTTCGCAGGCTGCTAGGATGGAAAGCTGGCTTATCCTGTTTGTGGCTGAAGCGACAGATTAAGGATATGAATTTTATTTCTCCCTGGCAATGGTGCTGTTAACCCCATGATTAAACTTCGATTAAAGCGTTTCGGTAAGAAGCGCGAGGCTAGCTACCGGATTGTTGCCATCAATAGCGATGCCCGTCGTGATGGTCGTCCCCTGGAGGAGCTGGGCTTTTATAACCCCCGCACCGATGAGACCCGGTTGGAGATACCCGCTATTATCCGCCGTTTGCAGCAGGGGGCCCAGCCCACTAAAACCGTGCGCCATATTTTGGAAAAGGCCAACGTGTTTGAACAGGTTAAGGTTCAGTCCTCCGCCTCCTAGGATCCCCGACTCAGCCTTCCCCCCTGGCCCTATGGATTTCTTTTGTAACCATGAGCACCCCTGATTTCTCAGGATTGGTTAGGTTTTTAGTGGAGCCCTTTTTAGACTCCCCAGATGCCTTGCGGGTTGACTGCGAAGCTAACCAATCCCTCGCCAAGGTGTGGATTCGCATCGCCTTTAATGGGGAGGAGCGGGGTAAGGTATTTGGCCGGGGTGGGCGGAATATTCAGGCCATTCGCCATGTGGTGCGGGCTACCGCCCTGCTCTGGGGCTGGTCAGCCCACTTCGATGTTTATGGCGCCTCGGCCGCGGAGGGTGCTGAGGGTTTCCCCGATGGTCGGCCCCATCGGACCCTGCCTAAGCCTACCAAGCCTCAACTCCGGCCCAAGCCCTAGCCTTTGAATGTCTTCCCCCACGCGAATTGAGATGCCCAGTGTGGATAGCGCCATGGCGCTATCGGGCTACGGTAATGAAAACCTTAGATTTTTGGCCCAGCAGACCGGAGCCCAACTGGTGTTGCGGGGTCAGGAGTTATTGATCTCGGGCAGTGAGGCGGGGGCGGTGCTGGCCCAGCGAATTGTGGAGGCGTTGCACCCCCTCTGGAGCCAGGGGCAGACCATCACCAGTGCGGATATTATGACGGCCCGTCAGGCCCTCCATAGCGATCGCCTGGCGGAGCTCCAGGATCTCCACCAGGATGTGGTGGCCCGCACCCGGCGGGGCCAGGTGGTGCGGGCTAAAACCTTTCGACAAAAACAATACCTAAAGGCCCTGCGCAGCCATGATCTAATCTTTTGTGCGGGGCCAGCCGGTACGGGCAAGACCTTTCTGGCTACCCTGGTGGGCATGCAGGCCCTGCTCAACAATGAGTACGAACGGCTCATCCTAACCCGACCGGCGGTGGAGGCGGGGGAGCGCCTGGGCTTTTTACCAGGAGACCTGCAGCAAAAGGTTAATCCCTATCTACGCCCTCTCTACGATGCCCTCCATGAACTGGTGGATCCGGAAAAGACCGCTAGCCTAATGGAGCGGGGGATTATTGAGGTCGCCCCGCTGGCCTACATGCGGGGGCGCACCCTGAGTAATGCCTTCGTGATTCTTGACGAAGCCCAAAACACCACCCCGGCCCAGATGAAAATGGTGCTGACCCGGTTGGGTTTCCATTCTCGCATGGTGGTGACCGGCGATACCACCCAAACCGATCTGCCCAGTTACCAGAGTTCGGGGCTAGCGATGGCTCAGAAAATTCTCCAGTCCGTGGAGGGGATTGCCTTCTGTCGCCTGGGGCAAGCCGATGTGGTTCGCCACCCTCTGGTTCAACGCATTGTGGCGGCCTACGAAACCTATGAAAGCCATACCAAACCCCAGTCCTAAGCCTGGCTACGCTGCCCACCGGAGGGGAGGAGCCTAGCCATGCGCCCCTGGTCACTACAACAGCTGCGTCTGGTGTTGGTGGAACCGGCTGGTCCTCTAAATGTGGGATCGGTGGCCCGGGTGATGAAGAATATGGGGCTGACCCAGTTGGTTTGGTGAACCCCCGCTGTCTCCTGCAGGATCCCCTGGCTCGTCAGATGGCGGTGCATGGGGCGGATATCCTGGACCAGACCAGGGTGGTGGGCAGTTTAGCAGAGGCCCTGACTGGTTGTCAGCGGGTGGTGGCCACCACCGGTCGCCAGCAGCCCCAGGCCCAGCGATTAGAAGGACCGGAGGCGGTCTTGCCCTGGCTATTACCCACCGATCCTCAGGAGCAACTCCGGTCAGCCCTGATCTTTGGTCCGGAGGACCGAGGTCTTAGTAATGAGGAATTGCTCCAGGCCCAGCGCTGGATCAGAATTCCCGCTAGTGATACCTATCCCTCCCTTAACCTGGCCCAGGCAGTGGCGGTGTGTAGCTATCTGCTCCATCGACAGGCGGTGACAGCACCCAGCCCGGTGTCCAGACCCGCCGAACCACCGGCGGATTGGCAACAACGGCAGGGATTCTGTCAGGATTTAGAAGCCATTTTGCTGAAAATCGGTTATCTTTACCCCCATACCGCCGCCCCACGCATGGCTAAACTACGGCAACTGCTGGATCGTAGTGATCCCAATTCCCAGGAGTTGGCTATGCTTAGGGGCGTTCTGCGGCAGGTTAACTGGGCCCTGGCTAGGGGGCAGGATCGTCCCTAATCCCTGGTGAGGCCTGTCGCAGGGAACAAAGCCCGGGTTAGTAGTGGAGTGGTAAGGCATCCTATGGCACAGTTTGGCGATCGCAAGTCGGCCTCTTTTCGAGGCTGGACCAATCCCCTGGGGCGCCCCCAGGCTAAGGCCCCTGATCCCCCTAGCCCTCTCCCCCAGGCTGGGGCCTACCGATCTGGCCCCCAGGAGGGCAATCCCTTCGTCCAGACCCCTGAGGTCGCCGCCCCCCCTGGCGGTCAAGGTGAGGCGGCCGTCGCCGATGCCACCGGCACCGAGGGGGCCAACGCAGCCCTGCTGTCCCGTCGCCGTAACCAGTGGCGTCAGTATAAGCATATGACCTTCGACATGGGCTCCAACGCCAATTCGCCCCAACCTATCGCTACACCCCCGAGCCCCCCACCCGACCAAGTCAAGTCTAGGCTTACCATGCCCCGCCTGCCCGCCCGTTCCCCAGGGGTGAGGCCTGTTCCCCGCTCCGGATTCCCCCCCTCTGGACCGGCGGAACTGGACCCAGCTTCGCCTAAGGGGGCTGACAAGGCTTTGCAACCCAAGGGATATTACCGCAGTTCCCCACCCCGTTTTGACGCCAATCAGGGCGCCTATCCGAAGGCGGCTTTCTCTGAACAACGCCGACCCCAGCCTGCTGGCCCCAGCTATGGTAAGGTCACTCCCCTGAACCCATCCAGATCTGCCGCCCCCCAGTCCCAGGTGGCTGGTAGGGGGGGCTATGCCCAATCGGGTGATCTGTTGTCGCTGCGATCGCCAGGTTCCCGGGAAGCCAACACCCCAGGCGTTCCCTCGCCGATCATCGGGCTCGATCAGGTCCGAACCCGGCGATCTCGGGCCGTGGCCCCTAACCTACCCAGGGCCCCCCGTTCCATTCTTTATCTGATGCGTCTGCTGATCCTCGGCGTTGGTGTAGCCGCCATTGCCGGCACCCTGCTGGCTGCCCTCAGCCCTGCCAAGCAAGACAGCCGCACTCCCGAGCCCCTGCCCGCCGCCCAGACCCCCGCCGATAGCGGTAGGGGCTTGGCGACGGGGCGTCTGCCCCAGCAGGTCAACGATCTGCAGCTCAGCAGTGAGCTCACCCGCTTTAAGGCCCAGGTGGAACAACTGATTACCCTCACCCCCGGCCTCACCCCCTCGATTTTTGCCCTTGATTTGGACTCCGGCCACTACCTTGACCTCCAGGGCGATCAGGCCCTACCGGCGGCTAGCACCATCAAGGTGCCGATCCTGGTGGCATTTTTACAGCAGGTGGATGGCGGCACCCTGGCCCTCAACCAAACCCTTGCCCTGCAGGAAACCCAGGTGGCTGGCGGCTCTGGCACCCTGGCCAATGAGGCGGTTGGCAGTCAGTACAGCGCCCTGGAGGTGGCCAGTCGCATGATTATCAACAGCGATAACACCGCCACCAATATGATCATCGATGCCATGGGGGGGATGGAGGTGCTGAATCAGAAATTTACCGAGTGGGGGTTAACCGCTACGGTGCTCCGCAACCCCCTGCCGGACCTGGAGGGCACCAATACCACCAGCAGCCGAGATTTAGCCATGCTCATGGCCCTGGTGGATCAGGGTGGTCTGCTGTCCCCCCGGTCCCGCGATCGCCTGCTCAGCATCATGCAACGCACCGCCAACCGCAGTCTGATTCCCACCGGTGTTGGCGATCAGGACGGCACCCTCGTGGCCAATAAAACCGGTGATATCGCCACCCTGTTGGGGGATGTGGCCCTGGTGGATACCGCCTATGGCCATCGCTACGCCCTCGCCCTGCTGGTGCAGCGCCCTGACAATGATGGGCGAGCTAGCGAACTTATCCGCCGTTTAACTGAAATTACCCACGGCGAGCTTAACCAACCCCTTTCCCCCGTGGGTCGGCCCCCCGATCCCGTTGCACCCCCACTGCCCGCCGCCGGTGGGGAAGGTCCTGCTGAGGGGGCTGCTCCCTCTGCGGTGGAGTCCCAGCCTACCCTCCCTGCCGACTCCCCGGGCCAGTCTGGTAATGCCGTACCGCCAGGTTAGGGCCCTGGGTGCTTTTTGACCAGTAGACCCTGACATAAGTCTGCTTATTTCTCCTGGCTCCTCAACTCCCAGATGTCAGGATTTGCCCCCCTGGTCAGCCGTTGTACCGATGTTAGCTTCAGAGCCAGGAGAGGTCACTGTGGGGGGGCATACTAGGGTAAATCCAACGCTATCTGTTCTTTTACCCTTGGTAACCCACCATGGCTGGCGCCTCAACCCTTGCCTGGGATCAGGTCTTGGCGGAGTTTCAACGCATCTGGGGCTACTCCAACTTTCGCCCCCCCCAGGATGCCATCATCCGGGCCCTACTGGAGCACCGCGACCTCCTAGTGGTGCTGCCCACTGGTGGGGGTAAGTCGATCTGTTTTCAACTGCCAGCCCTGCTGCAGTCGGGGTTGACCCTGGTGGTTTCTCCCCTGCTGGCCCTGATGGAAAACCAGGTGCAGGAGCTGCAGGCTAAAGGCTTACCGGCGGTTACCCTCCACAGTGAGCTGTCGCCCCGGCGGCGACATCAGATTTTACAGGCCCTTGATCAGCAGCAACTGCGGCTGCTTTACCTGTCTCCCGAGACCCTGCTCAGCCCCCCGGTGTGGCAGCGCCTGGCCCGTCCCCAGATCCAGATCAATGGTCTAATTTTGGATGAGGCCCATTGCCTGGTGCAGTGGGGGGAAACCTTTCGTCCCGCCTACCGGCGGCTGGGGGCAGCACGCCAGGCCCTCAGTCACCAACGATCTACCCCGATCCCGGTGGCAGCATTTACCGCCACCGCCGATCCCCAGGCCCAGCAAACCCTGGTGCAGGTATTACAGCTGCGATCGCCCCAACGGGTGTGCCTCAACCCCCACCGCCCCAACCTGCGGTTACAGGTCAACACCGTGTTTAGCCCCGGCCAGCGCCACCACCTGATCCGTCGCTACCTGGAGCGGCATCCCCAGCAGGCGGGCTTAATCTACGTTCGCACCCGCCGCGATAGCGAAACCCTGGCCCAGCAGCTGGCCCCCCACTACCCCACCGCTCCCTACCATGCCGGCCTGGGGGGGGCGCAACGGCGGCAAATTGAGTCGGCTTGGATGGCGGATCGGCTGCAGTTTGTGGTCTGTACCAGTGCCTTTGGCGTGGAAACCATTGGACACTAGCAAGTACACTTTCTTAAGCGTTCTTAATATTTAGGGATTTAGGATCCACTATCTCCTTGACCTAAGTTGATCCAATTATCTGCGGCCCAAAGGCTTATAGATTAAGGGTTCTGGCGAAAAACTAAACCAGTGCTTAGCAGAGAAAACCTAAGACTGGCTGGGGTTATCTTAGTACCTATTTGGGAACAAATGGGTACATCTAAGTTTTTACAAGGTAGGGCCAGCCAAGGCAGGGGTGGTCTGTTCTGGGGACAGGGGATGAGGGGCCAGGAGGATCCCACGCTGTTGCCTGGGCTGGGGCAAAGAAAGAATGGCGATCGCTGGGGTAGCGATCGCATTCCTCAGCAAATTGGCATTAGGGGGCTGGAGGAAATTGAGATCGCGGGCTGGTAGCTATCACTGTGTCCTCAACTGTGGACAGTAGTGAAGCCGATGAGTACCACCTCAGCCCCTTCCATTAAGACATGGCTGGTTTCCAGGATGAGGTCTATCCCCTCGAAGGAGAGATGGTCATCTACTGCGCCGATAATCCCAGGGCATGATGGGATCCTCCTGACTCCAGAAATTAAGCCTTTGCTGTTGGGCTTGGGCTTCTGCCTGGAGCAACTGGGCTTGGGTATCCGGGCAGCTACTCAAGAATTGGGTATAGACAGGCGCATAGCCTTCGGCCACCATCTGGAGGTTAATATTTTGGCCATTGGCGTAGATTTCGGCGACCAATCGCCCGTAGCGATCCGTATCGGCTTCTCTAAACTGAATGGTGGAGTCTCGGGGGGTTAGCTGGCGCAGTCGTTCAGTAGCGGCGGGCCCCCAGGGGGTTTGAGACGTTTCAGGGGTATCGATACAGGCCAGGCGAACGGTAATGTTTTCGCCCTGGTAATCCATCCGCAAAGTGTCACCGTCGCCTACGGAAATAACGGTCGCCTCTGGTAGGGTGAGGTTAGCGATCGCGGGGTCTGGTTGAGGTTCAGCGATCGGGCTCTGGATAGGGTTAAAGGGGTTACAGCCTGTAAGGATCAGGGCTACCCATGGTAGGTACCACGCTTTCATTGCTTTCATAGGATGACTATGGTTTTAGGGTGACTAAGCCTCAGCAGTTCAGGATACCAAGGCCCCTGGCCTACTAC
>JBEIUS010000080.1:0-14202 GCA_040374235.1 Leptolyngbya sp. | reverse complement strand
TTTCAGATCACTTTGGATTATATGCACAAATGAAAATGCTGGTGCAAGTGGATGTATAAGTTCATCGCTAAAAGGACTTTTAGAGTGCATCCCAGTTTTGTAATAAGTACAGAAATGACACCCTAACCTATTTAACTGCTAGCCGAAAAAGTGTAACCAACATGCGGAACATTTTTGAGATTGAAGAGTTTTACCATCCATGAAGATGGGGACGACTTCTACCTGGCGATGTGGCGTGCACAGCAGATGCAGAAACTACGATTAGCTATAGCAGTTCCTGATCGGATACAACACAGTAAAAGCCTTGATGAATAAGAATTACAGGCACATCACCGTACCTCACGCCAACGAAAACCGCTATAGTATAGATGTAGTTGCTTCTGCAAACTGGCAGGGTTGGACAACTCTGGAGATACCGCAAGTTTGGCCGGATAGAGCCTTGAGATTTTCCTGTGAGAAGCCCCATAGGACTTTGGTCATTTTACCAGAAGGGGAATGAATTATTACGCGCGGTGGATGAGACGTGACAGCCACCGCAACGCCTACCCTGGGATTGAAGACAACCGATTTGTTTAGGAGGCAATTAGCCCAAAAATTCAACCATGATCAGGCCTACGATCTGAGCGGGATGTAGGCTGGATTATCCCAAGACACAGTAATATTGCTATGAGACCCAGCAAAAGGGTTGTGAGTCTTGTCCTGAGATGAAATCATAGCCAACCTGAAAGGGGGTAGGACGAGCCAGTCAGTACGGTTTATTTGCCGATATAGTCTATTTATCGTGGTAGCCTCGTGGAAAGTCTGAAAGCGGGCGTTCTTGCCAAAGTTATTTTTTGAAAAACCTATGAAATACCCTATTCCTGTTTTAGCCCTCGTGACTACAGCTACCTTAGGATTCTTCTTACCTGCTAAAGCCCAGGTTATGCCTGACTATTATGGTGGCATTGGGGTAAGGGCATTTTTGAATGATCCGACATCCCTTGTGGTTGATTCAAAGGTAAAAGTTGTCGATATTGGTGACTTTAGCCTATCTGCACGACCGTTAGTTATGTTCGGTGGTGGCCTTGTGGAAGGACGCTTACCCCTAACAGTAGAAACCCCCGTCACACCAAGTATATATCCCTATGCCGGCCTGGGGTTGGCCTACAACACCGGTGGCGCTCAACGGATCGATCCGATGGTAACGGGTGGTTTAGATATTAAAGTCGCTGAGCGTTTATACTTTGATAGCAATTTAAATGTCATTTTTAGAAATAGTGCTGGTACGGATACAGAGTTAATTTTCTCGATTAATTACAAAATCTGATCTATTCCTCCCCTGTTATGGACATAGCCCTAGCCAACGGGGTTCGTTGCGGGGGTCGGTCTGAGCTAAATTGCCTGCCCATCCCCAACTTTCACCGATCAGCCTTGCCCTGAGTCTTCTGGAGTTGATCATGGCTGAGTCAGGTCTGGAAACGGGGTAGAAACCGTTACGGCTGCTCCAGTTTGGGCCGACTGCTGGGCCGCAGTTGCCACCGCTAGACTGTAGAGACTGAGTTCAGCTTGACTGTAGAGGGGCGATCGCAGAATTAACTGGTCCAGGGCTAGGGCAGTGTCCTGGGCAAACAACCCCCGTCGGGATCCGACGGCGATGGGCTGGGCCCCTGCTGGACCCAGTACCTGGCCCTGGTTTCCCTCCAGAATGATCTGGCCCTGCTCCCCGACCACCTCTAGCCGCCGTTGTTCTACCCCGATCCCTTCCCCCTTGCCGTACACCACCTCTGCCTGTAGGCCATTACCAAAGCTGAGCTGAGCCACACACAGGCAGGACCGGTAATAGTCAAAGCCATCCTCACCGGTAGGGCGATCGCCGTAGGTGTTGCAACAGTAAACCCGCTCAACTGGGCCAAAGCTATGCACCAGCCGATGCAGGCGAGATAGGGCCCCCACCAGGGGAAAACCAAATAGCTCGGGACAGTAGGTCCAGCGGGTGGGGGCGGGAGATTTGGGGCTAAAGGTGGCGTAGCGGGCGTAGCGGGGTCTGCCAATCACCGGTAGGTGTTGTTGCAGGGCCTGGTGAGCTCCGGTGAATAACTCGATATGGCCGACATGGAGGTAGAGCCCCTTCGTTTTAGCCAGATGGAGCGCCTGGGTGGCCGCCTCTAACTCCAGGGCCAGGGGATACTCTGCTATCACCGACTGGTGGGCGGCCAGGGCGGCGCTGATCACCTCGGCGTGGTGGGCGTTGGCATGGCAAACCACCACCCCATCGATCTGGGGGTCACCGATTAGATCGCTCCAGTGCCCCCGGGCAGTGGCACCGTAGCGGCGGGCAAAGGCCTCAGTCCTCTCGGACTGACGACCCGCCACCGCCACCAGTCGAACTCGGCCATCGGCCAACAGGGCCTGGGCCCGCAAATCAGCAGCAAAGCCAGTACCGACCAGCCCCAGGGTTAGGGGCTGACGGGCGGCGCTAGGGGGGCAGGGGGGGAGGGGGAGCAAGGGGGTGAGGGGGCCAAAGCTATAAATAATTATAGTGATCCGCCAATCCCTAGGATTGGATGATTTAAGGTAGAGGTGAATAGGATGGGCGGTGAGAAACCCAAGCATCCTTGCCCACGGCTTGGCAGATATCCGGACCAGCATTGTCCTCCCCTAACCCTGGGGTAGGAGGTGGAGAGAATGATCACGATCGAACCGTCACCTTCCTTGTCCGCCGTCCCGACGGACCAAGGTTCTGACTTAGGGGTGGGTCCCTATGCCTACAGCATCATTAACCAACAGTACCGCCACATGGTGGACCAGGAGGGGGGGGTACGGGAGGATCGGGATCCGGAATATCTCCATCAAATGCGAGTGGGGTCCCGGCGGCTACGCACCGCCCTGCAGGTGTTTGACCAGGTGGTTAAGCTGCCCAAGGCCGCCAGGATTCAATCCATTCGAAAAATCAGTCAAACCCTGGGGCGGCTGCGGGATCTGGATGTGCAGATTGCCGATCTTGAGCAGGACTACGGGCAGCGCATTGTCCATAAAGCTCAGCTGAAGGCTCTGCAAAAAGCCTTGGGCATGCTTAAAAAGCAACGTCGGCAGGTGTTTGCGGAGATTGAAGGGCTGTTGGCCCAGCCTTTATACACTAATCTTAAGCGGGCCTACGAGGATTGGCTGCGATCGCCCCAATTTCGTGCCATGGCCGAGCTGCCCCTCATCCTGGTGTTGCCCGATCTACTCAACCCCCTGATTGCCAAACTGCTCCTCCACCCCGGTTGGCTAGTGACCGGGGTGGAGGTCAGTCCTGCCCATCGCCAGACCCTCCACGATCTTCGTAAGGTTTGCAAGTCCGTACGATACCAGGCGGAATTTTTCAGCAACTTCTACGGGCCCGGCTTTCAGGCCTGGATTAAGGAGTTGAAAACCTGGCAAGATAACCTGGGCAAGGTCCAAGATACCTACGTTCTGACAGGTTTACTGGCGGATCAATGTGATGCCACTACCAACCTTTCCCAACTCCATGGGGTGATGGCGGAGAAGCGTCAGGGGGCCCTTACCGACTGGGAACGGACCCGGCTTCGCTATTTAAGTCCTGGTTTCCGCCAGACTCTCTACGAGCAGGTGTTGCATCCCCAGCTTGACCAGACCCCTACCCCAGAAGAGCCCGAAGCCTTTCTAGTAAACCCTGCCATAAATCCACCTGGTTCTTCTGATCCCCCTTGTAGGGAGCTAGGGTTATAAATCCTCCGGTGACAAATATTTAATATTAAATAAAAACATTTGCGGATAGTTACTATCTGAAGGGCAGTAATCCCCATGGGGATCACCTCGTCCTACAATAGATCTACCTTTTTCGATGGCCCCCTATTTAGCTGGAGTGATCCCATGAAGTTTGAGGATATCCATCAGTTTTTCGAGGATCCACCGCCCATCTATCTCAACAAAGAACTAGCCGTTTGCTACGTGCTCACGGTTCTGTTGCAACAAGACTCCTACGGCACCGAGCTGATCCACCGCCTCAGTCAGCAGTATAGCCACTACCGTCTTTCTGACACCGTCCTCTACGGCGCGCTCAAGTTTCTGGAGGACGAAAAAATGGTTGACGGCTACTGGAAAAAGGTGGAAGGGCGGGGGCGGCCCCGGCGCATGTACCGCCTTAACCCAGACTGGCGACTCCAGGCTGAAAATCTATCAGAGCTCTGGAAGGCCTACATGGGCAATGCAGTCCAGGTGAATTATCCTGAACCTGCTCCCCTCTCCCTCTCCCATCGGTAGCGACCCGAGGAGGTGACCGGTGCTGCGCTGACCTCTAGTTGCTGACCTCTAGTTTAGGAATGCAGCCCCAGGGTAGCCAGGGGAAGGGTGGCGACCGTCAACCAAACCATCAAACTTAGCCCTGGGGTGACCGGGGGGATGGGGGGGTTTGGGTTAACTAACGCCTCGACCCGTAGCGCCAGCCGTTGGGGAGAGGACCCAGGGTTAAAGCTGACCCAGTCCCCTAGGGCTTGCTCCTGGCAGGCCAGGCTGATCTGACGCGATAGCTTCACCAGCAGCTCCGCCAGCAGTAGGGGGTCACTGTGGCGGGCCGCCGCCTGGTCAGCTCGAATTTCCCGCAACAGCAGCAGATCCTCCCAGAGGCTTTGGGTGTGGGGCAGCCAGAGACTAAAGCGGCGAACCATCCCCAGGATCAAAAACCCCAGGGGATCATGGTAATCCGCATGGGCCTGTTCGTGGGCCAGGGTGGCCCGTTGTTCTGAGGGGGTGAGCTGATCTAGCCAGCCGCGGCTGACTATCAGGGATGATCGGCCCAGCCCCACCTGGGCCACCACGGGTAAAGGGGTCTCTAAACACCGGGCCAGCCCCCCATCTGGGAGTTCGATCAGGTCATACTGTCGCCAGCGCCATTGGCTGTATAGGGCCCGTCCCACCGCTTCCGCCACCACCGTCACCCCCCAGGCCAGAATTGCCAGCCCCAGCCAGCATCCCAGGGGGCTGACCTGCCGACCCATCATGGTGCCATGGTGCCCCATGACCAGCACGGTGGCTGCCGCCACCAGCAACATTAAGGGCGGTAGGCAAAAGACCCATAGGGTCACCATCCAGCGACGTGGCCAGGGGTCGTAGGGCAGGGCCTGGAGCAAGCCATGGCTGCACCACCGCCCGATTAGGGCCAGGCCCAGGGTGAGGAGGAGGAGTCCACTGTGCATTTAGTCCTCCTGGCTGGTCTGGGGAGGAGTCTGGGCCTGCCGCAGATGGCGCAGGCGAGCCGCAATCTCCTCCAGTTGTTCAAGATCCGCCCTATCCAGGCTGTCGGCGAAGGACGCCACCAGATCGGGCTGGCCCAGGGCCAAAAATTGCTTGAGCTGGTCATGGGCTACCAACATCCTGGCCTCATCCTGGGAAACCCTAGGCTGCCATCGGTATACTGATCGCGCCCTACCCTCCTCCCCCTTGCCCCTAGGTTGCCGCTGCAGCCAGCCTTTTTTCACCAGCCGCTGCAGCACCGTGGCCACCGACGCCTGACTAAGGTCGCGATCCGGATCCGCCAGGATGGAATCGTGAATTTCCTTCACCGTAGCACTGCCCTGGCCCCAGATGATTTCTAAAATCTCACGTTCTAAGGGCCCCAGGGAAAGCTGGTGGGGGCGATGGCGGGGCAGGGGAGCCATGGTGATGGGGTGATAGGGTATTCCCAGTGTAAGGGATGGGGCTAATTTCGCCAGCCCCCACGATTACAGGTCGTAATATTTGACCGGTGGTCATTTGCCTCCCTAGCGGTCTGCCGGGATAATACCGAACGACTTCCCTATGTATGAACGGCTCTCTATGCTGGCAACAAACACCCCCTTGACCGCCTGGCTACTGAGTCTAGGGCTGGCCCTGTTGGTTCTCCTGGGCTCGCCCGATCTGGCCAGGGCCGATCAGCTTGAGACCGATCTGGGCGATCGCTGTCTACTGGCGGTGCAGCAGCAAGGCTACGACCAGGCCATTACCCTTTGTAGTCAAGCCCTGGAGACCGCCCACCAGAACCCAGATTACTGGCTTAGCCGTGGCCTGGCCTGTTACCACCAGGGTGACTTCAGCCAGGCCCTAGTGGACAATACCCAGGCCCTCAGCCTGGCTCCGGAAAACTTTCGAGCCTACTATAACCGAGGGTTAGTATACGTAGCTCTGCACGACTTTGGCGCCGCCATTGCCGACTTTGACCAGGCCATCCTCCGGGTACCCAGCCCCGAAGCCCGGGTGGAGATCTACGATGATCGGGGTCTGGCCAAGCTAATGGGGGCCCAACCCGAGCAGGCCCTGGCGGACTTTGACCAGGCCCTGGCCCTGGCTGAGGGGGATGTGCGCACCCTCTTCAACCACAGTTGCGCCTGCCACCAATTGGGCCGCACCGAGGCGGCCCTGGTGGACCTGAATCACCTACTCCGCATTGATCCTGACCATGCCCGCACCTATCTAAAGCGGGGCCTGCTGCGGCGTTCCCTGGGGGACTATGCCGGCGGCCTGGCGGACCTGCAACAGGCGGCCCACTGTGCCGAAATCCAAGGGCAAGCCGCCTTACACCATTACGTCCTTACCCTGCTCAACGAATGGCAGCGCCCTGCCCTGGCCACCGGCTAAGCAGCGGCTCAACCCCAGGGATCATTCCCCCTTCGCTTGCCTAGACCCTGGCATCAACCCACCTACCTCTCCTGGCTCCTGAATTCTGACTGCTACCCCCCCTTGAGGGGTCATCTATATGTAAGTCACCTACTACCAGTCTATTTCCCCTATTCCCGTCATCAAGCGAGAATTCCCCTGACTATGGCTTATGCATCCCATCTAAAAATCCTAGGCCTGCTGGTTCTGGGTCTTAGTCTAGGCACTGCCCAGGAGGTCAGCCCTAGCCCTGGGCACCGGGCCCACCCACCCGCCGATCATGGGCCACAAGCGCCCCATGGGGATGATGCTCACCACGATACCCTGGAAATTCCTGCGGGCCAGGCGGTACCCACCCTTAACCTGGTGGTCCACCCTGACGCTCTGCGGGGCTGGAATGTGGAGATTCAAACCACCGACTTTCGGTTTGCCCCGGAGCAGGTCAACCAGGCTAATCAGCCCAATGTGGGCCATGGCCATCTTTACATAGATGGGGAAAAGCTTGGACGGGTCTACGGTCCCTGGGTGCATCTTGCGGATCTGCCGCCAGGGCGTCACCAGATCACCGTTAGTCTGAACACTAACCGTCATCAGACCCTGACCCATCAGGGCCAGCCCATCGCTGCCACGGTGGAGATCGTAGTTCCCTAGATTAACCCGTGGGCAAATCCGTAGCGGCGCGAGGAGTTTTGGCTACAATGGGGCCTACCCAATTCCCTTTGCCACTGGCAATCCCTAGCTATGGCCCTGCCCTCCGATTCCCAACCCATTAGCGCCCAGGTGGTGTCAGCTAAGGCGGTGCGGGGAGGTTGGTCAGATCCCCGGAAGTTAGCCCGACGCCGCTTACTGGCCTGGAGCCTGGAGGTCAGTTTACTCACCGCCAGCACCGCCCTGCCCTGGGCCGCCGGAGCCTGGGTTCGCCAGCAGGTCCAGGATCATCTTGTGCCCCTGAATCCGGTGTCTAGCCTGGTGCAAGGGGTGACGGCGGCACCCCTGGGGCGATCGCGCCAGTCCCTGGTCACCCAGGTGCCCCCCTTGACCAACCTGCTCTGGTTTACCGCCCTGGCCCTACCCCTGGGCCTGGGGCTGCACCACCTCCATGGCCTAGCCACCCGGGGTAAAACCTTGCCCAAGGCCTGGCTGGGGCTGCAGGTGGTGGCACCCCACCAGCCCCAGCTGGGCTATCCCATCGCCCTGCTGCGGGAGGGGGTGGGGCGCCTGGGCCTCCCTCTGAGTTTGGCTTACCTGGTGTGGCTAAGCAGTGGCGCTTTCCCTAGCCTGGTGGCCCTGGCAGGGCTGAGCCTGACCGCCAGCCTGGCCGGGGGGCTGACCGCCCTCCTCGATCCCCAGGGACGAGCTATCCACGACCGCCTGGCCCGTACCCAGGTGCGGTCCCTGGAGGAGGGCCAATTTCTCCTGGCCCACCAGCGCCCTAAGTTCTCCCGATCACGGCTGTTCCAGCGGTATCGATTGGGTCGGCTGCTCTGGCCCGTGCAGGCCTATGCCGAGGAGGGCGGCCTTCGGTCACTGGTGTTTAGCCCTGCCGGGACTCGCCGTTTTCCCCGGATCGCGGCCCTGGGGGCGATCGGGTTACTCAGTTTGATCGGGTTGGTGGGGTTGATGGTGGGATGGCGACGCCAGGCGGAGGTCGGCCGCCACGATCAACTCTTCCTTGCCCTGGTGGAAAACATCAGTTTGCACGCCACTAGCTTGGCCGATCAGCAGGCCGCCGCCCTGGCCCTGGCCAGTAGTGACGATCCCCGCGCCGTCACCTTTCTAGTGGATTTACTAGCCCAAACCCAAAGCCCTGAGCTCCTGGACACCTTACAACAGGCCCTGACCACCGCTGGCCCCAGGGCGATTCCCCCCCTGCAGCGCCTGAATCGCAGCCTCACCAACGACCTCACCTCCCACCCCGATGGCGACAATCTGGCCCGAGCCCGTCTGCAAGCCGTCCAGCGCGCCCTGATGAAGATCTTAGTGGTCCACAGCGGCCGCTTGCAGGGGCTGGACCTGGGGGGCACTAACCTGGCCCAGGATCTGGAGGGCCCAGCCCCCTTTACCCTGGTGCTTGATCAAGTGCAGCTGGCAGGTTTGCGCTGGCGTGATGCCCGCCTGAATGGGGCACAGCTCGGGGGGGCGATTTTCTTTGACCCGGGTAAGGACGGCCATCCTGATACCTTTGATGATAGGGTTACTGACTTTAGTGGATCGGACCTGACCGCCGCTAACCTAACCACCGCCCAGATCAGCTACGCCCTTTTTCGCAGTGGCAGTTTGTTGAAGGCCGATCTCAGCCGCGCCCAGGCGGACCATGCCGACTTCTCCGGCGTGAATGCCAGCAGTGCCCGATGGATCGCCAGCCAGGCCAGCCAGAGTCGTTTTGACCAGGCCAGTTTGGTGGGGGCGGATTTCACCGAGGCCCAGCTACCCCAGGCTAGCTTGGTTGAAACCCGGCTGCGTCGGGCGGTGTTGGTCCAGGCCAACCTAGAGGCCGCTAACCTCAAGGGTAGTGACCTAACCGAGGCGGATCTGACCGCCACCAACCTGCGGGGGGCTAACTTGAGCCAGGCCAACCTCAGTCAGGCTCGCCTGGTGGATACCGATCTACGCCAGGCAAACCTGCAGGGGGTAAATCTGCAGGGAGCCAACTTACAGGGGGCCCGCCTGGCGGGAGCCAATCTCGACAAAGCCAACCTGGCGGGAGCTCGTTTTTTCCTCAGGGAGCAGCGCCAACCCGGTAGCTTTATTACCACCATTTTGGCCCAGGAGCCCGGTGAGAATCTAGCTGGGGTGGATCTGTCTAAGGTGCTCAATTTAGATCCCGACCAGCTGCCCTACCTCTGTCAGCAGGGGGCGATGCATCCAGATTGTGGTGCTGCACCCTAGCCGCCTTGGGTCGGCGATCGCTGGCCCGCCAGGGTTTGCTGATGGGGTAAGGGCAGACCCGACTGGAGGGCCACCAAATTATCCGCTAGAATTTGCCGGGGTTGCTCACCAATGGCGCTGGCTAGCAGTTCCCCAGCGCTGTCGAGGTAGAGGAAGTGGGGAATGCCATCGACCTGGTATTGCACCATCTCCGGTAACCACTTGTGGTTATCAACGTTAAGCATGACAAAGTTAATCTGGTCACCGTGGTGGTGGCGGAGCTGGTCCATGGTGGTCGCCATGGCCTGACAGGTGGTGCACCAGTCAGCATAGAATTCTACCAGGGAAGGTTTACCATTACCCTGAGCCACCTCGTAGGGGATAGCCTGGGCCGCCAGGGTGGCCAGGGAGGGTCTCCCCGACTGACTCCGTAGCCCCAAAAATAGGGCGACCGCCAGGGCGATCGCCACTATGGCGATAATTAAATTACGTAGGGTGCTGGGTAGGGTACTGGGGGGGTAACTCGCCATGGGTATTATCCTAATCACCGGATAGCGGATAGGGAGAGACGGTGGAGAAGACTCAGTCCGGGCGGACTGGGGTCAACCAAAGGAGGGGGGTAATCGGTCCAAGGTTGAAATTCCTCAGGGGCCTGACTGGCCGCTCCGGCCTGGGTGACCAGAGCTATGCTTTTTCCATAGTTAATACTATAGGCTGGGATAGTGGTCTGGGACAGGCAAAAGTCTCCGGCTCTCTGGCCCTGTCCATCGCTAATTGGAAATCGGACCTGGAGTCAGCGCTATGAAAAAACGGGTCAAGCTTACCTTTCCCAAGCGGGCTGTGCACATGCCGATCACCTATCGCCTGGCTAAGGACTTTAACATTGCCGCCAATATTATTCGAGCCCAGGTCGCCCCTAACCAGGTGGGCACCCTGGTGGTGGAACTGTCCGGCGATATTGACCAGCTCAACGATGCCATTGACTGGCTGGAGACCCAGGATATTCAGGTATCCGTCGCCAGTGGGGAAATTGTGATTGACGACCAACTCTGTGTCCACTGCGGCCTCTGTACCGGGGTTTGCCCCACCCGGGCCCTCACCCTTGATCCAGACAGTGCCCGGTTAATTTTTAATCGTAGCCGTTGCATCGTCTGTGAGCAGTGTATTCCCACCTGCCCGGTGCAGGCGATCGCCACCAATCTCTGAGATTGCGGTTCGGCGGGGGGTAGAGGTCAGATGGTCTAGCCTGGGCTGAGTACGGCGGTCCTGGTAACCCTAGGACTAGCCTCATTTCCCAGGCGATCGCACCATTGCTTTAAATTGTAGGGGTTAACCCGATAACTGACCGGATGGGCAATCAGGCGAGCGGTGCTGTGGAATAATACCTCCAGCTCCACCAAGTGATTTTCCCGCAGGGTTGTACCCGTAGAGACCAGATCGACGATCGCCTCAGACATGCCGGTAATTGGGCCCAGGTCCACCGAGCCGGACAGGGGCACAATATCCACCGGCAGATCAATGGACTGGAAATAAGCCCGGGCACAGTGGACAAATTTAGAGGCTACCCGGCAGTGGGCCGGCAGGTCCAGGGCGGAACGGTAGGGGCTAGCGGCTTGCACTGCCACTGAAAGTCGACACCCGCCAAAGCCCAGGTTCGCCAGATTGGCCACTGCCGGTTGTTTCTCCCGCAGGACATCGTAACCAACAATACCCAACTGGGCCTGGCCATACTGGACGTAGACCGGCACATCTTGGGCCCTAACCAGTAGGGCCTGGGCAACTCCAGTGGCCTCGGTGATTTGTAGTTGCCGGTTAGCCTTGTCTAGAAACAGGCTGAAATCAAGACCAACGGATTGAAATAGACGGATGCTGTCTGCTAGAAGGGCACCCTTGGGCAAGGCAATGGTCAACATGGGGGGAGGTCGAGGTGGCTTCTGCCATCTTACCCTGCTGATAGGACCATTGCGGCAACCCCAACGGCGGCGGCGGTGGCCTCTGCCACCAGGGCGACATGGCTCCAGTGGGTACCACCCTGACAATAAACCGTATAGGGCTCTCGTAGAGGGCCATCGGCGGATAACTCGGCGGTGCTACCCTCCACAAAGGTACCCCCCGCCATCACCAGGGGGCAATCGTAGCCCGGGGTGGTGGCCGGCACCGGGTCAAGGTAGGCCTCCACCGGAGAATGGCGCTGTACTGCCCGGCAGAAGGCAATTAGCTTCTCCGCCGACCCTAGCTGGATAGCCTGAATCACATCCCGCTGGGTTGCCTCCGGAGGCGGATTCACCGGATAGCCAAGGGCAGCGAAGGTGTGGGCCAACAGGTAGTTGCCCTTCATTGCCTCCCCCACCATCTGGGGAGCTAGGAACAAACCCTGGTACATTAGGCGGTTTTGGTTCAAGCTAGATCCGCCCTTGGCACCAATTCCCGGGGCAGTTAATCGACAGGCGGCGGCCTCCACCAAGTCGGCCCGGCCCGCCACATAGCCACCGGTGGTGGCCAGGGTGCCTCCGGGATTTTTAATTAACGATCCAGCCATGAGATCGACGCCAACGGCGGTGGGCTCCCGGTCTTCTAAAAATTCGCCATAGCAGTTGTCAACGAAACAGACCAGGTGAGGATTCTGTCCCTTCACCACCTGCACAATCCTTTCAATTTCCGCTATGGTTAGTGTTGAACGCCAGCTGTAGCCGCAGGACCGCTGAATGTGCACCAAGCGAGTACTGGGGCTGATGGCCGTACTTAAAGCTTGCCAATCAATGGCGCTAGCCGCGTTCAAAGGTAATTCTCGATAGGAAATACCAAATTCTGCCAAGGAGCCCTGTGCCGAGGATCGTAAACCAATCACCTCTTCTAGGGTGTCGTAGGGAGGGCCGGCCACCGCTAGACATTCATCCCCCGGGCGCAGTACCCCGTAGAGCGCGCAGGCGATCGCATGGGTGCCGGACACAAACTGCGATCGCACTAGAGCAGCCTCCGCCTGAACAATTTCGGCAAATACCTGATCTAAGGTGTCGCGACCCAGGTCATCATGACCATAGCCCGATACACTAGTGAAATGATGACTACCGACTCGATGATGACGAAAGGCTGCTAATACCCGTTCAAGATTGTCCTTGACCTGGGCATCAATTCCGTAAAAGATCGGTAGCAGAGATGATTCTAGGGGCGTCATACTGGACTATCACTGCAGAGGTAAATTTTCCCTAAAGAATATTTGATTTAAAGCATTTGAACCAGTAGAAGCCTATTTTCCCCTACTTTTTGTTGACTGTCCAAAACGTTGAGACTTTTTCATGACTGCTGTAATCACCACCCGCCTGCCCCGCGATTGGGTCACCCTAGTTTTCATGGCCGTCGTCCATGGGATCGCCCTGTTAGCCTTTTTGCCGGGTAATTTTTCCTGGTCCGCCCTGGGGGTGGCTTTAGTTCTGCACTGGTTCACTGGCTGTCTAGGGATCACCCTGGGTTGGCACCGTTTGATCTCCCACCGCAGCTTTCAGGTGCCCAAATGGTTAGAATACTTTTTTGTCTTTTGCGGTACCTTAGCCTGCCAGCATGGTCCAATTATGTGGGTTGGTCTACACCGTCATCACCACGCCTACTCTGACCAAGCCAATGATCACCATGATTCCAATAAGGGGTTTTGGTGGAGTCACCTGGGGTGGATGCTACGGGAGGTGCCAGCTAAGCAAGAAATTGCTCGTTTCACCCGTGACATTGCAGATGATCCGGTCTATCTTTTCTTTGAGAAATATTTCCTGGTTATCCAGATTTTGCTAGGGGTTATTCTCTATGCTCTGGGGGGATGGTCCTTCGTCCTTTGGGGAATTTTCGTGCGCATGGTGGCGGTATACCACTGTACTTGGCTGGTCAACAGCGCCACCCACAAGTTTGGTTATCGCACCTATCAAACCCCTGATAAATCTACCAATTGCTGGTGGGTAGCGGTTTTAACCTACGGTGAGGGCTGGCACAATAACCACCATGCTTTCCAATATTCAGCTCGCCATGGTCTGAGGTGGTGGGAGCTAGACATCACCTGGGCAACCATTCGTCTACTGCAGATGTTGGGCCTTGCCAGGAAGGTGAAGTTAGCAAACTCCGCCATAGAATAGGCAACAAAAGCAGCCCAGATGTTTACCCTGGCCCACGAGCTAGTCCACATCTGGGTTGGGGTATCTCTGGCCTATCTAGTCTCGATTCAGCCCCGGGCAGAGCCCTCGACGGGCGGAGTCAGTGATGTTTACGGCTCCTCCAGCCAATGCTGGAGGAGCCCATCGCCACCAGACGCCAGGCGACAGCAACAGCCTGACCGGCTAAGCCGTTACCCATCTCCATGGCAGACTGTGATACTCTGAGAATGGAAGACGGGATGTAGCGCAGCTTGGTAGCGCACTTCGTTCGGGACGAAGGGGCCGTGGGTTCGAATCCCGCCATCCCGATATCGCCTTAGGTCTCGACCCTAGGAGTTTTGAGCGGGGGCTGGTTGGGACTCCAGCACCCGGTAGCGGGCCGCTAGATCGGCGGGAGAGAGCTGTTCGTACTGTTCGAAGGGTTGGTGAATCCAGGGGTTGTCCGGCAGGTGGAGGACGTAGTAGTCAGGCCGGACAAAGGAGGAGGCCTTGTACCAGAGCACAGCGGTACGAATTTCCTCAATGCCGAAGCCGTAGCGGTGGTTGAGCCAGGCGATCGCCCGGTCGAGACTATAGCCGGAGTCCG
>JBEIUS010000063.1:0-16471 GCA_040374235.1 Leptolyngbya sp. | reverse complement strand
CCATGGAGGTGGTGGAAATGGTGCTGGTGGGGCGGGTGAATAAGGAATTGGTCTCCCTGATTAACCAGGCCGGTGGTCGAGCGGTGGGCCTGGGGGGGGTAGACGGTAACCTGATTACCGCCCGGCCCCAGGGGGCTGAAGGGGTGGGCTTTGTCGGCGAAGTTAGTAGCATTGACTCCAACGTGATTAAGTCCCTGGTGGAGTCGGGCTACATCCCGATTATTTCCAGCGTGGCCCGGGACGAGAATGGTCAGGCCTACAATATCAACGCCGACACCGTTGCCGGGGAACTGGCCGCCGCCCTGGGGGCGGAAAAACTGATTCTCCTTACCGATACCCGTGGTATCTTAACCGACTATACCGACCCCTCCACCCTGCTGCCTAAGCTCGACATCCAACGGGCCCGGCAGCTGATCGCTGCTGGCATTGTCTCCGGCGGCATGATTCCCAAGGTGAATTGCTGTGTCCGCTCCCTGGCCCAGGGGGTAGGGGCCGCCCACATTTTGGATGGCCGTATTCCCCACGCCCTGCTGCTGGAAATCTTTAGTGATTTGGGCATTGGTTCCATGATTGTGGCCTCAGAGTTTCGCTCCTAAATCAGTAATAGGGGATCAGAGGTAGGATGGGCAAAGGGCCTTAGCCCGTGCCCATCAATCTTGAGCCCAGGACTAACTGGGAAACCGATGGGAAGGTTCTGCATTGCCCGTTCCACTGGCTTGCAGATTAGGGAAGACTTCCGGCCGCACGGTGGAAGGATTTATGCCAGGGCAATCAGGGCACCCTTCAACCAGGGGTCAGAATTTAGGAGCCAGGGGAAGCGGGTTCAGACCGGTGGCTGCAGGGGACCGTTAGGCTGTGACCTACCCAGGCCCAAAAAGGTGCGTTACAATCCAGCCATACAACACAAAACTTAAGAAACCGCCATGACCGTGACCTATCCCCGCCGCTTTCTCAATACCTTAAGCGCCCGCGATGTGATGCAACAGGTGGTTAAGGACCCAGAGATTCACCACATTACCCTGAATCGTTATCGCTACAACGAGCAGCGCAGCTGCAAGGACCTGACTAATCTGATTGAGACCCTCAACGGCAAACCCCAGGATTTGGTGAAGGACCTCTCCCATCACGTTGCCGATGAGGCTCGCCATGCCCTCTGGTTGACCGATCTGCTGGTGGATCTGGGGGCCGAGGTGGGTACTCCCCCAGGGCTGTCCTACATTGATGAGTTTGAGCGGCTCTTGGATCAGGACAGCTTTCAGGGCCCCGATCGCCTGGAGGATGGGGTGATTTCCGCCCTGGTCGCCATCAATGTGACCGAAAAGCGGGGTTGTGAATATTTTGCCGCCCATATCCACGCCCTCAAATCAGCCCCCCAGACCCCTGAAAATAGCCAGATTCGCGAAACCCTGGAGCGGATTTTGCCGGAGGAGGCGGGCCATGTGCGTTGGGGTACCCGCCGTCTGGCTGCCATTGCCCGCCAGAGCCCCGCTAGCCGCGAGAAGGTGGAGCTGGCTAAGCAGAAATACACCGCGATCGAGCAGAGTGCCTTTGAGGCCGGCATGGACATTACCCTGGGGGCTGAGCTGCGCCGCCTCAGCCAGCTGGTGGATATTGCTAATACTTTGCCCCTCTGGGAGCGGCCCCGTTACCTGATGGAGCGGCTGCCCGGTTCCCTATTGGCCCCCGAGTTGCAAAAGACTCGCCTGACCGCCGCCCAGCGGGCCTGGCAGCGGGACCCCGAGGCTTTCCTCAAGACCTTTGTGCCGATGTTTTTGCAGGGGATTCAGAAGCGCCAAACGGCGACCCAAGCCCAGGAAACCCCGGCTTAGTTAGCCATAGCCATCGGCAAGGGGGCGGAGGCGAGCCAGAATGCCTACCCAGTGTCAGTAGATCGCAAAGTCCTGTGGCCCTCATCCCCCAGCCCCTTCTCCCAAAACTGGGAGAAGGGGAGCCGGACTTGATCTGGGAGAGGGGACTGGGGTGTGGCTAAGGATGGGAAAAGTCAGGACTCAAGGTAGGGGTTTGGATCTACCCAATGTTAGGGGTTTCATCTCTCGTAACTCACAGACTTTATGTCACGAGACATGAAATTGACTGATCATCCTTTTCCTTAGTGTTCTGGCTAATGGGCTGGTTTTTCCCCTCTACCCCCTGGCCAGGTCAGGACTCTATAACCCCAGCGGTTGATCAGGATCAATTCCCTGGGATCTTAACAAGGTCTCTAACTGTTCAGCCCGTCGCTGGGCTTGTTCCTTAGCCTGGCGTTCTTCCAAGGGGGGTTCGTCGCTATCGAGGTTGGTTGGCAACGAGGGAGCCTCAGCCAGGGGTTCATCGATGGGAGATGGGGTGGCATCTAGAAGAACCATGACAAAACCCTCACCAAGACTGCTTTCAGTATAGTCCATGGGATATTGAGCCTTGCTAATCTGCAATGCTGGCTAGAAGGGGTTGGGGGGTGAGGGCCATAAGTATTCCACCAGCGCAATATTCCGACAGCACTACTTAGTGCTCAGGAGCTTGAGAGGGGCTGCCGCGATCGAGGTCAGGGGGCTTCTGCCCCCAGGGCGAAGCAATCCGCTAGGATCTGATTGGAAAATAAAAACCCCTCCGGGGCGCTCAGGCGTAGCCGGTCTAGAGCCTGCCAGGAGGGACCCTCGGTGATCACCCAGCCCCTGGCGATGTGGCGCTCCAGGATTTTTCCCAGCTGTTCCCAGGTGTTTTCTGGCCCCCGCGATCGCAGGCTGGTCGCCTCGATGCCCTGACGTAGTCGTAGCCCCAGCATCAGGGTTTCCAGGAATTGATCCAGGGGTGGGGTGACCGGGTCGGGGTGCTGGCCCAGGCGAGCCTCGAATTGGTCTACCCATGCACCATAGTTGGCCAGGGTGCGAGGTCGGCTCACCCGTTGTTCTTGGGTATAGCTAGTGGCCCCCATCCCAAAGCCGTAGTAGGGTTGGTTGTGCCAGTAGGTGAGGTTGTGGCGACAGCCATGGCCTGGCCGGGCATAGTTGGATACCTCGTAGTGATCGTAGCCCTGATCTTCCAGGGATTGGTGGGTGAGCCGGTACATGGCGGCGGTCTGTTCCTCCGTCGGTAGAGGGGCATCCCCGGGACTATAGCGCTTACCAAAGACGGTTTGGGGTTCCAGGGTGAGGTCGTAAACCGATATATGCTGCGGGGCGAAGGCGACGGCTTGGGTTAGGCCCCGCTGCCAGTCCCCTGGTTGTTGCTGGGGTAGACCGGCGATTAAATCCAGGCTCCAATTCTCCAGGCCCAACCGGTGCAGCCAGGTGACTGCCTGATCTACATCCTGCCGGCGGTGGTCACGGCCACAGGCCGCCAGCAGCCGATCCTCCAGGGCCTGGACCCCAAGACTCACCCGGTTGATCCCCGCGACCCGGTAGCCGCGCAACCGCTCCAGGTCGAAGGTGCCTGGGTCCATTTCCATCGAGATCTCGACCCCCGGGGCCAGGCCAAAGCGCTGATCCAGCCAGCTTAAAATCTGCTCCACCTGCCCCGGCGCCAGCAGGGAGGGGGTGCCGCCGCCGAAGAAAATGGTCTGGAGGGTCGCTTCACCGACCGGGGTGGTGGCAATTTCCCGCTGCAGCAGGGTGAGGTAGTGGGCTACGGTGCCAGAGGTCTCCCCCCGGGCCTGGTTGCCCAGCACTGAAATGGGGAAGTCACAGTAGAAACAGCGGCGCCGACAAAAGGGGATGTGGACGTAGGCGGAAAGGGGATCGGTAACCATGGGCAGGGAAGGGGATATCCTAGGGATGCCCTACCACAGAAAATAAACGGTATACTTTTGCCAGTTTAGCGTTTCCTTGCCCATGGGGGTAACCCAGATGACGGGGGTTGCCCAGTACACTGTAGGGTAAGGGAATGTCCAAGCCCCTAATCACCATTCCGCCAGCCGCCGATCGCCATGCTAGACACACTCATTGTTCTTTCCTTGATCATAGCGGGGGCCGGAATCGGATTTTACAGTGTGGACCTGCTCCCCGACCGGATTCTTTCCCAGGTCACCAACCTGGAGGGTTTGGGGACGGTGACCGCGGTTTTTGGCGGTTTGATCGGCACCGGTCTAGGTCTGGTGATGCAAACCAGCTATCGCCGCTTAGAACGGCAAATTAAGGAACTGCCCCCCGATCTCCTCTTGACCCGAGCGGTGGGGTTGGTGCTGGGGCTGCTGATTGCTAACCTGATGCTGGCTCCCCTGTTCCTATTGCCAATTCCCTCAGAGTTTGGCTTTATTAAGCCCCTTACCGCCGTCATGGGGAGTGTGCTGTTTGCCGTCTCCGGTATGAACCTGGCGGATACCCATGGCCGTTCCCTGCTGCGGCTAATCAGTCCCAGTACCCTGGAATCGACCCTGGTGGCGGAGGGTACCCTAAAACCTTCTAAGACCAAGGTTCTGGATACCAGCTGTATCATTGATGGCCGGATTGAGAGTATTTTGGCCACGGGCTTCCTAGAGGGTCAGTTGCTGGTGCCTCAGTTCGTTTTGCAGGAGCTGCAGCAGGTGGCGGATGCCGCTAACGATCAGAAGCGGGGCCGGGGTCGCCGGGGACTGGACGTGCTGAACCGGTTGCGGGAGGCCTACCCTAACCGGCTGTTGATTAATTCGGAAGACTACGATGATATCCCCACCGTTGATGCCAAGCTGGTGAAGCTGGCCCAGGAATTGAACGCCACCCTGCTCACCAACGACTACAACCTCAATAAGGTGGCCAGCTTTCAGGAGGTGGAGGTGCTTAACATTAACGATTTGGCCCAGGCCATCCGTCCCACCTACCTGCCCGGTGACGAGATGGATTTGAAGATTCTCAAGGAGGGTAAGGATCCCTCTCAGGGGGTGGGCTACCTCAACGATGGCACCATGGTGGTGGTGGAGGAGGGCCGGGATTACCTTGGCGAGGAGTTGGCGGTGGTGGTCACCGGTGCCCTGCAAACCTCCGCCGGGCGGATGATTTTTGCCCGACCCAAAACCTCCGTGGTCACCTCCTAGGGGGATAGGGGGGCGGGCACCACGATGTAGCCGCTCTTCGTGTCCCCCAGTATCCAGTTGCGATCGCTGCCCCAATACCACCAATGGGCCGCCACGTAGGCACAGGTAAGGCTGTCCAGCTGATCCTCCACCGCCTTCATGGCCTTACCGGTGGTGGGAATCAGGGGTAAATCCGCCTCGCTGATGTCCAGGGCTGGGGTCAGCCGGGTCAGCCGGGTCAGCTGGTACTGGCGGAGTTTTTCCAGTTCGGGTCGTCGCTCCGCCAGCCGACCCTTTTTATACTTGAGAATGCGTTCTAGGTTAAACAGGTGCACCGTGGCGGGATGGGGAAACACCTCCAACTGAAATCGCCCCACTGGTTGGGCGGGGCCGTGGGGATCATGGGCAAAGCCCAGGGCCTCCAGGGCCAGGCCAAAGGCCACCAATTTCTCCGCAAAGGGGCGTCCCTGGTTGGCCGGGTAGCAGCCCGCGTCGTATTGGCCAAAGTAGCGGTGGGCCAGCCGATCGGGCAGCCGCATGCCGGTCAGATTGGGGATCAAGGTGGGGGCATCCACCGCCGCCACCACCGTCTCCACCCCCTTGCTCCAGGTTTCCACCCAGGCCAAAATCTCCGCCACCGTTTGTTGGCAGGTGAGCTGCTGGAGGACGAGCTGGTCTCCCTCCAGACCCAGGCAGCAGAGGCCCGAGGCCCCCGACTGCCAGCCCAGGTCAATGCCTAAAAATCGTGTACGGGGTGGGTGCATGGCAATGGAGTTTAGTTTGATCGTTTTGGCCATCTATGCATGGCCCAGGCCAGTGACCCGAGCATGCTCATAAACCAGCCCACGGTCTGGACATTCATCAGGGCTTAAGGTGGCCTTAGGCCAGGCTTAGGGCTCGGATAAGCTTCCCTTGGTGCCCCTGGCTAAAGATTAATCCATTCACTTGCGTAGTTTTGAGCCCCCAGCACCATGGTTTTTACTCTACAAGTTCTCCACGCCTCTGACCAGGAGGCCGGTATCCCTGCCCTGCAGGATGCCATCGGCCTTTCCGCCGTGATGAATGCCCTGGGGGATGATTATGAAAATTCCCTGCGCCTCACCTCCGGGGATGTATTTATTGCCGGACCGTTTTTTGGAGCCAGTGCCGACCTCTATGACTCGGCCACCAGTGGTCGCTCCGCTGGTCAGGCCGGGCTGGCGGACATGCTGATTCAAAACCGCCTGGGTTGGGATGCGGCGGCGGTGGGTAACCATAAATTTGATGCCGGAGACAGTAGCTTCTTTAATATGCTGGCCCCTAGGGCAGATTGGGTGAATGGGGCGGCGGGGGGCCAGGGCATCGGTCCAGGGGGTTACCCCGGGGCCCTCTTCCCCTACCTGGCTACGAATCTCAACTACAGTGGTGCCAGTTTGCCCACGGGGTTGACGGTGGTGGACCCCGGTGGGGCCCCCCTACCCAATACGTTGACAAAGTCGGTGGCCGCCGATATCCACGGTACTTTTGTGAATAATCTCACCTATCAGCTGGCCCCCGGGGGCGATCGCATCGCCACTAGTGCCTTTGAGGTGACCACCGGTTCAGTGGCCTACTATCCCTCCTTTGGTCCCATGGTAATTGGGGTGGCTAGCGGCCTTGGCCTGTTGTCGCCCCAGCAACGGGCGGTTTATGATGCCCTCCCCATTGCCCCCGATGGCGATGATTTGGTTAATGACAAGGATGATTTCCTGAAATCCGCCTTCCCCTCCCTGGCCATTGATCTATCGGGCTACGATCCGATTGGTCTGAACACTAACCTACCCCAGGCGGATGGTCTGATTAACGCCACCCTCCTCCAGGGAGACTACGTGGCGGCCCATACCTACGGCTGGACCCAGTTTGATATTGACGCCAGTAGCCAGAAGCTCACGGTTACCACCTACGGCATCCTCCCCTACAGCGCCACCAACCTGGCCAGTAACCCTGAGGCGGTGCTGGGGCTAACCCCCGCCATCGTCAGTCAGTTTGAGGTGACCCCTGACCTGGTGGGCCTTGGCTAAACCCTGGAGTTTTCCCCTGAACCGCTAGGGAGATGGGGAACGGGCTAGGGTTGGTGCCCCAGGATCTGGTCAATCAACCCCTGGTGTTGGGATACCGACACCAGGCTATTGGCCGCCACCATGCCGCTGACCGCCACCGCCGGCACCCCAATGCCCGGAAAGGTGGAGTCACCGCAGCACCACAACCCCGGTAGGGGGGTTTTACCACCGGGAAATCTCCCCTGTCCGGCGGCAATGGCGGGGCCGTAGCTACCCTGATGTCGCCGTAGGAAGCGTTCATGGGTGAGGGGGGTACCCACCAGGGTGACCTCACAGCGATCGCGCAGATCGGGAATGATTCGTTCTAGCCCCTGCCAGAGCACCTGCGATCGCTCGGTTTTGAGCTGTTGGTAGCGATCGCTGTGGCGATCGAGGTCAGCCCAGAGGGCGTAGGGCTCCGTGGCTGGGGTATAGGCATGGATAGAGTGCTTCCCCGGTGGGGCTAGGCGACTATCCAGCACCGATGGAATCGAGACGGCTACCACATTTTGGGGTGCATTCACCCCCTGGGCCCAGCTGTTCACGATCAGGTCGTGGCATTCTAGATCCGGCGGTAAGCCAGTGGCATCAATGCCCAGGTGGAGGTGCATAAAGCTGGGGCAGGGGGGTGTTTGTCGCCGGGCTTGCCAGGCTGGTGAGACCGCCTGACTCGGCAGCAGCCTCAGGGTATCCCAACCGGAGGCATTGGAGACAACGGCATGGCGGGCCCGAAGCTGGTCCCCACTACTTAACCGTACCCCCACCGCCCGCTGGCCCTGTAGGAGAATTTGCTGCACAGTGGCCTTGAGCCGTAATTCACCGCCGTGGCGAGTTAACCCCCGCACCAGGGCGTTAACTAAGGCGCCTCCGCCCCCTTTGGGGTAGTCTAACCGCACTTCTGGACGGTACCAATCGGCAAACATAAAGGCCATTTCCGCCGCCAGGGTGCCCTGGGCCGGCAGGCCCGAGAGCATGAAGCAGAGTAAATCCAGCCAGTTACGCAGAAAGGGGTCCTGCACCACCCCCGCCAGCAGTTGGTCAAAGGGACCGGATAGGGAGATCAGGTGGCGGGCCTGCCTTAGGACATCGGGTAAGAAGGGATAGAGGGTCCTGAGTACCCCCCAGTCCGATCGCAGGGCCATCGGGGGAATGGCGGTGGAGGCGGCCTTGAGGGGCTCCATCAGCCGTTGCAGAGCCCGCCACTCCGCCACTGCCTGCGGTCCTCGCCATTGGGCCAGCACCTGGGTAAAGGCCTCCGCCCCCACCGCTGCTCGAAAGTATCCCTCCGGCAAAAAACACCCCCAGGCGTCGTAGGTGAGCCAGTCACAATCTTCCCCCAGGGCATCCAACACCTGGCGCAGGGGGTTGGCGGAGGGGCTGTAGGAGAGCCCGGAGTAGAGGGAGGGCCCCGAGTCGAAGTGAAACCCCTGCCGATTAAAGGCATGGGCGGTGCCCCCGGCCATAGCATGGCTTTCACACACCACCACCTGCAATCCGTAGCGGGCTAACAAGGCGGCGCAACAAAGGCCGCCAAGGCCACTGCCGATCACCACCACATCTACGGTTTCCATGGTTTTAGCCCCAACAGGTTACCTGGTGATTTTGCCATAGACGGGGTTGTGGCAGGGCCCCATCCTGGAATCAACCTTGATGGTGGCCCACACCCCTGGTTAATTAAAGCTTTAGGCCATGTTGATCTTATAACTGTCGGGCATCCCCTACCCAGTGGTGGCCCAGTTTTCCCTAAGGGGAGGTATACGGCCTTGCCCCACCAAAGCCTGGTAAACCGCAACGGCAATATCAGCCCGGCTAGCCGCTTTGTTGGGGTTCAGTAGGGCCTGATCAGGGACATTGACCACCAGTTGCAGTTGACTCGCCCGGGCAACGGCGGCCCGGGCATAGGAGGGAATTTGATTCCTGTCACGAAACCGCTGCAGTGCTTCCGGGTCAATGGATTGACCCTTGAGCCAGTCTAGACCGTGGACCAGGGCCACCCACATCTGCACCCGCAGGACAGCACCCTCGGCCCCAAAGGACTGGTCAGGGAAGCCAGACAGGAACTCCCCCCGATAGGCGGTTTGAATCGCAGCGGCGGCCCAGTGGGTGGGGGGCACATCGGTGAAGCTGAGGACGGGACGGCGCGGGCTAGGGCTAAAGGCACTGGCAATTAGGGCGGCAAACTGGGCCCGAGTCATGGCCCGATCGGGATAAAACCGACCATCGCTCTCGCCCCGCACCAGGTTAGCATTCAGCAGTGCCTGGATGGCATCCTGGGCCCAATGGTTTTGAATATCGGCGAAGGACCCTTGCACCGGAGCACTCAGCGGAGTTACCGGGGTGCTCAGCCGGGGGGCCTGGCCTAAAGCAACTAAACCCTGGTAGATCAGTACCGCCACTTCCCCCCGGGTAATCGGTTCCTGGGGCCGTAGTTGGGCGGGGTCGGGATGGTTAATCACCAGGCCAGCCTGACTGGCGATCGCTAGGGCATTAACGGCATAACTGGGGATCTGGGCCCGATCCTGGTAGACCGCCAAGCCGCTGGCTGGCGCCGGCGGTAGGTTTAAACCCGTGGCCACCGCCGCCATCGCCTGCACCCGGGGCATGGGCTGTTGGGGTCGATAGGTTTGGTCTGGATACCCGCCGATGAAGCCTCGCCGCTGGGCCCGATCAATGGCGGTGTAGGCCCAAAAGTTAGCCGGTACATCCACAAAGGTAACCGGTCCTCGTAGCGGTGGTCGATCCCCGTAGGCGCTGGCCACCAGGGTGGCGAACTGGGCTCGAGTAATCCCATCATCGGGACGATAGGTGCCATCCTGAAACCCTTTCACTAAATTACGAGCCGCCAGGGCCGCCACGTAGGGAGCCGTCCAATGGCCGGTCAGATCAGGGAAGGGGGGGCTGGGGGCGGTGACCGGGGTTGGGGGCAACGGCGACGACGGGGGCAACGGTACTGTCGCCGGGGCCACTGCCTTGGTTTCCAGCCCCGGTTGATCCAGCAAGGGGGAGGGCACCGCCACCGGGTCAGGGCGTTGGCTGGCGGCCAGGGTGATATTTCCCTGGATGGTTTGGGGAATCAGGTCGTTGCCTATCGACACCAGGCTCAGGGCGCTATCATTGCGCAGATCCAACTGGCCGTTATCGCGAAGGATATTTTCCCCTGGGTCTGCCGGTTGGCCTAGATCGGGCCTGGTCTGGTCGCTAATCCACAGCCCCACCTGTTGGTTTTGGGTGAGGCGGTTCTGGCGCAGCACCGGGCTCCCCTGGCCCGTCAACCGCAATCCGGTCTGGTTACCCGAACATTGATTGCCCCGCAGCAAGGGGGCCGAGGTTCCCTGCAGTTCCAGTCCCAGGTTGCAACGCTGCAGAATGCAGTCCCGCACCTCCCCCTTCGCCCGATCGATGATTCGGATACCGCTGCCGGCACCGCTTTCAACCCGCAGATTGATCAGCAGGGGGCGGGCCTCCCCCATCACCTGTAGCCCCGCTCCACCGCACTGGCGGAAACGACAGGCCCGAATTATGCCATCCCCTTCTAACACGACCAGGCCGATCCCCTGGGGATTTTGCACCGTTACCCCCCGTAGTTGGGCCGCCCCGGTGACCACCAGGGTGGCGCTAAGCCCCCCCTGGCTAGAGACAGGCCCAGAACCGGTGATGATCACCCCCTCCCCCTGGCTAGATTCCTGACCCAGTACCACCACCCCAGTCTCCAGCCGCAGGGGAAAGCGTTCCCCACTGGTAGTACTGTAGGTGCCCGGCGCCAGCTTAATCAGCCCCTTGCCCTGGGCTGCCACCAGGGCCGCCGTCAGGGTTTTAAAGGGCAAGTGGGGCCGCCCTGAGGGCTGATCAACCCCGCCATTGGGGTCTACCTCCAGGGTTGTGGAAACAGTTTGTGCCATGGTCCATACCCACCCGACCGGTCAATATTAGCGAATTCTGGCTGAGTGCTTAGGGAGTTAGGTTTGGCTGGTGGGGGTGAAGGGAGAAGCATGGCTTAGCGATCGCCATCCTTCGCCCCCAATTCGCCAATCTCAGCACAATCGCCGAACCTGGAAAACGGTATATAACCCCTAATTAGTTAAGGGAAAATTGGGACTAAGGTTAACTATCTAAATCAATGTTACTAGCCCTGAGATCGCCCGTTTGGGTAATTTTTGCTACTCTCCGCCGCAGATCTCCTAGAACCATCAGCGGCTTTAGTCTTCTGGAGACCCTGGTGGCAATGGTAATGATCATGATTCTAGGGGGAATAGCGGCCCCGGGTTTTCTCAGTTTCCAGGACCAGCGACGGGTTAACCAGGCCCAGTACCTGGTCTACCAGGGACTGCGATCTACCCAGCGAGAAGCTATGGAAAAACGGCAACAACACCAGTTTAGTCTGCGGGATCGGCAGGGGCAATTGGAATGGGCTTATCACCCTACCTCTGTGGACCCCAGTCAAGTAAAGCTCTGGCAACCTCTAACCCCGGGGGTCACCCTGGCCAGCGAAGACAATACCCTGACCAACTCAAAAGGGATTTACTACGTTCGCTTCGACTTTCGTGGCGATATTAGATCCAGTCTAGGCACCATTACCCTGGTAGGATCCGGGGGAAGACTCAGCCACCGCTGCGTAATTGTTTCCACCTTGATCGGCGCCCTGCGCCAGGGGGAGGGCCACAGTAAGGCTAACGGTAGTCGCTATTGCTACTAAGGGTGACCGTCCTAATCGACCAATTCCCACCAGCCAAAGCCCGGACCAATGAACCGCAGCGTCACCCAAAAGGCGATTAGCAAAATAATCGCCGCCCAGGTACCCCGGGTGGTCCAACGCATAAATTGCTGGGACTGTTGCTTGGTCAGGGGTAGCCAGGGTAGGACCGGCTCCTGCTGGCCATAGTCGTCACCTAACGCTTGACGACGGCGCTTCGACTCACCCATAATCCCCGATCACTCCTTAGCGTATCTCCTAGTTTATCTAAACCCCGCCTCCCTGGAAACCTAGAGTCGCTCCCCAGGGAGAATGTTGGCATGTCATGAAAAAGGCGATCGCAGCGTTCAGAACGATCTACGCTAGGTGAGATGTTGGTTTGCCGGAACCCCAGTCCTATGCCCCGCCTGAATCTAGCCAGTCGTGTTAGCCACGTTACTCCCTCCCTTACCCTGGCCATTGCCGCTAGGGCTAAGGCCATGAAAGCCGATGGTTTACCGGTGTGTAGCTTCAGCGCTGGAGAGCCGGATTTTGATACCCCTGATCACATCAAGGCGGCGGCTAAGACCGCCCTAGATCAGGGTAAGACCCGCTATGGCCCCGCCGCTGGCGAACCGGCCCTGCGACGGGCGATCGCCCATAAGCTCCAACAGGAGAACGGCCTTTGCTATGGTCCAGAGAACGTGATTGTCACCAACGGTGGCAAACACTCCCTCTATGGGCTGATGATGGCCTTGATCGAGGCGGGGGATGAGGTGATTATTCCCACCCCCTACTGGGTGAGCTATCCGGAAATGGTAAAACTAGCCGGGGGAACACCGGTGCTGGTACCCACCACTCCCGCCCAGAACTACCGGATTACCCCCGAGCAGCTGCGCCAGGCCATCACCCCAAAAACCAAACTGTTTGTCCTCAACTCCCCCTCTAACCCCACCGGCATGGTCTACTCCCCCGAGGAGATTCGGGCCCTGGCGGCGGTGGTGGTGGAGGCGGACATCTGGGTGGTTTCTGACGAAATTTACGAAAAGATTCTCTACGATGGTGCCACCCACCTCAGCATTGGTGCGGTCTCCGACGCTGCCTTTGAGCGCACCATTATCAGTAACGGGTTCGCTAAGGGTTACTCGATGACCGGTTGGCGGGTGGGCTACCTGGCCGGTCCCCAGCCCTTAATTGAGGCGGTCAGTACCATCCAGGGCCATAGCACTTCTAACGTCTGCACCTTTGCCCAGTACGGGGCGATCGCCGCCCTCGAAGGATCCCAGGACTGCGTGGCCACTATGGGTCGGGCCTTTGCTGAACGGCGTCAGGTGATGCTGGAGCGTTGCCGCCAAATCCCTGGCTTTAGTTGTGGTCAACCCGAGGGTGCTTTTTACCTCTATATCGACATCCAGTCCCTGGCCATGGACTCCCTCGGGTTTTGTACCCAGCTATTGGATGAAAAGTATGTGGCGGCCATTCCTGGTATCGCCTTTGGCACCGAAGGCACCATTCGACTCTCCTACGCTACCTCGATGGCGGTAATTCTGGAGGGCATGGATCGGCTGGAAGCCTTTGTTAAGGCTCGGTTGGGCTAAATCGGTGGTTTATCCAAATTGGCCGGTCCGATGGTGTAGGTCACCGAAAGGGGGCTTTCTACCCGCTGGGAAGCCTGACGAATCTCCAAGCCGACGATTAACCCGTCATCGTCGTAGTCAAGGATGAGGTTGGGAGAAATGCGGGCGGTTTCCCCCACCTCGCGATTATTAAAGGCAATTTGCAGGATATCGCGGTCAGGATCGTAGGTAATCTGCATAGGGTAGGCGACCCAATAAGGATTAGGCGGGCTATAAATCCGATTATGCAAGCCGGAACGGTCAGTCAAGAAACTATCGTGGATCGGGCCCTGGGCTTGGTTTAGTCCTTCACCACCAGGCCATGGAGTACCGTCAACATCATAGATCCTCCTGCACCGCTCCATTGATGGCACTGCTGTCATCCATAGGAAATAGAACGGGCTCTAGGGGCATCCTTTACGGTAGGAAGGACCAGCTAGGGTAATCTTACGAGGAGGATGGGCTGTCAATTCTAGGATCCTGATCCGGGGGAGGCGGCAGGGCTTCCACCAGACCCATGGTAAAAGCGATATCGGGTAGATCCCTGGCCAGGTATTGCCCCGGTTCAAAGATTCCCTCGGCGGTGAGGCATAGCTGGCGCAGCTCCACCAGCTCGTGACCGAGAAACATAGACCGAGATAGGCGGCGTTCTAAGGGCATGGCGACTCCTAGGATGGGATATTTTCCAGGGTAAGGGGTGGCATTAAGGGCCTTGGTTACTCATCCAGCTGCCAGAGCTCCCGGTTATAGTTTTCATCCAGCACCCGCTTAGGTCGAAGGATGACGATTATCTTACCGAAAATTGAGGTGATGATGGGGGTAGGGCTCCAGATCAGCCGGAGGTGGTCAGCCTCGGCCACTAAAAAATAGCTATCATCGCTCCATTGCCGTTCAGCGCGATCCACCACCACTAGCACCGGCTCATCCGCCGCCTCAGGGGGATAGTTGGGTAATTGGTGGGTTTGGGTGAGCAAGCCCACTGGGTCTTCTGCCCTAAAGATCACCTGCCAACCGGGTACTGCTAGCCAGGCCCCTACCCCAGAGAAACTTACCAGGCCAAAGGGCTCCTGGGGTAGGGATATCGGTACGGCCTGCAGGTCCTCCACCGTCAGGGGCATTTTGCCGACCACAGGAATCACCCGGGGCAGCTCGCCATCGCTTTCCAGGCGGTAAAGGGGCAGCAGCGGGGCGGGTTGGGGCTTAACGACGGTAAAGTCCGTCAGCAGCTTCTCCACCTCCTGACGAGCGCTAGGGCTGTCGGCAAAGCGCAACCCCTGGGCAATCAGGCGAGACCGATCCTGGAGATCTGCCTTTTGGCGGGCCAGGTTCCAGTAGTGAAAGGCGATCGCATCCCCCGGTGAATCCCCAAAGGCCGGTTGGTTTTGGCGACGATAGGCATATTCTTTGATGGGTTTCACCAGCTCCCGCACCTGATCAACGTCCAGCCCGTGGCGTAGGACAAATTCGGCGGTACTAGCCCGATCCGCCTGGGACAGCAGGCGCAACTCATACAGACAGTCGCTGCCGCGTTGGTTAAAGTGGGCCTGGGTAGCGGCGGCCACCCCACCCTTAATCAAGGATTGGTAAACCTGCTCCGCCACCATAATTTGGTTCTGGTGGATGGGTTCAAAGCCTGTTTCTTCAAAGATTTGTTGAGGGTTGAGCCCCGATCGTTGTAAGGTTTGACAACCCTGGGCCCAGTCCACCCAGGTGCCCTGTTTCCGGCGCAACTGGAGGAGAATATCCTCGACTGCGGTTGGGTCCAGCTGGTCGGAACCGGAGGAGGTGGGAAATACCATTGTCATTGCCTAGGAAAACATCGATTCTGTTTGACTCTAGCGCGGATAGTCGGTCCCCAGACCATCCCTAAGAAAAAAATTGGGGTTGACGCGATCGCCCTCCTTGGGAGACTATTATTAATGCATTGATAACCCGGTTGGGGCTATAGCTCAGTTGGTAGAGCACTTGAATGGCATTCAAGGGGTCAGCGGTTCGAATCCGCTTAGCTCCATTGTTCAATCAATGGATTACATAAGGCATAACCTGACTCAGGAAGGCTGATAGGCCGTTCTTGGATTACGTCCCCTGGCTCATCCTAAAGATGAGCTGATTTAAGCCTTAACGACCTGTCAGGCAGCATGGATCTCCTGCCAGCTCCCTGTAACGGAATTGTTTACCTTTACTTTTGTTCTGGGTGCTCCAGCTCCGGGCGATGCCCCCCCAGCTGATTGAGTCGCCGGATGAACTGATGCAAACGGCCAAAGGAGCGATGGTTAAAGTCCATCACCAGACGGGGTAGGGCCACGGTTTCGTCATTGCGCTCCTCCGGTAGGCTAGCGGTTTTAGCGATGGTACCCCGATCCAGAATGTCGACAAATTCCTCATTGAGCGTAGCTACAGCGTTGTCGGACAGGTCTCCCTTGAGGCGAATCACCAGGCGATCGCCAACGTAGCGGCAAGAATGGTAGACCCGGTAGAACTCGCTAATTACCCGGCAGGCCTCCTCAACCTTGTCAGTGATGGTATACAGGCTCGGATCATCCGGGCTAATTAAACCCTGGCTGAGCAGATGGGTGCGAATATAGGTATCCCAGCCCTGCCAATAGGTACCTCCGGCATGATCCACCAGGACAATCGGCATCGGGTCCGCTTTGCCGGTTTGGACCAGGGTAAGAGATTCAAAGGCTTCATCCTGGGTGCCAAAGCCACCAGGGAATAGAGCCAGGGCATCACTTTCCCGTAGGAAGAAGAGCTTACGGGTAAAGAAGTATTTGAAGTTGATTAGCTTGGCATTACCTGCCATTACCGGGTTAGCCCCCTGTTCAAAGGGCAGTTGAATATTGAGGCCAAAGGATTGATCGTGGCCGGCGCCCAGATTGCCCGCCTCCATAATGCCGCCCCCGGCCCCCGTCATCACCATGAAACCAGCCTGGGTAATTGCTTGGGCAAACTGCTTGGCCAGCGCATAGTCGGCATGATCGGCAGCTACGCGGGCAGAACCAAAAATCGTAATTTTACGGATATGACGGTAGGGATAGAAGGTTTGGAACCCCTGTTCCATGTCTAATAAGGCATGGTTGAGAATCTTCCAATCGAGGCGATCTGCCTCCCGTTCCATCATCCGCAAAATAGTCTCTAATACCTG
>JBEIUS010000024.1:0-26091 GCA_040374235.1 Leptolyngbya sp. | reverse complement strand
GGTTCAGTGAGATACAAATTCTCTCAGCTTCAGCCCCCCAGCTTTTCGTCTGCTAAGCCCCACCCTTTATCCCCCAAATTGGGGGGGGTGGGGGGCTCACTCTATACTTCATTCAAGTGAAATCCGCTATAAAGGGCAAAGCTAAAGTTTTTCTAAACTGGCCTTCTCTCTATAATCTCGGATTACGGCACCGCTGCAAAGGGTCTGTCCCTAAAGCCCAAAACATTCCTGGGACTGTGGCACAATAAAAGCTAATCTATTAGCCTAGCCTGTCTGTTTCTGTAACTGAAATCCAAGTAACTGAAATCCAACACCCGTGAGTCCTACTGTTGTCTCCCCGCTGCCCTCTTCGGTCACCCTCCGTCGCGCTGTTTTTCCCTTCACCGCTGTGATTGGCCAGGAGGAAATGAAACTGGCATTGCTGCTCAATGTCATTGACCCTAAGATTGGCGGGGTGATGATTATGGGCGATCGGGGCACCGGCAAGTCCACCACCATTCGGGCCCTGGCCGATCTGCTGCCGGAAATTCACGTGGTGGCGGACGATCCCTTCAATCGTTCCCCCGGGGATACCGATGTGATGGCTGAACGGGGCACTACCGATCTACCCGTAGCCGCCAAGAAAGTACCCATGGTGGATCTGCCCCTGGGGGCTACGGAGGACCGGGTATGTGGCACGATTGATATTGAGAAGGCCCTGTCGGAGGGCGTCAAAGCCTTTGAGCCAGGGTTGCTCGCCAAGGCTAACCGGGGCATCCTTTACGTTGACGAGGTCAACCTCCTAGATGATCACCTGGTGGACGTCCTTTTAGACTCCGCTGCCTCAGGCTGGAACACCGTGGAACGGGAAGGCATTTCCATCCGTCATCCAGCCCAGTTTGTGCTGGTGGGCTCCGGTAACCCAGAGGAGGGGGAATTACGGCCCCAACTCCTAGACCGCTTTGGTATGCATGCGGAGATTCGCACTGTGCGGGATCCGGAATTACGGGTGCAGATTGTTGAACAACGCTCGGAGTTTGATCAGGACCCCGCCGCTTACCTGGCCAAGTACCAACCCCAGCAAGATGCCCTACAGGCATCCCTGGTGGAAGCCCAGGCCCGTCTACCCCAGGTCACCATCGACCACGCCGACCGGGTACGAATTTCCCAGGTCTGTTCCGAGTTAGATGTGGATGGGTTACGAGGAGATATTGTCACTAACCGGGCCGCCAGGGCACTGACGGCCTACGAGGGGCGCACCCAGGTCACCCTTGAGGATATCCGTCGGGTGATCGTGCTCTGCCTGCGGCACCGGCTCCGTAAGGACCCCCTGGAAAGTATTGACTCCGGCTATAAGGTAGAGAAAGTCTTTTGTCAGGTGTTTGACCTGGCGGATCCAGACCAACCCCTAGCCAACGGTCGCCAGCCGGTTGGCGTTCGCTAGTCCGGTTCCCCATGGGTCAACGTATCCTGGGTCTGGATCCGGGTTTAGCTACCCTGGGGTTTGGGGTGATTGAGGTTGACCCTGCCTTGACCACAGAGGTCTTTAAGGTGATCGACTTTGGTGTGATCGCCACCCCAGCCCACATGCCCATGGGCGATCGCCTCCGCACTATCTACGACGATCTCCACAGCCTGATTCAGCAATTCAACCCCGATTGGGTGGTGATCGAAAAATTCTTCTTCTACCGCATGGGTAACACTATCCTGGTAGCCCAGGCCAGGGGGGTGCTAATGCTGGTGCTAGCCCAACATCAGTTATCTCCTGTGGAATATACCCCCGCCCAGGTTAAACAAGCCCTGACCGGCTACGGCAATGCCGACAAAGCCGATGTACAACAGGCGGTGGCCCGGGAATTGCACCTCCCCTCCATTCCCCGCCCCGATGATGCCGCCGATGCCCTGGCCCTGGCCCTAACCGGTTGGCTGCAGCGCTGACCTTCCCCGCCATTTATAGCCCTAAGGGAGCGGAAGCGAGCCAGAACATCGAGTTGCCCCTGACGTAAATCTGCCTCCTGCCTCCCCTTGAAGCGCTGCTCAACCGATGCTGTTATGGGGTAAGGTTATGCCTGTGGTTTGTAAACCAGAGAACGATGACGGTAAAACGATTTCTCACGGGCCTGGGGTTGGGCTTAATCCTTAGTTTCTGTCTGGCCTGTACCTATCAGGTGCTGCGTTCCGAGGCAGACCCCACCGGGCCGGCTCGGCCCTCCCAGGTCACCGTTGAGACCAACCCTCCCCCAGATCTACCCCAGGCGACCCAGGCCTTGATGACCAAGGCCGGTCCTGAAGGGCTGGCCAACCCTCCCCGGCAGGACCTGCGGCTGGTGGTGATTAGTGACCTGAATGGAGCCTACGGTTCCACCGACTACGACGGGGAAGTCGATCAGGCCATCAGCCTAATGCCCCTCTGGCAGCCGGACCTAGTGGTCTGTGGGGGAGATATGGTGGCCGGGCAGAACCCCTCCCTCACCGCCGATCGCCTTACCGCCATGTGGCAAGCCTTTGATCAACACGTGGCTGCCCCCCTACGCCAGCAGGATATTCCCTACGGTTTCACCCTGGGTAACCACGACGCCTCCAGTGCCATGGGGGTGAGGGGCCAGTACCTGTTTCAAAAGGAGCGAGATCTGGCAGCGGCCTACTGGCTAGCCCCAACCCACGATCCTGGCCTAAGCTTTATTGACCGATCGCACTTTCCCTTCTACTACAGCTTTGAACTGGGGGACATTTTCTTCATGGCCTGGGATGGATCCTCCAGTCAGCTTGGACCTGAGCAATTGGCCTGGATTGAGCAGGCCCTGGCCAGCCCAGTTGCCCAAGCGGCCAAGGCTCGTATGGTACTCAGCCACCTGCCCCTCTACGCTGTGGCGGTGGGACGTGACGAACCCGGTGAAGTGCTGGCTAATGCTGGCCAGATTCAGTCGGTGCTGGAACGGTACCGGGTGCATACTGTGATTAGTGGTCACCACCACGCCTATTACCCTGGCCATCGGGGAAAGCTGCAGTTACTGCACGCGGGCATTTTAGGATCGGGACCGCGGCCGCTGATCGACAGCCAATTGCCTACCCGCAAGGTGGTTACGGTCCTGGATATTGACTTTAATAATCCAGAGCTAACCACCTACACCAGCTACGATATGGCCACCCTGAAAACGCTTAACCCCATGGACCTACCCCGGTTCTTAGCGGGCCACAATGGCCTGGTTTTGCGACGGGATGTCGCCTATGAGGCTCTCAGTCCAGGGGAAAAGGCAGCCTGTATGCAACGGTTGGGCCAAGGTCTTTGTCAGGGGTAAGACCTCAATCGACTACTTTCTAAGCTAATATGCTTACATACTTCCTGAGTTACTAGATAGGTTGCCAGGAAACGTACTAAAATTTAGGGCGTGTTATCAACAGCAGTTCAGTCTTAGTGTAGAGGCGATTTGCCTGTGGCTTTCTTAGATAGATTTTCTCGCGACATGGGTATTGACCTGGGTACCGCTAACACCCTGGTCTACGTTGCTGGCAAAGGGGTGGTTCTCCAGGAACCCTCTGTCGTTGCGATCGACCAGTTGCAGAAAAAACCCTTGGCGGTTGGCGAAGCCGCAAAACGTATGCTGGGGCGAACTCCCGGCAATGTAGTCGCCCTCCGACCCTTAAGAGACGGCGTAATTGCTGACTTTGACACCGCTGAGTTGATGCTCAAACACTTTATTCGCCAGGTGCATGAGGGGCGGACATTAGTTTCTCCCCGCATTGTGATTGGTATTCCCAGTGGGGTTACCGGGGTAGAGCGCCGAGCGGTTATGGATGCGGCATTGCAGGCTGGAGCCCGCACGGTTTACCTGATCGATGAGCCCGTAGCAGCGGCGATCGGAGCAGGGTTGCCGGTAGCTGAGCCGACGGGTAACATGATCGTGGATATCGGCGGTGGCACCACCGAAGTAGCGGTGTTGAGCCTCCAGGGCACAGTTTTAAGTGAATCAGTGCGGGTAGCTGGAGATGAGTTAAGTGAATCGATCTCCAATTACATGAAGAAAGTTCACAACCTGGTGGTGGGAGAGCGTACTGCAGAGGAAATAAAGATTGCCATTGGCTCTGCCTACCCCTCTACCGATGACAATGAAATCATCATGGATGTGCGCGGCCTCCACTTGCTTTCAGGGCTACCTCGCACCCTTACCGTTAAGGCCGGTGAGGTTCGAGAAAGTATGGCAGAACCCCTGAGTGTGATTGTGGAGGCGGTCAAGCGCACCCTTGAAAAAACTCCTCCAGAACTGGCCGCTGACATTATTGATCGGGGTATTATGCTGGCCGGTGGAGGTGCTCTTTTACGGGGTTTGGATACCCTAATAAGCCATGAGACCGGTATTATTGTTCACGTGGCGGTTGATCCCCTAAGTTGTGTGGTCTTAGGAGCCGGTCGGGTACTGGAGAACTTTGCCCAAATGGGTCGGGTCTTTAGTGGTCGTTCCAGCACCTAGTGGCCTTAATTCACTTTCTGATTAAGGCGTTAGTGCAATTGAGCGAGTCTATTAAATAGGCTCCTAACTTTTTTAGATTTTATGTTGACCCTGAGTCGTTGGTGGACACGCTACGGATTTAGAGCATCAATGGTTGTATTAACCATTGGAGGTGCCTGGTGGCTACGGTCTACGAATGGAGCTCTATTGTACGAAACCTATAATTGGTTGACTCGACCATTCCACCTAGGTACAACCGCTGAGCAACGGTTTGAAAATAGTTACATTTTAGAGTTGCAACAGCGGGTCATTGAACTAGAAAAGCAAAATCAGTCATTGCAGACCTTTTCGGACTATGCCAGTTCGGTTCCAGGGTCAACGATAAAAGCATTGGTTATTGGTCGGTCAGCGGATCACTGGTGGCACCATATCATTTTAAACCGTGGCAGCCGTCATGGAGTACAACCAGGCTACGTGGTGAGTGGTCCCGGTGGTTTGGTTGGTCGGGTGGTCGAGGCTTCCCCCAGCACCTGCAGGGTTTTACTTATTACTGATTTAACTAGCCAGGTTGGTGCTAAGGTTAGTCGCAGTCGAGCCATGGGAGTGGTGAAAGGGCAGTCGAACAATCAGGTCATCTTTGAATTCTTTGATAAATTTCCCGATGCTAAGGTGGGCGATGTCATCATGACGTCTTCCTATAGTCGGCTCTTCCCTAAGGATATGCCCATTGGTCGGATTGAATCCATGGATAGCCATAGGGACACAGCTCCGAAGGCGGTTATTCAGCTGTCTTCCCCTCTGCCCATCCTAGAGTGGGCTGTGATCCAGCCCTTTCACCCACTAGAATCGGTTGATGATCCCCTGGAACCCAACTTCCATGACTTGCCAAAGTCCAACGGGAGGTCCTTATGACTGTAGGGGTTGATGGTCTCCTGCGGTCCCAATTATGGCAGGCCAGACTATGGAATATCTTGGTCACTGGGGGTTCCGCTCTGCTGTGTTTGATGCTATTGCCAAGCCGAGCACCAGGCCTAGAACTGTTAGGAGTAGCGCCCCACTGGATATTAATTTGGGTGGTCGCCTGGAGTGTGAAACGAACCATTTGGGAGGGGGCGATCGCTGGTCTAGTGATGGGGTTACTGCAGGATAGTATGACCGCCAACTATCCCACCCACACCCTGGGTTTAATTTTGGTAGGTGTTCTCACGGCCCAATTACAAAAAGAACGCTATCTGCAGGAAGACCTGGTATCCATTGCCTTAATTGTCTTTGCCATGGCAGTTGTGAATGAAACAGTGCTGGCCCTACAAATCAGCCTGGATCAATGGTTGAACCCTGATTCCCCCTATCCGTTAGTGACCAAAATATGGTTTTACCACCAACGGGTTGCTCTGAGTTCGGCTATCCTAAGTAGCCTGTGGGCGCCGGCCTTTTACTATCCGTTAAACCAATGGTGGAAAAGCAATAACTTGGAAAAGCAATAATAAGTTACTATCCGGTATCTAACCTAACGATCAGTACCTATGGATCGGGAGGAGAGGGCGGGTAACAGCGCAAGGCGAAGCATTTTATGGCTATAGAAGTAGTGAAAAGTCAGAACGTCGCCAAACTCTTGACTCCTGAATTCCTGACCGATCAGCACGTCCCGGCTTAAGTGGATACCCAAGAGGGCGACATAGCTATACAGAGAATCACGGAGATAAGGAATAGCGGTGAAGAGACGGAACTGGCTGGCGTGGGTGGCGATGGGACTTATCCTGGTTAGTTTGACGGCCTGCAGCTTGCCCCGAATTAGGGCTGAAGACCGGCTTTTTCTGCCGGTCGCAGTGAATTTCCTCGATCACTATTCCCTGGCTCAGCAGCCCTTTAGGGACACCACCTTGGGGGGTCTGTCGGCCCTGGCCTATGACCGGCAACGGGACCGATTTTACGCCCTTAGTGATGATCGGGGGAAATACGGCCCCAGTCGCTTCTATCAGCTAGCCATTAGCTGGCGACCCCAGCAGGATGGCCAACCGGGTTTTGACAATGTCACCGTTGAGTCCGTAACGGCGCTGCGCAACCAGGAGGGTAATCTCTTCAGTCCAGGCTATCTGGATCCCGAGGGCATGGCCCTGGCTCCAAATAATCGCCTATGGATTAGCAGCGAAGGGGATGACCGACAAAACGCTCTACCCTTGATCGGCGAGTTTGATCGCACCACGGGGCAATTACAACGCACCTTAACTATCCCCTCCCGCTTTCTAGCAGGAAGCTCTACCGCGGGGCCGGTCGGTGTTCGCAACAACCTGGGGTTCGAGGCTTTGACGCTCACCGCCGACTCAGGTCTGGCCGCCGCCAGGGAACCCTTCCGTCTATTCACGGTCAGTGAATCGGCCCTGGCTCAAGACTATGACAATGACCCCAGTCGGCCCCTGTACAGTCGTTTTCTCCATTATTTGGTCAGTCCAGAGCAAACCACCCTGATTGCCGAACATACCTACCCTCTAGATTTAGAACCCAGTGGGGCGATCGTGAATGGGGTCACCGACCTGCTGGCGATCGACCCGGGCGGACACTTTCTAGCCCTGGAACGGGCCTACGGTCTGCGGGGATTTGACGTCAAGCTTTACCAGTGGGCCACGGGCGGAGCTACGGATACCTCTAGCTTGCCTAGCCTGGCACCCCCTGGTCGGGACCTCAGGCCCATTGCTAAGCAACTGGTAGTTGACTTTAAGGATGCTCCCTGGCCTGTGGATAACCTGGAGGGCATGGCCCTGGGGCCCCGCTTGCCCGATGGCAGTCAAAGCCTGATTTTAATCACTGATAATAATTTTCAGCCAGAGGTGAAGAGCCAGTTGATTTTGCTACGATTACGAATGTAAGGGAAGGCGATCGGGATCGGGTTAAAGTTTGTGAATCCTTGGTTTGCCCTGGGCTATGCAGATATTTCTAAGCCAGGGGTTTACAGGGTCTCTAAACCTGGTAGATTGTCTTGGTATCAGCAACACGAATACTCATTGATATGAAAGTCCTTGTCATTGGCGGTGATGGTTATTGCGGGTGGGCAACCGCTCTATATCTTTCCAATCGTGGCTACGAAGTCGGTATTCTCGATAGCCTGGTGCGTCGGCACTGGGACGCCCAGCTACTGATCGAAACCCTGACTCCCATCGCCCCCATCCAAGCTCGCCTGCAACGCTGGAAAGACCTCACTGGCAAGCACATTGACCTTTATATCGGTGACATTAACGACTATACCTTTCTAGAGCGTTCCATGCTCACCTTTGCACCGGATGCCGTGGTGCACTTTGGAGAACAGCGGTCCGCCCCCTTCTCGATGATTGATCGTGAGCACGCTGTGCTCACCCAGGCCAATAATGTGCTGGGTAACCTCAACCTGCTCTACGCCCTGCGAGACCATTTCCCCGACTGCCATCTGGTGAAGCTAGGCACCATGGGCGAATACGGTACCCCGAATATCGACATCGAAGAGGGGTACATCACCATTGAGCATAATGGTCGCAAAGACACCCTGCCCTATCCCAAGCAACCCGGCTCCTTCTATCACCTCAGCAAGGTACACGACTCCCACAACATTCACCTGGCCTGTAAGATTTGGGGGCTAAGGGCCACCGATCTAAACCAGGGGGTGGTTTACGGAGTGCTGACGGAGGAAACCGGCATGGACGAGCTGTTGATTAATCGGCTCGATTACGACGGTATCTTTGGCACCGCCCTCAACCGCTTCTGTATTCAAGCTGCGGTTGGCCATCCCCTGACGGTATACGGTAAGGGAGGTCAGACCCGCGCTTTCCTCGACATTCGTGACACGGTGCGCTGTGTTGAAATCGCCCTAGGGAACCCCGCCAACTCAGGCGAATTCCGGGTCTTTAACCAGTTCACCGAAATGTTCAGCGTGGGCGACCTAGCCATGATGGTGAAAAAAGCCGGTACCACCCTGGGGTTAAACGTGGATGTTGATTACCTCGACAATCCCCGGGTAGAAGCCGAGGATCATTACTTCAACGCCAAGAACACCAATCTGCTAGACCTGGGTCTACAACCCCACTACCTCTCAGATTCCCTGCTGGATAGCCTGCTCAACTTTGCTGTTAAGTACCAAAACCGGGTTGATCCGGCTCAAATTTTACCTAAGGTGAAGTGGCGGCGTTCCTAACCCTCCTCCCGCAGTTAGGCTGAAGGCTGTGGCAACCGTTGCCCGGCCATCCTTACCCTTGCTCTAACCAACCCACGATCGTTCCCTACCGTTTCCATTTCTATGCGCATTGCTCTCTTCACTGAGACCTTCTTGCCTAAGGTAGATGGCATCGTTACCCGATTGAAACACAGCGTCGATCACCTGCAGCGGATGGGGGATGAGGTCATGGTGGTGTCTCCTGAGGGAGGGTTGCGGGAATATCGAGGAGCTCAAATTTATGGGGTGTCGGGGTTCCCCCTCCCCCTCTATCCGGAGCTCAAATTGGCCCTACCCCGGCCAGCCATTGGGGAAGCCCTGGAGGGATTTCAGCCGGATATTATCCATGTGGTGAATCCGGCGGTGTTGGGGCTGGCGGGGATCTATTACAGCAAAACCATGGATATCCCCTTGGTGGCCTCCTACCATACCCACCTGCCCAAGTACTTGGAGCACTACGGTCTGGGCATGCTGGAGGGATTAATGTGGGAAATCATTAAGGCCATGCACAACCAGGCCCAGCTGAATCTCTGTACCTCTACGGCCATGGAGCTGGAGTTGGCGGAGCACGGGGTAGAGCACCTGGCGGTATGGCAACGGGGGGTGGATACGGAGCTATTTCGACCGGCCCTGGCCAGCCAGTCGATGCGCGATCGCCTCTCCCAGGGCCATCCTGAAGCTCCCCTATTACTCTACATTGGTCGCCTTTCCGCCGAAAAGGAAATCGATCGGATCAAGCCCATCCTTGAAGCTATTCCCGAGGCCCGCTTAGCCCTGGTGGGAGATGGACCCTACCGGGCCGAACTAGAGGTCCACTTTGCCCATACCCCCACCCACTTTGTGGGCTATCTAGCCGGAGAAGATCTGGCGGCCGCCTACGCCTCCGCTGACGCCTTTGTCTTTCCCTCCCGCACCGAAACCCTGGGCCTAGTACTGCTGGAGGCCATGGCCGCCGGTTGCCCCGTGGTGGCGGCCAATTCCGGCGGAATTCCCGACATTGTCACCGATGGGGTGAATGGTTTTCTGTTTGACCCTAGGGATGACCAGGGGGCGATTAATGCCACCCGTCGCCTAGTGGCCACCGGTAAGGAACGTGAAATCCTCCGCCAGAATGCGGTGGCCGAGGCCGAACGCTGGGGTTGGGCGGCGGCCACCCGGCAACTGCAGGGTTTTTATCAACAGGTATTAGCCCAGCGATCGCTGCCCATGGCGGCCTAGGCCCTCAGCCCTACTGGGGTTGAGGGGTGGGAGTTGGGTTAGGGCGAGCGGTGTAGGGGGCGCTGACGAACCCTAACTCGAATAGCTGTTGGTAGGCCTTTTGGCCTAATTCCCGATTAGGCTGCTGACTGCGGAGAATCTCCATCAACAGGGGGACCGCCAGGTCCGGTTGGTTTTTAGCGCGGTAGACCAGGGCCAACTGGTAGGATACATCGTCCCGCAGTTGGGCGGCCTGCAGGGCCTGTTCCCGATGGCTGCGATGAATGGCGGTATCCACACCGACAAACATCTGAGCCAGGTCCTGATAATAAACAGAGATTTGGTTCAGGGTTTCCCGGGCGGTTTTGAGCTTTGCCTCGGCGGTAGCATAGTCTTGCTTACCAATCGCGGCCTCCGCCTCCGCCCGTAATTGGTTGGCTCCCTCCAGACTGAGGGTGGTGGAGGATAGATTGCCGGGGCGCACCGGGGTGGTTTGACCGGCGGGCTGGGCTAGGCCAGTGGGGGCCTTCACCCCTGCGTAAACCCCTACCGTTAGGAGGCAAAGGGCAAGGAGAGAGAGTCTGGACAAAGAGGAAGCGGGCGGAAGAGCTGAACCCATAACAAGGACGATCACCTACGAAGGAATCTGGACGGAAGACCTAAAAATCCTGGGTTATCTTATCATTTCGCTATGGTTCCCTCCTAACTAACTATGACGTTTTCCCAACTGGCCGCCGCTGCCCCTGCCGATCCCCCCCCCGGCAGTTCAGATTGGTGGGGGGAGATTTTGCAGCGCGGTGGAGAGGAACTGCGGGTGATGAAACTTCCTGATCGCTTCACCACCCGCCTGAGCCACCCGTCGGACCTGACCGCCCTGCGGGATTACCTGCAGCCCCTCGGGGTACGGGCGGTGGGCGGCGGGCAACTGGTGGAGTGGCAGGTCAACCCCGCCAACCTGGAGGATTGTCTGACCCGGGCCCGACACCATCCGGGGGTGCAATTTGCCAGCCATGGCTATCGCCTCCTCACCAGTCCCCACACCTGGATCTACCTCACCGCCGAGGTGACCGTGCAGTTTAGCCCAGCCACCAGCCCGGCCCGCATGGCAGCAATCCTGACCCCCCTGGGCCTGGAAGTTGACCATCCCCTGGTGGGCATCCCCGCCACCGTGGTAGCGGTGGTCACCGGTGGTGCCCAGGAAAACCCCCTTAAACTGGCCAACCGCCTGATCCGACAGCCCGAGGTGCTGGCGGCAGAACCCAATCTGGTGGTGGAGACCAGCCAGCTCTACCGTCCCCGGGACAATCGCTACGGCCAGCAGTGGCACCTGTTTCACCAGGGGGGGGCCAACCTCAGCCCTAACTCCCACATTAATGCGGAGGCCGCCTGGGATATTACCCGGGGTAGTCGATCGGTGGTGATCGCCATTACCGACGACGGCTTTGATCTGAACCATCCCGACCTGCAGGGCCTGGGTAAGTTGGTGGCCCCCCTGGACCTGCAGGACCAGGATGCCGTGCCCCTACCCCGGCGGCAGGAGGAAAACCACGGCACGGCGGTGGCCGGGTTAGCGGTGGGGGAGGAAAATGGCAGTGGCATTGTGGGGGTGGCCCCGGGCTGCGCCCTGTTGCCGATTCGCACCACCGGCTTCATTGATGACCGCAGCATTGAACAGCTGTTTGACCAGGCGGTGCAGCGGGGGGCGGCGGTGATCTCATGTAGTTGGTCACCGGCCTCCAGTTACTTTCCCCTCACCCTGCGCCAGACCAACGCCATTACCCGGGCCGCCACCGAGGGACGCAATGGCAAGGGCTGCGTGATTGTGTTCTCGGCGGGCAACGCCAACCGCCCCCTGAGCGGTACTGTTAATGAAGGCCAGTGGCCTCAGAATGCCCTCAGCGGCCCCACCCAATGGCTGAGTGGTTTCGCCGTTCACCCCGATGTGATTGCGGTGGCCGCCTCCACCAGCCTGGCCACCAAGGCGGCCTACAGTAATTGGGGCACCCACATTGCCCTAGCCGCCCCCAGCAATAATGCCCCCCCCAACATGGCCCTGCCCCAGGTGGGTACGGTGCCCACCGGACCAGAGATCCACCAGGCCCTGCCGGGGCTGGGGATGGTCACCAGCGATCGCGGCGATGCCGCTGGCTACGACCCGGGTCACTACACCACCACCTTTGGCGGCACCTCCAGTGCCTGCCCCGTGGTGGCGGGGGTGGCGGGATTGATCCTGAGTGTCAACCCCCACCTCACCGCTCGCCAAGTTCGGGAAATCTTACAAACCACCGCCGATAAGATCGTCGATCCTAACCCTGATCCCCAACTGGGCTTGAGTTACGGTAGCTATAACGGCCAAGGCCACTCCCAATGGTTTGGCTACGGCAAAGTGAACGCCTTTGCAGCGGTCCAGGCTGCCCAGCGCCTGGGCCAGGCCTCGCGACGGTTAACCCAAACCGTCAAGGTGGAGCAGACTAACCCCGTGGTGATTCCCGATTACCCCGCCACCGGCGTCGATAGCCCCCTGGCGGTGACCCCATCCGGTGCCCTGGTGGATCTCCAGGTGCAGGTCCAAGTCAACCATGACTTCCTCGGGGATCTGAGCCTCACCCTGGTGGCCCCCAGCGGGGCCCAGGTGATGATCCAGGGACGCACCCTGGGGTGCCAGCGGCAACTGCACCAGACCTACGGTTTAACCACCACCCCAGCCCTGATTAACTTGCTGGGGGAGGCGGTTCAGGGATCCTGGCGACTGCGGGCGATCGATCACGCCCCTGGCGCCACGGGGCAGGTTGTGGCCTGGGGCCTGACCCTGGGGTTGGGCTAGGCCCTAAGCTGACCGGCGCAGATTGGCTACAATGGCAGTACCCGTTGATCGGCAACCCGGGTCTGCCCTGAGTTAGCACCTTGTAACGGACTCACCTGGTCTCTTCCCCCCGTTAATAAATCTATGGTTTGGCCCTTCCCCCCCCGCTCCCGCAAGTCCATTGCCCGCATCGAGGTAACCGGTGTGATTGGCGCCGCTACCCGCAAGCGAGTCCTAGAGGCCCTTAAGGACATCGAAGCCCGACGCTTCCCGGCGCTGCTGTTGCGGATTGATAGCCCCGGTGGCACCGTGGGTGACTCCCAGGAAATCTACACCGCCCTGCGGCGACTGGGGGAAAAAATCAAGGTGGTGGCCAGCTTCGGTAATATCTCCGCCTCCGGGGGCGTCTACATCGGTATGGGGGCCCACCACATTATGGCCAACCCCGGCACCATCACCGGCAGTATTGGGGTGATCCTGCGGGGTAACAACCTGGAACGACTGCTGGAGCGGGTCGGGGTTTCCTTTAAGGTAATCAAATCCGGCCCCTATAAGGATATTCTGGCCTTCGATCGGGAGCTCACCGATCCCGAGAAGGGCATTTTACAGGAGCTAATTGACGTCAGCTATAGCCAGTTTGTTAAAACCGTTGCCGAGGCCCGGTCCCTGAGTGAAGCGGCGGTACGTAACTTCGCCGATGGTCGGATCTTTACCGGAGAGCAGGCCCTGACCCTGGGGGTGGTAGATCGCTTGGGCAGCGAAGCGGAGGCCCAACGCTGGGCGGCCGAACTCGCCGGCCTCAACCCCGACCGGGCGGAATGTATCACCTTTGGGGATAAAAAAAGTGGCCTGCGTCGGCTACTCCCCGGCGACAGCCAGGTGCTCTCCTCAGCGGCGGGTACCCCAGCCTGGGGCTCTCTGCAAAGTACCCTGGAGTGGCTAGACTTTGAGCAATCCACCAGCGGTTTACCCCTGTGGCTCTATCGTCCCTAGCTCTATCGTCCCTCAGAGAAGGTAGGATGGGAGCGGAAAACCTCAGTAGTCGTTTTCTGCGATCGCACCCCTGGCTCCGGTTTGGCCCCACAGGCAACAGCCCAGCCAGAGAACGATAACATCTTGGGAGGACTCGGTGTGAGCGGGCGAGTGTGGGCAATTCGGGGGGCGGTAACGGCCGCGGAAAACTCCAAGGCGGCTATGGCGGAGGCGGTTGCAGAGCTGCTGGAGGCCCTGGAGGTGCGTAATCAGCTCGATCCTGCTTCTATTATTAGCGCTACCTTCTCCGTTACCCGTGATCTGGATGCTCTCTTTCCCGCAGCGATCGCCCGCCAACGCCCCGGTTGGAACCGGGTGCCCCTCCTGGATGTTCAGCATATGCACGTGGCTGGTAGTCTGCCCCGCTGTATCCGCATCCTCATGTACGTACAATTACCCCCGGGTCAAGCTGCGGTCCAGCATGCCTACCTGCGGGACGCCGAAGCCCTCAGACCCGATTTAGAGTACTCCAGCCCCTCCTGGCCCAGTTGAGAACTAGGGGATAACTCGCCCCAAGTATCCCTGGGGGGGAAACCCATCCTCACAATTTCTAGATATCTCCAACCTGAATGTGAGATTTTCACCAAGTCATCCGTAATTTCCCTGAATTAGGCTAACAGTTGCGTAAATTGCTATGTCAGTTGACGGTCTAAGGTTTCCCTGAGCTGGGTCGAGATCAGACACCTGCAACTAGAAACGGATGGGGAACGAAACCAGACGTTTTCTATAGTTGGTTCACCGGCTCTGTTAGGGGAAAATCTAAAACCATGCTCAACTAGTGGTCCTTCAGCACGACTAGGTACTCCTCTATGGTAGCAACGCCCCGTTACAACCCCGCTAGGGTCTCCCGAGCCCGCCCTGCGGACACCAGCAACTCGAGCCGGAGTTCAGGAAGGAGGGCACTGGCAGTAGCCGAAAAAGAGCATGACGAGTTAGCCCCATCGAACCTAGAGGTCATGGAAACCTCCCTGGCGGCTGGCAAACATCCCTCCACCCCTGACCTGGTCCGTCTTTACCTGCAGGATATTGGTCGGGTGCAACTGTTGACCCGTGATCAGGAAGTCAGCGAAGCTCGCCATGTCCAGGGGTATATGGAACTGCTACACAGCCTGGAGCAATCCGCCACCACGGAGGGGGGCCCATTCTACGATCTCCATAGGCTGTTGCAGGCCCGCAATCGCCTCGCATCCCGGTTGGGCCACCGTCCCTCCCTGGCCCGATGGGGGGCGGCCGTGGACCTGTCGCCAGCGGAGTTAAGGATCACCCTAACCACGGGCAAGCAGGCCTGGGCAACCCTCCATGGCATTTCCCTGGCTGAGTTAGAAGGTCGCATTGCCCAGGGAGCACGAGCCAAGGAACACATGATCAAGGCCAACCTACGCCTAGTGGTATCGGTGGCTAAGAAATACCAAAACCGGGGTCTGGACCTGCTGGATTTAATTCAGGAGGGTACCCTGGGCCTGGAACGGGCGGTGGAAAAGTTTGATCCCACCAAGGGTTATCGCTTTAGCACCTACGCCTACTGGTGGATTCGCCAGGGCATTACCCGGGCCCTGGCCAGCCAAAGTCGCATCATCCGGCTACCGGTACACATTACTGAGAAGATCAATAAAATCAAAAAAGCTCAACGTCTAATCACCCAAAAAACCGGTCGCCCCCCCTCCCTGCAGGAGGTGGGGGAGATGTTGGGGATGACTGCGGCCGAAGTCAGAGAGATGCTGCTCCGGATTCCTCGAGCCGTCTCCATGGAGAGTCGGGTGGGGCAGGATCGGGATACGGAGTTGGGGGATCTCTTGGAGGCCGCCACCGCCTCCCCTGAGGAGATCCTGCTGCGGGACTCCCTCAAGCAGGACCTACACCAGATGATGGCGGAGTTGACCAGCCGCGAACAGGACGTGATTAATATGCGCTTTGGTTTGAGGGATGGCACCACCCATTCCCTAGCGGAAATTGGCAGAGCCATGGACCTATCGCGGGAACGGGTGCGGCAGATTGAATCTAAGGCCATGCAAAAGCTACGCCAACCCAGTCGGCGCCATCTGATCCACGATTATCTGGAAATTCTGGGCTAGCAGGGGAGGTCGCGGCGCGCCATAATGACCCTATGGGCTTTACCACCCCATCCCTTCCCAGGGTTGAGTGCCGTGAGTGCCGACCACAACTACGATATCGATGCCATAATTCAGGGCTATTCCCAGGGCTATTTCTTGATGGCGGATGGGAATGGCGATCATTTGGGGTGGTACTCCAGTCGCCAGCGCACCTTAATTCCCTTAGATCAGCGCTTTCGCTATCCCCGATCGCTGCGTCGAGCGCTGAACCAAAACCGCTTTCAGGTCTCCATTAATCGAGCCTTTGGGGCAGTGGTAAACGGCTGTGCTGATCGCGACACCACCTGGATCTCCCCAGAACTGATCCAGGTCTACGGAGAACTCCACCAGGCCGGTTGGGCCCACAGTTTCGAAACCTGGCGGGGGGATGAACTGGCGGGGGGGGTGCTAGGGTTGGCGATCGGCGGCGCTTTTATCGGAGAGTCGATGTTTTTCCGAATTCCGGAGGGCTCCAAGGTGGCCCTGGTAAAGCTGGTGGATCACCTGCGGCACCAGCACTTTAATCTCTTTGATGCCCAGATGATGAACCCCCACCTGGCTCGCTTCGGTGCCTACGTCATCGAGGATGGGGAGTATAAACGCCAGCTACAGGTGGCCCTAGCCCAACGCTGTACATTTATTCCATCTAAACCCGACTAACCCCGGGGAGGCAGGTTCCAAAGGGGCGGGCGGTAATCGGCAGGCAGGTAAGTGGCGGGAATTGTGATGGCATTACCGTCCCGCATGGCTCCGTAGTGGGGGGATAGGATTTCAATGCCCGCCTGGTTGCAGTGGTCCTGGACCTGCTGGTGTAATTCGGAATAGATCTGTCCCAGCAGCTCTGGGTGGGAGGTGTAGGCCCGCAGCTGGTAGCTGACGTAGAAATCATCCAGGGAGGTTTGCCAGACCGAAGGGCTGGGGTCCGCCAGGATGTGTGGCGTAGCCTGGGCCGCGGCAGTCAGGGTATCGTGCACCAGCCGCCAGGGCAGATCGTACCCCAGGGTAACGGTGGTGGTGACGATCAGGGGGGTTTGCTGCTCCCGCACCAGGGCGCTGTAGTTGGTGATGTTACTGCTGAGCAGGGCCACGTTGGGAACGCTGACTAGAATGTTTTCAATGGTGCGCAGGCGGGTGACAAACAGGGACTTTTCCACCACGAACCCCTCCACATCGCCAAAATGGATGCGATCGCCCTCCACAAAGGCCCGGGTGTAGATCAAAATAAACCCGGCCACCACGCTGAGGATTGCCCCCCCCGCCCCCAGGGACACCAGCAGGCCAAAAAAGATCGAGACCCCCTGAAAGGCAGGGGAACTGGCTCCCGGCAGGTAGGGAAAGATCACCGCCAGGGCAAAGGCCAGGGTTAAAAACTGCACTAACCGGTAGGTGGGGATGGCCCATTCCGGGTAAAACCCCCCAATGGTCAGACGCCCCCGCTGTAAATTATTAAACAGCCAGCGGGCCACCCGCAGCACCGCGCTCACCAACAGCACAATCAAAACAATGGTAAACAGGTTGGGCAGATAACCCAAAAACCGATCAACGATGGCCTGGAGCCCCCTACCTACGTAGCCAAAGATGCCCTGGCCGATGTTCCGAGTTGCGGGAAACAGGCCTAGAACGAAGGAAAAATAGAAGAGTAACAGCACCAACACCAGGGCAGCATGCAGAATCCGCGTCAACACCTGCACCAGGGTGGTGAGTTGACTGGCGGTTAAAATCTCGACGTTGTAGAACCGAAGATTGGGCACCCACCGGTCCTGCTGTCGATCCAGCCAACCATAGAACTGGGGCATGGCATTGGCCAGCACCAAAATCGTCAGGGTCAACCCCAGGGTACAGAGAAAGGCGATCAGGGCGGCTTGACTGAGGGCCTCGGCGCTACGCTCCTGCCGATACTGCCCCATGGCCTGTTGGATGGTGCTTAGATGCTGCTTCGCCAGGATTTGGGGGCTCAGCCCCGTGCCCTCGGCGTCCCCCTCGCTAACCGTCATCAGCAGATGATCCATGACGTAGAGGGTAGGACCAAACTCGGTTTCTGACAGGCTTAGCTGATCCAGCTCCACCGTCTGATCCCGGGCGGCGGTCTCCAGGCGAGCTGAGATCCGTTGGGCCCGATCCCCTACCGATGGGAAGGATTGTCGAGCCTGAATGGTGAATAGGGGGCGATCGCCCAGGGTGACCATCGCCGTGGCCTCCGGTTCGGCCAGGGCCAGGCCCAACCCCCAGGCCAAACTCACCACGATGGTCATCCCGGCGCACCAGAGAAAACGACCACGGCGGCCCACCAAGGAACGGATCAACTGGAACAGGGAGGGGATAGGGGACATGGCAACGGCGGTTATCCACAACGGCTGGCACCGGGTTGGCCTGGATCTTCCCCTAGCCTTGGAAACCCAGGGGGGAGACCATCGGAACCAACTGATCACTCTGGTGATTTTCCAGAGTAAGTGGATAAGATAAGACAGAAATATGTTTGGTGCTTTTCCCGCCCCATCCCCTGGCGGGTCAGCCCCGATCCAGGTTGTCAACCAAACCGGCTGTGGGCCGGCCTTGCCCCCTATGATCCACCTGCGTGCGGCGGCGTTGCAGGAACTGCAGCGTTTACTCCAGAAGCAATCCCAGCCTACCCAGCGCCTGCGCCTGGCCCTGCAGTCCGGGGGGTGCGCCGAATGGACCTATAACCTCAGTCCGGCCTTCACCCTGGAGGCCGAAGACACCCAGGTCAATTGTGGCGAGCTTGAGATTTTAGTATCCACCACCGTCCTTCCCCTGGTGACCGGGCTCACCATCGACTACGCCGAAGACCTGATGGGGGGAGGGTTTCGCTTTAGTAACCCCCAGGCGGGCTACACCTGCGGCTGTGGCCATGCCTTTTCCCTGAATTCAGCCCTCCCCATGGATCCGGTGGCGGACTGTCTGATCCAGGGCGCCGGCTAGCCCACTGCGCTGTTTCCCAACCCCTGCCATGGCATCCCCTGATTCGCCCCCGCCATCGATCTACCACGACAACCGCTTTGACCGGTTATTTATCTGGCTATTCAGTCGCAAAATGGCCCGAGTGGTGGGGCAAACCACCCTCCAACCGGGCTACGAAGGTTTTGTGGCCCTCTCCCAGCGGATTATGGAGGGTCGCAACGCCGCTGAACAGCAGGTCCTGGTGGCCCGGGTGTTGCAGTCCCTGGTGCCCAGCCCCGTGCTCTGGCTGATTCGCCATCTGTTTTCCCCCGGGCAGCGGGTGTGCGAGCTAAATGCCTGGTTTGCCACCCAGTTGTTTGAGTGGTTGGTGGGTCCCTGTCAGGTGAGGGAGGTGGAGGTGCCGGTGACGCCTGACCAGCCGTCGGGTCAGCGGCGCCAGCGCAGTGGGGTTCACATTGAAAAATGCCGCTACCTGGAGGCCAGTGGCTGCGTTGCCATGTGTATCAATATGTGCAAGCTACCTACCCAGCGCTTCTTTACCGAGGAGTTTGGCATTCCCCTGACCATGACCCCCAACTTTGAGGACCTGAGTTGCGAGATGGTGTTTGGCCAGCCCCCCCCCGACCTCACCACTGAAGCCGCCTACCAGCAGCCCTGCCTGGCCCAGCAGTGTAGGATGGCCCCCCCCCAACCCCTGCCCTGCCCCCGGGTGAGGCATTAGGTTGTTGCCCTATCCCCTAAGCCCCCTGCCATGCTTGATCTGCAACAATTAACCGGTAAGCAACGCCAATTTGTCCAACTGCTACAGGGGCAAACCGTAGTGGATAGCCTGCGATCGCTCTGTCAGCAGCATCAGTTTGACCTTAACTTCATCAATGGGTTCCTGCGCAGCGGCGCCCTGGAGGGCTACCTGCTCTGGCAGGAACACCCCCAGGATGGCTGGGTGCTAACCGCTAAGGGGGAGGCTCTGGCGGGGGCCCTACCGGGGGCCGCCCTGGCGCAGCTACTGCTGCAGGGTGTCCACGATCGGGTGGTCCTGCAAGGTCACCTGGGCAGCCAATTTAGCCTCAACTACGGGGCCCTGCGGCGGGAGCAAGCAGTGGACCTGCAGGATGGCGAGGGGGAGGGCTGGGTACGGGTGCTTAAGCCAGCGGTGCTGGCGGCCTACCAGCAACGGCAGGCCACCCTGGCGGCGATCGCCACCAATCAACTGGCGGAGTCCCACCCCCCCTCCCTGGAGTGGCTGGAGCAGCAGGGTTACATCCAGCGCCGGGTAAACACCGACTACCGCCTGCAGGTGCTGCCCGCCCTCCAAACCCTGGAACTGGGGGAGCAGGTGACGGCCCTGGGTAGCGAATTAATTCTCTCCGGTCAATGGCGTCAGGTGGAGCTCAAGCCCTACGACATTCACGCCCCTGTCCCCGACATTGTTTACGGTCGGCCCACCCTGCTCAGCCAGTGCATCCAACGGATTCGGGATATTTTCCTGCAAATGGGCTTTGATGAAATGACCGGCTCCATCATCGAGTCAGCCTTCTGGAACTTTGATGCCCTGTTTACCCCCCAGGACCATCCGGCCCGGGAGGTGCAGGACACCTTCTATCTGACCGAGCCCCAAACCCTGCCTCTGCCCCCGGACCCGACCCTGATCGCCGCTGTCCAGCGGGTACATGAGGCTAACTACGGTGGTGAGTGGCGAGCCACGGAGGCCAGTCGGGCGATCCTGCGGGCCCACACCACCACCTCCACCGCCCGCCGCCTGTACCAGCTCCAGGGGGGCACAGGTAAGTACTTCTCCATCGACCGAGTGTTTCGCAACGAGACCATCGACAGCACCCACCTGGCGGAGTTCCATCAGATTGAGGGGGTGGTGGTGGGGGAGTTGCTCAGCGTCCGCACCCTGATGGGTTACCTGACCTATTTTTACCAGCGCCTGGGCTTTACCGACCTCAAGTTCCAGCCCACCTATAACCCCTACACCGAGCCCTCCCTGGAGGTGCTGGCCTACCATCCCCCCAGCGATCGCTACATCGAAGTGGGCAACTCCGGCCTGTTTCGCCAGGAGATGCTAGTGCCCCTGGGCTGTGGCGATCGCTCCACCATCGCCTGGGGCCTGGGGCTAGAACGCATCGCCATGCTGCTCTACGGGGTGGAGAGGTTGTCGGATCTAATCGGACCCGATATTAGTCTAAACCCAAGCCCCGGAAGACCAGGAGCTGGAGCGACACCGGCGTAGGCCCCAAAACATCAGATCTGGGTCGTGGTGCAGGGGCCTCCCCCCGGCTTTAGACCGGTGGCTAAGGGCGGCCAGCAGCAGGGGGGCATCACCGCCGGTCAGCACCACCCTGCCCTGGGGGTAGTCTTGCCACCAGGCCTGAATAAAATCCTCCAGACCCGCCAGCAGGGTATGGAAAACCCCGCTGGCCATGGCCCCGGGGGTATCGGTGGCCCAGCGGGGTGGTGCCGTGGTCAGCCCCGCTGGTAGGGCGGGGAGCTGGTCCGTGGCCTGGTGTAGCGATCGCAGCTGCAGACTAAGGCCGGGGGCAATCGCCCCCCCAGCAGGGCCTGGTCCACCCCAGCGGTGAAGGTGAGGGCGGTGCCGGCATCCACCACCAGCACCGGCCAGCCGTAGGTCAGCCCCGCCCCCAGCACATTCAGGGCCCGGTCCACCCCCAGGCTGGGGTAGGTGTGGGCCAGGGGCACCTGGGCGGTGGTGACGGGCCGCAGGCCGGGGTAGGCCTGCAGCAGGGTAGCCTGGGGGGCCACCACCGAGGCCAGCCAGAGCTCCGGGGTGGGGGGCCAGGCCCGGGGGGCAGCCCCAGGCCCGGGTAGGCCCAGGTCCGGCCAAGCCCCTGGGGCAAACCCAGCGACCTGCAGGGCCGCGGCCTGGACCGCCGTCAGGTGGGGGGTATGCCAGGACCCTAGCCAGCGATCGCCGATAAATAGGCCCCAGTGCAGGCGGCTGTTGCCGATCACCAGGGCCAACCACGCCGCCGGGGGTGGCTCCGCCATCACTCCGCCACCACGGCCCAGGCCCCGTTGCGCCGCCGATCCCCCACTCCGGAAAAGTGGCCATTCCCGTCCACCGCCACGGCGTGGACGCCACCAAAGAACATGTTGGCTTGCTCCCACCAGGTGCAGTCCTGCCCCTGGCCCAGACCCGCCGCCTCCAGGCTGGGGCGGTGATAACCGGGCTCCAGGTGGAGGGCCCCCCGTTCCCAGTGGATCCGGGGGGCATGGACGGCGGCCTCCAGATCCAACCCAAAGTCGAGGACGTTGGAGACCACCTGTAAAATTGCCGTACGAATCCGGTTAGAGCCCCCCGACCCCAACACCAGCCGCGGTTTCCCGTCGGTTAACACGATGGTCGGCGCCATCATGGAGGAAATTCGTTGATTGGCGGGCCATTGGTGAAAACCCTGGGGGTTGAGGTCCTCCTCCCCCAGCATATTGTTGATCATTACCCCGGTCCCCGGTAGCAGATAGGCGGAGCCCTCACCGTTGGAGGTGGTCATGCTGACGGCGTTACCTTCGGCATCGATGGCGCTGATGTGGGTGGTGCTGCCCCATTTATTCACCCCCTGGGCCCCCAGGGCGGTCTGGAGCCGTTGCCGGTAGGGGCCGCTATGGTCATCGCTGAGGAAGCGCTGGGCGATGTCCGGTTGGTAAAGGCGACGATCGTAGCCATCCTGGCGGGCCAGGTTAGTCAGCCGCATCACCTCCACCAGGGCGGCCAGGTGATCGGGGCTGCCGTGCTCCAGCCGCTGGGGGGCGACGCTGGCCAGCAGGTCCAGGGCAAAGGCGATCAGGGCGCCGCCGGAACTGGGGGGCGGGTTGGTCAGCAACAGGTGGGCACCGTAGGGCACCGCCAGGGGTGGGCGCTGGATCACCCGGTAGTCCTGTAGGTCCTGCAACCGCAGGTACCCCCCCTGCGCGGCACAGTCCGCCGCCAGCCGCTGGGCCAGACGGCCCTGGTAAAACAGATCCGCCCCCGTCTCTACCAGCTCCGTTAGCAGACGGGCGAACTCCGGCAGGTAGAAGCGATCGCCCGCCTGGAGCAACCTGCCGCCGGGGGCGTAGAGGGCGGCGGCCGTGGCAGTGGCGGTCAGGATCGGCTCCAGGATGCGGAAACAGTAGGCCCGAAAGGGTTCGATCACGGTACCCTGGCTCGCCCAGTGTTGGGCCGGGGCCACCACCGTTGCCAGGGGTAAGCGCCCCAATTGCTGGTGAATCTCCACCAGGCCCGCCACGGTGCCCGGCACCGCCATGGACCCCATGCCCACGTGGAACTCCTGCACCGTGTCGCCGAAGTTGGCCTGGATCGGGAAAAAGTCCACCGCTTCGGCCTTAGCGGCAGGGGTCTGGCAGAAAAAGTCGAAGAGGAGGTTACCGCCAGCGGCGGTGTGGGCCAGCAAAAAGCCACCGCCCCCCAGGGAGGTCAGCACCGACTCGGTTACACAGGCGGTGAAGGCGGCGGCAATCGCCGCATCAAAGGCGTTGCCCCCCTGGCGCAGCATCTCCGCTCCGGCCGCCGCGGTCAGCTGGTGACCCGCCGCCACGGCTCCAGAGGTGGGGCAATCAGATACGTGAGACATGGTGTTTAACCCAACCCTAGACCCTAATCCAGCCTGCGCACCCTAGCCTTAACCCTGTCCTACCATCCTATCGCCTGGGGGTTTCTGCCTCAAGGGGAGGGAAAGGGTGAACTAGCCCTTGTTTCCCTGGGGAAAAGGGATCCGGGGATACAGCCTTGGGAAAACGTCGATTCTCTAACTAGACCCGGTTGATCTATGCAACGCTATATAATTTTCCTAAAGTCGGTCACCTTTGCCCTCGGAGTGCCCCATGCTACTGGCTGAATATATCGAATTATCGGAGGAGACAAAGGCCATGCCCTCCCTTAACCATAGCTGGATCTGCGCCGAAATCCTGCGGCAACTCTTCCAGCAGACCCAGGTGCAGGCTCTGCCGGAGCTCACCCTGGAACTGGGGGGACAACCGATGATTCCGGATATCTCGGTGTTTGCCGAACCCCTCCTGGTGAACCTGCGACAGGACCAAATTCGGGTGCGGCAGGTGCCGATGCTGGCGATTGAAGTGGTCTCTCCCAAGCAACCCACCGCCGATGTTTTGGAAAAGGCCCGCCAGCTGCAGCAGTGGGGTGTACCAACGGTTTGGGTGGTTGAACCCACCACGGAGACCGTGATTGTCCTAGACCAGGGGCAAGAACGGGTGGCCCGTGGGGAGGTTTTGAGCTGCGGCAGCACCCGTGTTGATTTCAGCAAAATCTTTGTCAGCCATAGCTAGGGGCTATTAGGTCCCTTAAAAGAGAGCCAGTAGTCAACACCAGAGAGATGCGATGGGATAATTTTGCCCACGAAAACCTATGGCCAACGAAAACCTAAACCACCCTCACCCGAGATTCCCCCATGGCTTCCCCCCTTGCCCAACTGCGCGATCGCTTTGCCCAGGCCCTGGTGGCCGCCTTTGGTGCAGACTGGGCTGACACCGATCCCATGCTGGTGCCCACCACCAATCCCAAGTTTGGTGACTACCAGGCTAACCTGGCCCTGGCCCTGGCCAAGCCCCTGGGCCAAAACCCCCGCCAGATTGCCGGCCAACTGGTGGCCCAACTGCCGGTGGAGGACCTTTGCGATCCCCCGGAAATTGCCGGCCCCGGCTTCATTAACCTGCGGTTGAAAACCTCCTACCTGGAGGACACCCTGCGGGCCTGCCAGGCCGATCCCCGCCTGGGCATCGCCCCCACCCCCCAGCCCCAGCGGGTAATTGTGGATTTCTCCAGCCCCAACATTGCCAAGGAAATGCATGTGGGCCATCTGCGTTCCACCATCATTGGCGACTGTATTGCCCGCATTCAAGAGTTCTTAGGCCATCGGGTGCTACGCCTTAACCACGTGGGCGATTGGGGCACCCAGTTTGGCATGCTGATTACCCACCTGGAGGAGGTCTGCCCCGGTGCCCTGGAGGCCGGCTCCACCCTGCCGATTGGGGACCTGGTCAGCTTCTACAAACAGGCTAAGCAGCGCTTTGATCAGGAGGAGGACTTTAAGCAGCGATCGCGCCAGGCGGTGGTGGCGCTGCAATCGGGGGATTCCAGGGCTACCCAGGCCTGGCAACTACTCTGCGATCAATCCCGTCAGGAGTTTGAACAGATCTACCAACGCCTCGACATTGCCCTTGAGGAGCGGGGGGAATCCTTCTATAACCCCGGTCTGCCCCAGGTGGTGGCGGATCTAGAGGCCCTGGGGCTGCTGGTGGAAAACGAAGGGGCCCGGGTGGTGTTCACCGAGGGGTTCACCAACAAGGAGGGCCAGCCCCTACCCCTGATCATTCAAAAATCCGATGGCGGCTACAATTACGCCACCACCGATCTGGCGGCGATCCGCTACCGCATCCAGGTGGATGGCGGCGATCGCCTGCTCTACGTGGTGGATGCCGGCCAGAGCACCCACCTGGCCCAGGTCTTCCAGGTGGCCCGCAAAGCCGGCTGGGTGCCCCCCCAGGTCAGCCTCACCCACGTCCCCTTTGGGGTGGTGCAGGGGGAGGACGGCAAAAAGTTTAAAACCCGATCGGGGGACACGGTGCGCCTCAAGGACCTACTGGAGGAGGCGGTGAACCGGGCCCGGGCCGACCTGGAGGCCCGCCTAGGGGCGGAAAACCGGCAGGAACCAGCGGCCTTTATCCAAACCGTAGCGGAAACCGTCGGCCTGGGGGCGGTCAAGTACGCCGACCTGAGCCAAAACCGCACCAGCAACTACATCTTCAGCTACGACAAAATGTTGTCCCTGCAGGGCAACACCGCCCCCTACCTGCTCTATGCCTATGTGCGAGTCCAGGGGATTAGCCGTAAGGGCAACATTGACTTTGACCACCTGCCCCCCCAGGCCGGTCTTCACCTGGAAGCTGGCGAGGAACTGGTATTGGCCCGTCACCTGCTAGAGCTGGAGCAAACCCTGGTGGAAGTGGGGGAAACCCTCTACCCCAACCAACTCTGCCTCTACCTGTTTGAACTGAGCCAGAAGTTTAACCAGTTCTACGATCGCTGCCCGGTGCTGCAGGCGGAAGACCACCAACGCACCTGCCGGCTGATTCTTTGCCATCTCACCGCCCGCACCCTAAAGCTAGGCCTCTCCCTACTGGGAATCACGGTGTTAGAACGAATGTAGAAAAACTCACCATGGCAGCAGCGGTATCCACTTCAGCCAAGACCTGTCGATTGGTAAGGGAATCAAGGGTCAGAATTGGGAAGTCAGAATTCAGAAGTCAGGGGTGGGGGCATTGATTGTCATTGAATAATGTATAGACTGCTAACCCCTGAGCTATATGCTACCCGTATGCCCTATGGGATGCGGGGCGCTGTCGCCCATTGCCGGAATGGAGACATCGCCAATCCGGCCAGGACCAGGCTAGGATGGCCCTTACCTG
>JBEIUS010000134.1:0-9790 GCA_040374235.1 Leptolyngbya sp. | reverse complement strand
TTCTAAATCCGAAAACTGCACGGTCAGCGGGCGGGGCTGGGGAAAATCAAACGGCAGGTCCGTTTTACGCACTGTCATGGCAAAATAGAAGCACTTAGTTTGTTGAAGAGTCTGATTCTAAAGCGTTTCAGGCTCTTTTTTCTGTGCTCTATTTACCCTTCGTGAATTATCCAGGTTAAGCCGGTTGCCTACTTGCTTAACGGCAACCCCCACGTTGCCAGCCTTAAGCCTGATGTTGACAGCCTCTAGGGTCCACTCTGGGCGGGGCATCTGCCTTAAATCTGCCTTAAATTAAGCGTTTATAGTGCGATAAATGGCCATAAATAGCCATACGCATAAAGGGCGAAAAATGGCAAGCTTTTCCATCCTGTGTCCTCTGAATGCCTTGAAATATAGGATTTTTGGGAAGCTGGTGACAGGATTCGAACCTGCGACCGGCTGATTACAAATCAGCTGCTCTACCAACTGAGCTACACCAGCACTTGGATTTCCATACCAACCCGTTAATTCAGTATAGCAAGCGTCCTTTACGCCTTATTATTTTCAATAGCCCAACGGGCGAGTTCGGTACGGTTGTGCAAGCCGGTTTTACCCAGCATATTGCTGACGTGGCTTTCAATAGTCCGTTGACTAACCTGCAGCTCAAGGGCAATTTCGCGATTAGCCATGCCTCGAGCTACAAACTGAACCACCCGAAGCTCAGTTGGCGTTAATTCTACATCAATGGGCACTTGCAAACTTGAACCAGACCCGGCTTTTAATTGCTGCTTAATCAGTCGGGAGGCCTGCTTCAGGGAAGACTCAACCTGAGCCACTAATTCCTCTGGTTCGAAGGGTTTCACCATGTAAACATCAGCGCCTGTGTTAAGCCCCCTAACCCTGTCCTGACTTTGTCCCTTAGCAGATAGAAATAGAATAGGAACCCATTCGGTAATAGGATTTTCCCTTACCTGCTTAACAAAGGTATAACCATCCATCTCTGGCATCATTACGTCACAGATAATCATGTCGGGGGCGCTATCTTCGAGAATCTCAAGCGCTTCACGACCATTGCCTGCAGTTTTAACCTCGTACCCTCTAAATTCAAGGTAATCTTTAACCAACAGAATTAAGTTGGGATCGTCATCAATTAGCAATAATTGTTTTTGTTCGCCTACGCTAAAATCCTTCATGCTGTGACACTTAACCCAACTTGCTAAGCACTTTAATTTGACCTCACCTGGGCCACTGACAACCAGGGATGAGGCTAGAGGCACCTGTATTGCTGATGATACTCTACTTCAAAGTTTTCAGAACAGACGGACCTGTTTCGGCTAAAAGTTAGGCCCATCACCAAAGGTCAGGCTAGGGCCTTCTCGTAATCGCACACAGATCGGTTAAAGCCAGTTCGACCGTGATCTTAGAGGATTACCTGGAGAAACACTCTGGGGGAATATTCCTGGAACGGGAAAATGTTAATTTTCTTGTAGACCACTATCAGTCATGATCGATTCAAAAATCTGGAATACTAGTAAAAGATGCATGAGTTAAGGAAGGTAAAATCCATGGGTTTGATAAAATCGATTTTTGGTATCATTGGTAGCCTTCTCCAGGCCATTGCTAGCCTGGTGGGTCTGGGGAAAAAGTCAGAGTTTTACATGGAACTGCCCACTGCGGAGCAACTAACGGTATCTACAGAAGTCCAATCAACCCCGGCGGTGGTAACAACGGGTGCCGCTACGGAACAATCCCCAGAGATCGCCCCCGTTACTCCCTTACCGGTGGCCCAACCCGCCCCTAAGCCGGCCGCTGCTCCCCTAGCGGTGCCTAGCTTCGCCGCCAATTACCTGACTAACCCAGGAGCAACCCCCGCCTCCCGTCGTCGCCCGGGCCCCAGTTTGTCTCCCTTTCTGACCATGGCGAAACAGGTTAAGGCTTAGTAGGCAGCAAAAATCGCAGGCCACTGTAAAGCTGGAAGGCTTTATCCCAGGCTGAAGGTTGATCACGACCCGGGGCGATAGTCCGGCCCAACTCAGGGATGAGGTCCATGAAATCAAGGGCGGCTAACCCAAAGCCAGAGAAATCCTTTAACAGAGTGGTTGCCCCTTGCTCCTGGCAGTAGCATTGCAGGGCTTTCCAGGCAGTTGCGCTATTGTTCAAGGGTGGGTGGGCAGCCAGGGTAGGAATCACCGCCGAGTCTCGGTGGCTATAGGTGTGATGGGCAAATCGCACTATTCCCCGGCCCCCCAGGTGCCAGTCCATAATTTCAGCATAGTCCTGGGTAGTCTGCCGCCGTTGCAGCTTACCCCAGGGCCCCAGGTCTACAACTGATTCATAGATCGGCACCTGTCCCACCACCCCCCGCTGCACCTCCCCCCAGGACAGGGTGAGGGTTTCCTGGGGGCGACCGCGATCCTGGCAAACTAGGCGGAGTTGGGGCTCAAAGCTCTCCACCGCTACCACCGGCCAAACCACAATCTGGGCAATTTCATCAAGGGCTACACAAGCACAGGCAACCCCCTGGTGGTTTAAGGCTTCAGACCAGTGCTGTAGCTCCCCAAGGGGTCCCACCCGATAAAGTCGCCAATGTTGGCTAGAAAGCCGCAAACGGGCTGTGTACAGATCCATATCCATAACCTGGGCCAGGGCCCTAGCCGCCGCCGATCGCTGAGACTCTGGTACCGTCATCAGTACTAACACCCCCGGCTGGGTAGAACCACCTGAAACCTCACCCCGCTGCCCTTGGCCCTGAGGGGATGGACTTTGGGCCTGGGTAGCCCGTTGCAGGCCCGCCCGAGCTAGGCTCAACAGTCGAGTGTTGGTGACCTGTTGTAGCAGCTTACGGTAGATTGCCTGGGCCCGCCGCCCGTCCCCCTGAGCCTCCCAATACCGCCCCAGGGCCAAGCCCAACCAGGGATCGGTGGGGTGAGCTCGCCGCCACTGACGCAATAACTTAGCGGCTTGGGCCAGTTGCTTCCCTTCAATCGCCTGGAGTACGGCATCGTACATAGAAATAACCCTAAAGCAGGCGCAATTGCTGAGCTTGATCGGACTCCGTCCCAACCTCCAGGGGCACTAGATCGGCCTCCAGATGGAGGAGCACAGGCGCAGTGGAAGGCGACGCATCGGTCGTCAGCAGGGCGGCGGCGGCGCTCACCAGGGCTGGCACCAGGGGGGCTAGATCGGGTTGATGGGCCAGATAGGCCTGGAGGGCCTCGAGGGGGTCCAGGGGGTGATCGCCATCTAACTCCGGCAGGCAACTGATCCGAGCCGGGTCTTTTACCTGGGCCTGCAGACTGTAGCTATGGGCCAGATCAAGGGCGCTCACCAGGGCCGTCTGGTCCACCTGATCGACTTGATCAGCGCGAATCTGGTAGAAACAACGGACGACGGCACCGGCTAGGTCAGCGGCGGCGATCGCTTCCAGTAGGGCAGCTTGGGGCTGATCGGTGGTGGTCAAATCCACCTGCAGAGTTTTAAATGGCCGCACCGGCAGGGGACAAAACTCCGCCCGGGCCTCACCCCGGTTAACCTCCACCAGCACGTAACCCTTAGGTTCCTTTTCTTCGCTAAAATCCACCCGCTCAATACTACCGGGGTAAAGGGTGAGGGGTTGATCACACAGCACCTGGTGGCGGTGGACATGGCCCAAGGCGACATAGTCAAAGCAGGGTCGGGCTAGCAAAGCCAGGGGAATCGTAAACCCTCGACCGGCGGACAGAAAGCGCTCCGCCCCGTAGGTGGCGGTGTCCACCATGGCATGGGCCAATAAAATGGTCGGTAGATCGGGCTGCAACCGACGAATTTCCGCCTCCAGGGCGACCCGCAGCCGGTCTAGCAATAGATCCTGCACCTGGGCCATCGATAGCCCCTCGGTTTCAGGGCGGGTGAGCAGGGTAGAGCGGGTGAGCCAGGGTAGGGTGACCACCTGCACCAGCCCTGACCGGGTAGATAGGGCGTGGGTCTGCAGGCCATCGCCCACCACCACTCCCGGCACCCCCAGGGTGCGATAGATGGAAAGACTAGCTCCCCCCAGCCCATGGGCGTGCTGATCGTGGTTGCCAACCAGTAGTACGGTGGGTAGACCAGCGTTGGAGAGCCGACACAATTGCTCCGCCAGGGCCTGCTGAATGAAGGGGGGTGGGGTAGCATCGGGAAAAGCATCACCGCCAAACAACACTAAATCCACCGGCTCCGCCAGGGCTCGATCAATGCAGCGGGTTAGGGCCTGAATGAAATCCTCCAGGCGAGTGTTGAACCCTGTTTGAGGATTCAATCGCCCATGGGCCAGACCACTGCCCAGGTGAATATCCGAGAAATGCAAAACCTTAACCATAGGCATAGGGGCTTGGCAGGATGGGCCGAAGGTTCCATAGCCGTAGCCACGGAGAACGGGGCGGACTTGGGAAGCCCTATGATACTAAGATACTGGAATACTGAAAACCTGGGATAGATCCCGGGGAATTCAAGCCAAGGCGATCCATGAAACCGTTTCATAGGTATGATTCTGGCCAGAGCGACTTGTACTGAGAACGGCTGACCATGGCACAGATTTTTATTTCAGCAGCCCACGGTGGCTATGAAGATGGCATCCTCGATCCAGGGGTTGTGCTGCCTAACACCACGGAGGCTGCGGAGATGATTCAGGTGCGCAACCTGGTGGTAGCGGAGTTGCGATCGCGCGGCTTGGCGGTGCTTTCAGTGCCCGATGACCTGAGTGCGGCCCAAACCCTGAGTTGGATCAACAGTCGCTGTCGTCCTGATGACATTGCCTTGGAAATCCATGCCGGTGCCTATAGTGATCCCGCGGTGAGGGGGTCAGCCGTGTTTTATATTGCCCAGAACCAGGTGCGTCGGTCCGATGCTGAAGTGGTCTTGCTGGGCCTACGGCGGCGAGTTCCCCAATTGCCCAGCCGGGGCGTTAAACCCGACACCGAATCTCCCACGGGCCAGCTCCCCTTTGCCCGATCACTGAATTGTCCCTCCCTACAGATGGAAATTGGTTATCTCAGTAATGCTCAGGATCTAGCCATCATTCAGGGGCAACGGCGGGATGTGGCCCTAGGCATTGCTGACGGACTAGCCTCCTGGAGCCGATCCACCAGTTCTGGCTCTGGCACGGGCACCCCTCCATCCGTAGGTGGCAGTTTGCCGGAGATCAAAATCACAGTGAATGGTGGGGTCTACCCAGAAACCGGAATTTTAGTGAATAGCAACGCCTACGTGCCCATCGATCTGGCTGACATTTTAGGGGTTAACCTCAGCACCGCCGCCGGCATTAACCGCGTGCGCTACGGTAACGTGGTTTACATCAAGGCGGTTGATCTGCGCAACTACAACGTATCCGTCAGCTGGAATGCGGATACCCGCACCGTCTCCCTACGATCGGCTACGGGTATGCAATTCTGCCCCGGCGCCATGGATCGCATCATGGGGGTGGGGAGCAGTTCAGAGGTCCAACTGATGATGTTCCTGAAACAGGTGAATGAAGCCGCCCTGAGCTCCTACCAGGATTTGCCTAAGATTTATCGGGAAGAGGCGGCAATCGAAGGGGTTAATCACGATGTTGCCTTTTGCCAAATGCTGGTGGAAACTAATTCCTTGAACTTTGGCAGCAGCCTCCGGCCCAGTCAAAATAACTTTGGGGGCATTGGCTCCCCTACCGGCGGTCCCGAAGCCTCCTCCTTCCCCAATGCCCGCACCGGAGTCCGGGCCCAAATTCAACACCTCAAGGCCTACGCCAGCATGGAGCCCCTGATCCAATCCCAGGTCGACCCTCGCTTTCCCTTTGTACGCCGAGGCATCGCCCCCCTGGTGGATCAACTGACGGGACGATGGAACAACGATATGGAATACGGGCGTAAAATTCTGGCGTTGATGAGACGCCTTTACGAAGCTTCAGGACTCCTGTGACATCCGGTTCAGAGAAGGGGCCCCAGGCAAAAACTCCACACCATCCTCTTGCTTGACCCTGCTGTCGGTGGAGACCCAGGCTCCCTGGTGGTCAGTTTTAGCCCTTGGCACTATAATTCAATCTAATCTCCCTATTTACCCCAGCTATAGCAGTCGCTAGTCCGGTTGGAAAAGACTGCATTGCCATTTGCTAGGCCCTAAGCTCCAAAGCTTCCCTCGGTGCCCTGGGCTGAATGACTGCAGCTGTGTAAATAAGCGCCCTCAGCCTGGCCATTACAATTGTGTTTACCACCCAACCTGTCCCCTCTTCCCCCCCCCTACCCCTTGATTTGTTCCAGGCTATCCAAGACCTGAAAAAAGACCTTAACGCCGTAGTTCTGGCCCACTATTACCAAGAGTCCGATATTCAGGATGTAGCTGACTACATTGGTGACTCCCTGGGCCTATCTCGCCAAGCAGCAACCACCAGTGCCGATGTCATTGTCTTCGCTGGGGTCCACTTCATGGCAGAAACGGCGAAAATCCTGAACCCTGATAAACAGGTTCTCCTGCCCGATCTAGAGGCTGGCTGCTCCCTGGCGGATAGCTGCCCACCCCAAGCCTTTGCCGCTTTTAAAGAAAGCCACCCCGGCCATCTGGTGATTTCCTACATCAACTGCACCGCAGAGATCAAGGCCATGAGCGATATCATCTGCACCAGTGCCAATGCAGTGGCCATTGTTGAGCAAATTCCGACCGATCAACCCATTATCTTCGCTCCTGATCAAAACCTGGGCCGCTATGTCATGGCCCAGACCGGTCGTGAGATGGTTCTATGGCCCGGCAGTTGTATCGTTCACGAGACCTTCTCCGAACGCAAGCTGATCCAACTCAAGGCAGACTATCCTGAAGCTGAAATTATTGCCCATCCTGAATGTGAGGCAGAAGTCCTGAGTCACGCCCACTATATTGGCTCAACCACAGCCCTACTGCGCTACGTTAAGGCCAGTAATAAGGAGCAGTTTATTGTGGTAACTGAGCCCGGCATTATTCACCAAATGACCAAGCAAGCCCCTGGCAAAATGTTTATACCAGCTCCACCACTGACCAGCTGCGCCTGTAATGAATGCCCCTACATGCGCCTGAACACCTTGGAAAAGCTTTACCTGGCTATGCAAAACCGTAAGCCGGAAATTAGCCTATCACCCACCCTAGCCGCCGCCGCCTTAAAGCCGATTGAAAGAATGCTAGCCATGAGTCCCTAGCCTCAAGACAGGGTGGATCGGTGCAAGCGGCGGCTAGAAAACCTTGCATTCATCAATGCCAGGGCAGGGTCACATAATCGCTGGCTTCTAGCTTGCTAGCATCAGGCGCCTCGTCGTCCGTTGGGCAGGATGGTGTGCCAGTTAGTCTGAGCCCTAGCGAGTTGCTCATCACCAATTAGTGCCCCGGTCAAGTCAGCCCCACAGAGGTTAGCGCCACGCAGATTGGCATTGGAAAGACAAGCCTGCCCTAAGTTAGCTCCACGCAAATCAGCCCCTTCCAGGTTAGCGCAGTGGAAATAGGCCTTAACCAATTTAGCGTTGCGTAGGTTAGCCGAACTCAGGTTAGAACGGCCGAAATTAGCATTAGTCAGATCTGAGCCCTGAAAATTGGCAAAGGCTAACTCGGACTGGTTAAAGCTAATGTCCGTCAGAGCCGTCCGCTGCATATCAAGGCTAGCAAAGGTTTGGGAGGAAAAGTCCCGTCGCCCCTTCAAATACTTTTCCTTAACATCTTGAGAGGAAAGGACCTGACCAGACTGTTGCTTACCCTGGGATGAGGATAATGGCAGAGCATGACGACTGGGGCTATAGTGACCAAACTTAGAACCTTGAGAGCCTGAGGTGGAACTACTGCGTTCCCGTCGAGCCCGTATAGCGGCGGCCATCCGCAGGGATGGTGAACCAACCCCGGGACCACGGGATTGGGAGGTAGATCCCCCATTCAGAGCGGTCTTGGATGAGCTATTCATTCCCGGCGCAGAGGGAGATGAATAGGTCATATTTTGGGCTAAACTATCGAAGTAGGGCTCTAAATCCAGATCTCTGAGAATAGCCTCGGCACTTTGGTAACGGTGTCGTACCGATATTTCTAGCATCTTCTGCAGAACACCGGCAAAGTGATCGCTGATTTGCACCTGATTACGCCAAAGTAATTCTCCAGTCATTGGGTCATAATTTAAATCCTTAGGCGCTTTACCGGATAATAAATAGATGCAGGTCACTCCCAAAGCGTAGATATCACTGGCGTAAACGGGACGCATAGCCATCTGCTCTGGAGGTGCATAACCAGGAGTGCCCACCGCGTAGGCGGTTAGGGCAGTCTGTTCAGAACTGGTTTCCTGCAGGGGGTTGACCTTATCCTTAACGGCTCCAAAGTCTATCAAAACTAATTTTTTGTCCTGATCCCGTCGAATAATATTAGCAGGCTTAATGTCTCGGTGAATCACCTGGTGATGGTGTAAGTACTGCACCATGACTAGAATTTCACTAAGAAATTGCTTAACACCGGCTTCGGTAAAAGGTCCGCCGCGTTTTACTTCCTGCTGTAGAGTAACGCCATTAATAAATTCTTGTACAAGGAAAAACTCTTGGTCAATCTCGAAATAGGCAAGCAATCGAGGTAATTGGGGATGGCTACCAATTTGACCCAAGATCTTGGCCTCCCGCTGAAATAGGTTCCGAGCCATGTCAAGCAGGTGGGGAGCGGTAATCGAAGGTCGTAACTGCTTAATGACGCAGGGAGGTTTGCCCGGCAAAAGGGTGTTGCGAGCAAGAAAAGTAGCACCAAAACCACCACGACCGAGGGTCCGTAGAACTCTATATCGATCTTGTAGCAAAAGACTAGACCCACAGCACTGGCAGTAAACCGCTGCTGCTGGGTTTTTAGGTTGAGCACATTCAGGATTGATACAGTAGCTCATTCGACCTAGGGAATAGGTATCAAACTCAACAGGTACGTGATCGTCAATGGACCAGACAGAACCCTCTGGACACAATAGGCCTTAACTCTTGTGAAGAGTAGGCGCCAGGGGAGCATGAACGGTTATCTAATCTTATTATTCCCTGTTTTAGGAGCGGGATACAGTATTTCTTGAGAGGACTATATGACTTCTGCTAGAGTGGAAAGCTTACCGTAAAAATTTAGTGAACCCCACCATCCTTTTCCGGATTAAGCACAAAGGACTGTAGCTAAAAGTATATATTACCTACATAGGCTTGGCCAGAACGCTTCTATAGCGGTTTCCGATAGAGTGAGATTCATAATGGCTGAGTTCTAAATCCCCCCAGGCCCCACCTCGCGCAGCGGCCCGGAGGGCATAATTTAGGGGGCTAAGGGCGGAGCTTAGCAGACAGAAGGGCTGAAGCCGAGAAAGTTGTATCTCACTGAGCTGAGAACTGCTAACGAGGCTTTAAGGTGAGAGACCGAAGGACAATATATTGCCCCTTGGGCGCTAGATAGTTGAACAAGGCTCACATCCTAGACTTAGATCGATTACTCCAGCGTTGCTGTTTATGGCGAGCAAGAGCCTTACGCTTCCGCTTTTCCGGGGGAGTCTCAAAGTGACGATTCTTGCGCATGTCGGAAAAAATATCCGCTCTGGAGACCTTACGCTTAAACCGACGTAGGGCTGACTCCAGCGATTCCTCTTCTCCTAAAATAATTTGAGTCATAGGCGTTTCTCCAAGCTATCACTTTCTATCAGATGCTTACCAGATAAACTAGTGGTCTCAGATTAATCGCAAGCAGGACTACTGGGGAACACTGAGTAGTTAACTAGAAACTTTAGTACCATGATAACGACTTAACTTGAGGACCACCAGTATTTCAATCAATAAGTCGAGTAAGCCATAGCCCGACGGACCTTGGCGCGGGA
>JBEIUS010000091.1:0-13295 GCA_040374235.1 Leptolyngbya sp. | reverse complement strand
CGGCCCCAAAAACCCCTCCCTCGGTTGGGGGCCGGGCGGCAATTTTGTGGGGGACCTTGGGCTTTAATTCTTTCTCCACCCCTCTCGCGCCCCCCTTATTCGGGGGGCGGGGGGGGGCCTAATGGGGCATTTTGAACCTCAATAGGAGATATGTGTACTTAGTAGCCCAATTTGGGGGATATAAAGGATGGAGCTTAGCAGACGAAAAGCTAGGGGGCTGAAGCTGGGAAAATTTGTATCTCACTGAACCGAGAACCGCTATAGCAGGGTCCTAAGGGTTATCCTGTTATATCTACTTATATCTATCAATCCATCTCCCCTATCCCTACCCCATGACTCCCCCCAAACCCTCCCCTCGGCCCAAGCGATTCCAGAGCTCCGGCCAGGCTAAAGCTAAGTCTTCTCGGGGCAAGGCCCCAAAGCCTTCCCGTCCGGTGAAGCAGGTGGGTAAACCGGTTCTCAAGTCGGGTACCCCTAGGGGGGAGGTGGTTAAGCCACCCCTGGGTGATCGCCCGATCATACCCGTCAACCAGGGCCCTGGGAAGCAGAGCCCCGTTAACCAGGGGCAGGACGATCAGCACAGCGATCTCCTCTATGGCCGCCATGCCGTTGCCGCCGCCCTGGAAAACCACCGCCCCCTCAATCGAGTTTGGGTGAACGCCCGGATTCGCTACGATCCCCGCTTCCTATCCCTGATTGATGAGGCCAAGGCCAGCGGGGCGGTGGTTGACGAGGTGGATACCCTCCGTCTCAACCAGATTACTGCGGGCGCAAATCACCAGGGTATCGCCGCCCAGGTGGCCTGCTATGATTACCGCGATCTAGAGGAGATGATTGAGACCGCCCTGGGGGCGGTGAAACTGCCGGTGATTGTGGCCGCCGATGGCATTACCGATCCCCAGAACCTGGGGTCCATCATTCGCACCACTGAAGCCCTGGGGGGTCAGGGCATTGTTATTCCCCAGCGGCGAGCGGTGGGTATTACCTCGACGGTGGCGAAGGTGGCCGCCGGTGCCCTGGAGCACCTGCCGGTGGCGCGGGTGGTTAACCTCAAGCGGGCTCTAGATACCCTAAAGGAACGGGGCTTTTGGATCTACGGCCTCTCCTCCCAGGCCAGCCAGCCCCTGCATCGCACCCAGTTTGATCGACCGACGGTGTTTGTGGTGGGGGCTGAAGGGGCGGGGATCAGCCTGACGGTGCAACAAAGTTGTGATCAGCTGGTCTCAGTTCCCTTACAGGGCAAGGTTCCTAGCCTAAATGCATCGGTTGCTACAGGCATGGCCCTCTATGAGATCTATCGTCATCAGTGGGAGGGAAAAATTCAACTTTCCCCTTGGCAAAACCAAATGTAACCCAGTATAAATAGATTTGAAGAACTATAAACAGGCAATAATTCGGATACTGTTGGTTTACACCCTTGATGTCTGAATCGATTACATAGGCGGAAATTAATGAAAACTACTTTCGGTCAATTTTTAGGTAATCTTTTTGGCTTGGGCAAAGCCTGGTGGCTCGAAGTTAGCACCAGCCAGCCCGCCTGCACCTACTACTTTGGTCCCTTTGCCAGTCAGGCTGAGGCTGAGACCCTGAAGGCCGGCTACATTGAGGATCTCGAGCAGGAGGGGGCACAGTCTATTCAGTCCGCCATTCACCACTGCAATGACCCCGACCAACTGACCATCGAAGGTAAGGGCTCCCTCAGTGGTCTGACTGCACCAGTGATGGCTCCTTAGCTTAGCTTGAGGTCCGTGGGGGCGAAACTTAGAATTCAGCGGTCAGGAGGCAAACAGGCTCCTGACCGCTAAATGTTCAGGCCATCGGTACGTTCTGTTTATAATTAATGGAGGATAATTAAGGGCGGGCTCTCGCCTGGCCAAGATCACCTTGATGTAGCCTTAAACCGGATTCAGCCTCAGGGAGTTGACGCCATGGTTGCCGTTCCTGCCTTCAGCCCGATCTCCCCAGAGGACTACCTGGCCGCAGAGGTGACCAGCTCCACTAAACACGAGTATCGTGACGGTCACCTGTACGCCATGGCGGGAGGTACCGATGCCCATATCACCATCGCCCTGAATTTTTGGGCCCTACTGCGCTCCCACCTGCGCAATCGGCGCTCTCGGGCCTATGCCCTGGATAGGAATGACGAGGGGTTGTGGGTGTCGTATTGCTTTAGCGCTGGGCATCGTCACCGACCGAGGCGCAGAAAACCCTGGCAAGGGGATGTAAAATATTCTTTTTCCAGTTCAAATCACCATGATTAAGTCTAAGGACCTACGCCATATCCACCGTTTTCTGGCACCGATTATGGTCTTGCCGCTATTTGTAACAGCCCTCACCGGCTGTGTCTATCAACTGCTTGATATGGCTGGCCAGGGGGAGGCCTTTGATTGGGTTTTAGGCATTCACAAGGGGGATTTTGGCCTGCTTGACCTGGAGAGCATTTATCCCTTTCTCAATTCCCTAGGGCTTTTAGTACTGCTGCTCACGGGCATACTCCTGTGGCTCCAGGTGAAGGGCCGCCTTCCCAAGCATCTGAATCGCTAAACCGTTACCGGTGGCTACGGCTATACTAAACCACAAAAGACAAGCGTCAGCCGGTCATGGTGGCCAGGGGGTGTGATTGCGGTCAACATCGAAAACCCGTTCCCTGGGGCTAACCCTGGTGGTTATATTGACTGCGAGCATCGCCGTTGGCAATCTTTGGTTAGCCCTGACCCCTACCCCGATTGTCAGCAACGCCTGGGTTTCCTCCCTCTTGCCAGTGCCGGTCAGGGTTGGCGCCCATCTATTTTCCGCCCTGAGTGGTTTCTTCCTGCTCACCCTGGCCACTAACCTGGGCCGTCGCAAACGGATGGCCTGGCTATTTACCGTGGGGCTGGTATTGGTGTCTATGGTTAGCCATCTAGCCAGGGGATTACCCTACCAGGCTACCTTACCCGGCCTGGGGTTGTTGGGCCTGTTGCTATGGCTACGGCCGATTTTTGTCGCCCAGTCCGATCGCCCATCGGTGACCCAGGGGGTGCGCCTATTGCTAGCGGCCCTGCTGTTTATTCTGGTCTACGGCACCCTGGGGTTTTGGTGGTTAGACCACCATTACGCCACCCCCTTTAGCCTGCCGGGGGCGGTGCTCCAAACCCTGGCCATGTTTTTCACCGCTGATAACGGAGGGTTGCACCCCACCACCAGCTTTGGGCGATATTTTGCTCGCTCCATCTACGGGGTCAGCGCCGTAACCCTCGCCTACGCCGCCTGGATACTGTTTCGACCGGTGATCATGCGTTCCGCCGCCAGCCCGGCGGAACGCCAGCGAGCCCGGGCCATCGTCGAGCGCCATGGCCACTCCTCCCTAGCCCGGATCACCCTGCTGGAGGACAAGTCCTACTATTTCAGCCCCTCCGGGGAAACGGTGATTGCTTACATGGCCAGGGGGCGAGGGGCGATCGCCCTGGGGGACCCGATTGGTCCGGCCTCCGATCGGCGGACCGCCATCCTGGGTTTCCAGGACTTCTGCCAGACCCATGACTGGCAGCCCGCCTTTTATCAAACCCCAGCGGATGACCTGGACCTCTACCAGACCCTGGGGTTTGACAGCTTGAAAATTGGTGAAGAGGCCATTATTGATCTGCACCAGTTTACCCTCCAGGGCAAGGCGGGCCATAATCTACGTCCCGCCGTCCATAAATTCCAGGAGCAGGGCTATGGGGTGCAGTTTTACCAACCTCCCCTGGCGGATAGTCTGCTGATTGAGTTGCGGGCGATTAGCGATAACTGGCTGCGTTATCAGCAGGGAGCGGAAAAGAAGTTTTCCCTGGGCTGGTTTGACCCTGACTACCTGAAGACCTGCCTGGTGGCGGTGGTGGAAGATCCCCAGGGGAGGGCGGTAGCCTTTGCTAACCTGATTCCCGAATACCGGCTCAATGAAGCCACCATTGACCTGATGCGTTACCACCATGGCGCCCCGCCACGAACCATGGAATACCTGCTGGTATCCCTGATACAGTACTGCCGTGATCGGGGCTATGACTCCTTTAACCTGGGCCTGGTCGCCCTCGCCAGCCCGAAAGCTTCCCCCCATGCCTCTAAATTAGAACGGGGAGTTCACTATCTCTACAACCATCTCAACTGGCTCTACCATTTTCAGGGGCTGTACGCCTTTAAGGAAAAGTTTCACCCTCTCTGGCAGCCCCGTTACCTGGTTTACCCCAGCCTAGTCAGTTTGCCCGAGGTGATTGTGGCCCTGGTGCGAATCGATTCCGGCGATCGCCTGCAAGACTACCTGGGCATACAATTTTTTAGCCGAGCCCTTGACCAATGGATGAAAGGGTTATCCCGTCTGGTTCCAGCCCTGCTCAGCCTGGCCCTATTTAGCCTTTGTGCCTGGGCGATGATCCACGAACTGCATAAGTACCATCCCCGGGTCATTCTCGATCATATCCGGGCCATTTCCCCCCTAACCCTGATGCTTGCCCTGGGGCTGACCACCCTAAACTATGTTTTTTTAACCGGCTACGATACCCTGGCTGGGGTTTTCGTGCACCACCGTCTGCCCTATCGCCAGACTGCCCTGGTGGCCACCATTAGCTATGCCATCAGCAATAGTGTGGGGCTGGCCCTGCTCAGCGGCAGTGCCATTCGCTATCGGTTCTATGCCGCCTGGGGCCTCTCCCCCGGGCAGATTGCCCAGATCATTGCCTTTTGCAACCTGAGTTTTTGGGTGGGTCTGCTGGCGATCGGGGGGTTGGTCTTCGCCATCGAACCCCTGACCATTCCCGATCTGCTTCACCTGCCCTTTGCGACGGTTCAGCCCCTGGGCCTACTTTTTCTGATGGCGATCGGGGCCTACCTGGGGCTGAGTAGTTGCCGTCGTCGTCCCCTCAAAGTTGGCGGTTGGGTGTTACCTCGCCTGCCCCTGCGGCTTTCCCTGGCCCAGATCCTGGTCACCTCCTGTGACTGGGCCCTGGCCGCCTCGGTGCTTTACGTCCTATTGCCCAGCCGTGGGGGCTTGCCCTACCTGGTTTTCTTCGGCAGCTATCTTCTGGCCCAGATCGCTGGCATCATCAGTAATGTGCCGGGGGGCTTGGGGGTTTTTGAAACCGTCTTGATCCTCCTACTGGCCCCTGCTGTAGAATCCGATGAGTTGCTAGGTTCCCTGCTGGTTTATCGGGCGGTTTACTATCTCATTCCCCTACTGATAGGGTTGATATTGTTGGCTAGCTACGAGCTTTACCAACGCTACTATCATCCCCGTCTCGGTGACTAAGAGGTTGTTTGAGGCGAACTATACCTGGAACAACCCTTTTCAAACAACCTCTAAGCCTGGTCAACCTAGGGAGGCCCCATAACTACCGCCCAGGGTTTACCGTCCGGTGGGGGAGAAACTTTTAAACCAGCCCCGCCGCCAGAAGAAGATCACCTGCAGCAGGGCGATCGCCCCCATCACCCCCAGGCAGGCAGCGTAGCCCCAGTACCACTCCAGTTCGGGCATATTCCAGGGGGATTTTTCGGTGTTAAAGTTCATACCGTAGACCCCGGCAATAAAGGTGAGGGGAATAAAGATGGAGGAAATCACCGTTAACAGCTTCATTACCTCGTTCATGCGGTTGCCGATCGAGGAGAGGTAGACATCCATCAAGTTGGAGGCGGTTTCTCGGTAGTTCTCTAAAATATCCACCACCTCCACAATGTGATCGTAGACATCCTGCAGGTAGACCTTAACCTCCTGGCTGATCAGATCATCACTATCGCGGATCAGGCTGTTAATCACATTGCGCTGGGGCCAGATGTGGCGCCGCAGTTTAATTAACCCCCGGCGCATCCGGTAGATCTTTTCAATGGTAGCCTGGCTGGGGTTCTCCACCACCTCATTCTCCAGTTCCTCCAGGGCTTCCCCCAATTCCTCCAGCACCGGGAAGAAACTGTCTACGATGGTGTCGAGCAGGGCGTAGGCCAGGTAGTCAGCCCCCTGGCGGCGGATGCTGCCGGTGCCTCGACGGATGCGCTCGCGCACCGGCTCAAAGGAATCCCACTCCGGTTCCTCCTGGAAGGTGACCAAAAAATCCCGACCCAGGACAAAGCTCACCTGCTCACTATCCACCCCCGATCCGGCATCCTTAGACTGCACCATCTGCATGATCAGCAAAATCTGGTCATCGTAGAAGTCCACCTTGGGTCGGTGGGGCACGTTTACCACGTCTTCTAACATCAGGGGATGGATTTGAAACACCTGGCTAAATTGCCATAACTTTTCCTCACTGCCCAGGCCCCGGGCGTCGATCCAACTGACATTGTGGTGCTTAGTCGGGTGGCGACAGTCCTGTAGATCCTGCAGCGATCGCAGGTCCACCCCGTCATTGCCGTAGGCCATTAATATCAACTCCGTCGGCAGGGCATCCTCGGGAATATTCAAGGTGCCGGGCACCGTGCCCGGCAGGTTGTAGTTAAAATCCACCAACTGATCACCGCGATGGGCAATCACGGAGTGGTCGTGCACCTCTGGCACCGGTAGCTCTCCAGTAATCTGGGGGCCAGGTCGGGTTTGCCCCTTGGGTCTGCTGGAGGTGCGTTTGGAGAGATTACCCTTACGAGCCATGACGATCTCCTGGTCAGGTGGTTCTTGTGGCATTAAGAGCATAGCGCCCCAGACCAGAACTAAGCGTTAAGGATCGGTCATGGCCAAAGCTATAAACAGGGGCAGCTTTAGAGAGCATCCCAACTTTGTAAGTTTGCCCTCATCCCCTAACCCCTTCTCCCTTTTTGGGAGAAGGGGAACCGGATTCAAAATCCCTCTCCCGCTCTGGGAGAGGGATTTAGGGTGAGAGCTGCAAAAGTGGGATACACCCCAGCTTTCATTAAATAACCCCCGGTACTGTGAGCACCGGGGGCTGATTAACATAAAAGTTTAGAAATAAATAAATTGTTCAAGTTATTGACATTTCTATAATCTTTGAAAAACTCAACATTGACCAGGATCTAACCCCTTGAAATCGGTGATTCTGATCACTGTGGCTGTAAACCGATTGATCGCCCCCTTCCCCTGACCTCCCCATCCTAAAATAACCCCCGGTGCTGTGGGCACCGGGGGCGGATTAACATAGAGATTTAGAAATAGATAGGTTGTCTGAACCACCGACACACCTATCATCTTTGAAAAACTCAATATCGACCAGGATTTAATCCATTGGAAGCTGTGATTCCGATCACTGTCGTTGGGGACCCGATCATGATCCCACCGCCTCGTCATCGGGTTGGGTCGCCACCATGCTAGACAACCAGGATCGGTGGCGCAAATTCTTCTCAGAAAAGTGGCAATTCCTGAACAAATTGTGTACCATTCGTTAGCTCAAATCCTTCAGGGTGGTTTCGCCCCCCTGGCGGTTCTTTGAAGCTTACCCTCATACCTGAGGCGATCTAGCCTGGGGAGGGGCTGGGCTTGGTGAATGTGGTCATCCAGTTGGGGGACGCGGCTGTGGATAGCCTAAAGGCGATATTTAATCGAAAACCTGCTGGGGTTGGTATAGAAATCACCCCAGAACGGGTCAATCTGGCCCAACTGCGGAAGCAAGGTAGTAGCCTCAAGCTAGAAAGTCTGGCCTCGGTGGATCTGGGGGAGGGGGTTTACCAGGAGGGCGAAATCCTCGATGCTCCGGCCCTGGTGGATGCTATCCAGACCCTGTTGACGGAGAGTAAACTCAAGGTCAAGCAGGCCAGTTCGGCGATTCCGGGGCGAGCCATCGCCAAGATTATCCCGGTGCCGGCGGAGTTGGATGACAACGAGCTGCGGGAGATGGTGCTCAACCAGGAGGCCAACCTCTACCTGCCCTTTCCCCGAGAAGAGGCGGATGTGGATTACCAGAAGTTGGGCTACTTCGTCGATGAAGATGGCATTGAAAAGGTCAAGGTGTTGCTGGTGGGGGTGCGTAAGCAGTTGGTGGATCCCTACCTGTCGGTGTTCCAGCAGGCGGGGCTGACCCTCAGTTCCCTAGAAACCTCTAGCTTTGCCCTGATTCGCACCATTCGGGAACAACTGCGCCAGTTCACCTCCCAGGAGGCGGCGGCCCTGGTGGACATTGAATTTGAAAGTACGGAAATTTCCATTGTGGTGGAGGGGGTGCCCCACTTTTCGAGAACGGTGCCCACCGGCACCTTTCAAATTCAGGCGGCCCTCACCCGGGCCATGAACCTGCCCCCCTCCCGCCACACCGAACTGTTGCAGGGCATGACCGTGCCTACCCCCACCATGGACTCGGTGGGGGCACCCCAAATGGGGGGGGCGACCAACCCTGGCACCATTGCCATGCTGCGGGTGTTGGGGGAGCTGTCCGATGAACTGCGCCGTTCCATTGATTTCTACCTCAACCAGGAGGAGGAAATGGAGGTGGCCCAGATTTTGCTGGCGGGGCCAGGGGCAGCCATTGATCAGCTGGATAATTTTTTGGCCCAGCGTCTGGGCATCCCCACCAGCCATGTGGACCCCTTTGCGGTGTTGGGGCTGAAGGCGGATGAGGATATCCCCGAAAACCAGCGGGCGGGGTTAGCGACGGTGATTGGTCTGGGGTTGCGGGAGGTATAGGGATGTATAGCCTGGATATTAACTTTCTCAAGGACCGCGATACCCGTATCTTTGACACCAAGCCCCAACGCCGGGCCCTGCTGGGTCCGGTGGATCGCACTCCCCTGCTCTACGGCCTGTTGGGGGCGATGGTGCCCCTGGCCCTGGTGTTGGGCTACTGGGCCTTTAACCGCAATCAGGTGCAGCAACTGCAGGCTCGCAGCGCCCAGTTGGAGTCGGAGTTGGTGCGGGTGCGGGGGCAGTTACAGGAGATTGGCACCCTGCAGGGGCAGATTGATGCTGTGAAGGCAGAAAACCGGGCCTTTGTCTCGGTGTTTGATCAGATTGTGCCCTGGTCGGCACTGTTGCAGGATATCCGCGATCGCACCCCCACCCGCATTCAGATTACCCGCCTCAGCCAAACCGCTGGGGTCACCCCCGCCGCCACCCCCGAGGCGCCACCACCCCAGGTGGGGGGGGTGAGTATTGAGGGGATGGCCTGCAACTTTAACGACATCAACGACTTTACCCTGGTGTTGCAGCGATCGCCCCTGCTCAACCCCGCCTCCGTTGCCATCGAACGGGCGGAACAGCAGGCGGAAATGTTGGATCCCCTAGTGGAGGGGCGCTGCCCCGGTACCCCTGTCGATGCCCCCAGCTACCTGGTGGACTACACCCTGCGGGCTAACCTCACCGACACCCCCGCCTCTGAGCTGATTGAGGAGCTGGAGCAGCAGGGGGCGGTGGGTCTGGTCACCCGTCTACGTGCCCTGAAAGACACAGGAGTTCTTGAACAATGACATCCTCTGGAGATTTTCTGCCCTTTGATCCCAACCGCACCACGGCGCAGGAGGATCTGATCAACTACCCCACCGCCTTTGGGGTGCGGCTCACCCCCCGCATCCAGGCCATCGGGCTCACCCTGCTGGGGTTGGCCGCCGCCTATGCCCTCTTTAACATGCTGGTGAAGCCGGTGCTGGAGGAAAAGGCCCGGCTAGAGGCGGAGGTGGCAGAGAAGCAAACCCAGCTCGATCAGCAAGCTAGTACCCTGCAGGGGGTGGCGGATTTGCGGGCCGAGCTCGATCAGGCCCTGGCCCAGCGGGTGGAGGTCTATGGGTTGTTGGGCAATGGCCAAAGTCTAGACACCCTGCTGTTGGATATTAACCAACAAATCCAGGCCAGTAATGCCGCCATCGCCGATGCCCTGCGCACCCGCCCCGATCGCCTCAATCCGGCCCAGTTATCCACCCTGGGGTTTAACCCCACCCAGGTGCAGCGGTTGCGCAGTCAGTTTGGCGCTGACCCCGCCACCCAGAGGTTGCTGTATACCTCCAGCCTGACTCGCTTTGCCCCCACGGCCCCCCTACCCTACACCGATGGCCCGCCGGAGTTGGCCAATAAGCTGAAGCGCCAAACCGTGGAGGTGTCGATGCGGGCCCTGTTTCCCCAGGCTTTAAACATTGTCCGCAACATTGAGCGATTGGAGCCCCTGATTATCATTCGCGATCTGCAGCAGGAGATTGCCCCGCCCCCCAGTGGGGTTTCGGAGGAAGACTTGCAGGGCCTGCCCCGGCAGCTCAACACCAGCTTCACCCTGGAGGTGCTGGTCCCCGCTATTGATCCCAGTACGCCGCCGCCGCCCCCTGAGCCCGCCCCCCCTGAAGGGGAGGGCCAACCGCCAGCGGCGGGAGCCGCTCCGGCAGAGCCCACCCCGCCAGCAGAAACCCCCGCTGAGCCCGCTCCCCAGTAACCCCCACCCGACCCCGTCCTTTCATCCGCCCTTCCAGGAGTGAACCCGTGAACCGTTCCAGCTATTTCCACCCCCTGATTTTCACCAGCGCCCTGCTGACCCTGGCGGCCCAACCCGGCGTCGCCGCCATGACCACCATTACCGGGGTGCAGCTTAACCCCACCGATGGTGGCCTGGAGCTGGTGTTTGACACCGAGGGCGGCGACGCCAGCAATATCTTCACCGTTAGCCAGGGCAATACCCTGCGGGCCGACATTACCCGGGCCCAGCTGAATCTGCCCAACGGCGATCGTTTCACCCAGGCCAACCCCGCCCCTGGCATCAGCCAGATCACCGTCATCCCCCTGGATGCCAACAGCGTGCGGGTCACCATTGACGGCACCACCCAGGCCCCCCGGGGAGAAGTTGTCTCCCAACCCGACCGGGTGGTGCTGGCGCTGCACAACGACGCCCAGGCCGCCCCGGCCCCCACCCCCGTGCCTGAGCAGATCGCCACCGTCCCCGGCCCCAACGTGCCAGCCCCCAGCCAGCCCACCCTGGCCCAGACTACTCCCAGCCCGGAGACACCCGCCCCCACCACCCCCGCCCCCGAGGTGTTGGTGCCTAACCCCGACGTTACCATTGACGGCGTCCCCGCCCGGCCTGCCCCGGTTAACGCCGTCCCCCCCCTGCTGCCCCGCGCCGTCGCCCCCCCGGTGGGGGATATTGCCGTGGCGGAGAGCCAGATTCTTTCCAGCTCCATCGACCTGGGCACTAACCAGCGCATCCCCCGACTGTTGCTGCGGGATGCTCCTGCCCGGGAGGTGCTGGCCCTCCTGGCTCGGGCTGCGAACTTGAATGTGGTGTTTACCAATCAGGGCGCCACCGGTCAACAAAATCAAGACCAGCAGGCTAATCAGAGTGGTCCCACCATTAGTTTGGATATCGAAAACGAATCGGTTCAGGACGTGTTTAACCATGTCCTGAGAGTTGCGGATTTGCAAGCCAATCGGGTGGGCCGCAGTATCTATGTAGGGCCAAGATTGCCTGACGGAGCCCGTACCACAGTCAGTCGTACCCTTCGCCTTAACCAGGTAGACGCTATTGAAGCGGCTGGTTTTCTAGCCTCCCTTGGGGCAGAGGCAACGCAGACGATCACCAGGCCTCAAGTGGAGGTAATCGAGATACCCAGCAATGACGAAAACGTTCCTCCAGTCAGAAGAGTGGTTGAGTATGAGGCAACGGTAATTGAGCAGTTAACCTATGATCCCGCTGATGAAAGCTTTGTCAGCCAACCTTTAGAGGGGCTACAGGCAGTAGCCGATAAGCGGCTGAACTCTATTACCCTGGTGGGTGAAGCGAACTTGGTCAACACAGCGAGTGAATACCTGGCCCGGCTAGATCTGCGCCGTCGTCAAGTTGCTATCAACGTCAAAATTGTTGATGTGAACTTGAGTGCTATCGATCGCTTTGGCACCAGCTTTTCCTTCAGTCTGGGCAACCTTAGCTTTGTTAACACCGGTGGGGCCGGGGTGATTAACTTTGGCGGTAGTTCCCCTGCTGGCGTGCCCACCCCCCTCAGCCCCGGCGGTATTAGCTCGATCAACCCAGTTGCCTCTGCCTTTGCGGTGCCGGCCCAACTGCTCTTCCAAATCCAGGCCCAGATCAGCAACGGCAATGCCAAGATCTTGACTGACCCCACCCTGGTGGTACAGGAGGGACAGGCCGCCAGTATTGCCCTGACCCAGGAGGTGGTGACCAACATTACCTCCACCATTTCCACCAGCACCCCTCCGGTGATCACCACCGAGGTGGAAAAGGAACCCGCTGGGTTAACCCTGAACCTCCAGGTGGAACGGATTGATGACAACGGCTTTGTCACCATCAATGTCGCCCCCAGGGTTGCAGCTGTTACCGGCACCCAAAACATCAGTACCTCCTCCGGTACGGGCAGTCAGCTCACCAATACCATAGCTCTTCTGGCCACCCGCCAGGTCAGCTCCGGTTCTGTACGCCTCCGGGACGGTCAAACCCTGCTACTGTCGGGGATTATTCAAGAATCAGAGCGGGATGTGATTAGCAAAGTGCCTATCCTGGGGGATATTCCCATCCTGGGGGCTCTGTTTAGAAGTCAAAATGTCGAGTCCACCCGTACCGAGGTATTGGTCATGCTCACCCCCCACGTTATTGATGACTCCGATCAATCTGTCTTCGGCTACAGCTACACCCCCGGTGAGCAGGTGCAAGAAGTGTTAGACCAGGGTTCTCGTTAAACGCATCAAGCGCATCTCACAATCCGCCGGGTTTCCCTCACCCTGAGGAAATCCGGTTTTTTGTGTAGGGCAAGGGGGCAACGGGCACAAGGCCCAGGGAGTGGGCAGTAGATAGGATGGGCAAAGGGCCCTAGCCCGTGCCCATCAGCCCTATTACCCGATTACTTAACCCAGTAAATTACGCTCAGGTCCTGCTTAGCAGGATTGAGGGCAAACTCCCCCGAAAACTCCGCATCAAAAACAAAGCTATCCCCTGCCTGCACCAGGGAGTAAGTGTCACGGGCCTCGCCAAGGATGCGGCTGCCGTTCAGCTTAAGCTGCATCCAAAGCTGAAACCCACTCGAGTCCCTAAAGACCTCACAGGTGGTGGGCACAGAAATCACATAGTCACCCTCAGAGTTTTCTATCCGAGAAGCCATCTGTGTAAAAAATTTGCAGTAAACGGGCTCTCCCCGCTCCATCGCCAGTTTTCGCCTTTCTGCTTCCGCCGCCGCCCGCGCCCCTCGCAACCTGGCGTTGGGATCACACACCAGCTCTAAATCTATCAATACCCCCTGCTGATCAACCATGTAGCAGAAGTAGGCGATCGCCGGTAGGTTAGCCTCTCTAGTTTGGACTAACTGTTATCCAGCGTTGCCCAACTGCAGCAATTCTCATTTTAGAACTCTTGTACCAGAGATAGTGTTTCGAGCCTAGATCGCCTAACGGAAGCATAGGCTTTTCAGACAGGGCTATTGAGAATCTT
>JBEIUS010000162.1:0-7149 GCA_040374235.1 Leptolyngbya sp. | reverse complement strand
ATCAACCCCTGGTGAGTCAGGATGTGGTGGTGTGGTATACCCAGGGCGTGACCCATATTCCTCGCCCCGAAGAATGGCCGATCATGACCGTCCACAAGGCCGGGTTCAAAATTATGTCCCACGGGTTCTTTTCCCAAAATCCGGTGCTGAATGTGGCGGCTCCTGAACCCCTATCAACCCCAGAGAGCCCCTAGGTAATCAGGGTCTTATGGCCCTGGTCACCTATAGGAGGGTGGAGGCAAGCCAGAACGCCCCTCCGGGTTAGCGGCTTTACCGATTCCAGCTGATCACCCCCGTCGGAGGATATCAACTTAACCCGAGACAAGTTGGGTCAGGGGCTTCGACAAGCTCAGCCCGAACGCGCTGAAAACCACTCGCCCTGAGCCTGTCGTTCGCGAAGCACCCCGGAGGGGATAGGGCATCACCTTAGATTGGGACAAGAGGCAATAAGTATAAATACTTTTCGTCTTACGTTGATACCCCCGTGGGAGAATGGAAAACCAGGCGATGGCCAGCCCAAGCGCCACAGCCCTGGGACTTTGAAGCATCATAGGAGAATCGACAGCATCTCGCTCCTATTTTGGCCGATTCCCTCAGGAGTCATTCCCCATGACCAGACCCGCGATTATTCAGCATGATCAGTCCTACACCTTTGCCGACTACTTCAAACTCAACTTTGCTCCGCAGGACATCCTGGCTTACTTTAATGCTTCTCTCCAACGTCGCTGCTTGGATTTACCTCGCTATTCCGGCAGCCTCAATCGCCTCACCGATCTTAAAAACCGCATCCAAGAGAGCCTGCCCCGCCTCAGCCTCACCAGCGAAATGGCACGTCGCGAATTTTTGATTGCCCCAGTGCTAACAGATGTGTTGCACTACACCCAAGCCACCCTCAATGTTGAGTATCCCGTTGCCGTTAGCAACCAACTTAAAGGCTCCCTCGATTACCTGCTTCAGAACGGTCAAACATTTTTGGTTATTGAAGCCAAAAACGAAGACCTGGAGCGGGGCTTTGTGCAACTGGCGATCGAATTGATTGCACTGGATCAATGGATTGAGTCCGAACAGGCTGTCCTGCAAGGGGCAATTTCAACGGGAAATATCTGGCAGTTTGGCCAGTTCGATCGCCAAACCCGTGAAGTAACCCAGGATCTCGATCTCTACCGTGTCCCCGCCGATTTGGAAGACCTGTTGCGAATTCTAGTCAAAATTCTTGAACCCTAATTTCTAGGGTTGCAGCCCTGATTTAGGAGCTGTTCCAGGTTACGGGGTACATCATACCTTCAGTCATGCAGTATCCATGTATTGATGGCTATACTGAAAGTAATCTTGGTGAGGGTTTTGTCATGGTTCTTCTAGATGCCACCCCATCTCCCATCGATGAACCCCTGGCTGAGGCTGCTTCGCTGCCAACCAACCTCGATAGCGACGAACCCCCTTTGGAAACTGATTGGCACCGCAATCAAATTGACCTGTTGATTCGTTTGCTCAAGTATTGGTGGCGCGATCGTGACAATTTTTATATCTCAGGTAATTTGACGGTCTATTACAACCAGCAACAACTTAAACAACGGGATTTCCGCGGCCCGGATGTATTTGTGGTGCTAGGGGTAGAAAATCGCGATCGCCGCAGTTGGACCATTTGGGAAGAAGGCGGCAAATACCCCAACCTGGTGATTGAACTGCTTTCTAACTCCACCGCTAGCGTCGATCGGAGCACAAAAAAAGATCTGTACCAAGATATCTGGCGAGTACCAGAGTATTTTTGGTTCCATCCTGAGACCTTAGAGTTTGCCGGGTTTCACCTGATCAATGGCCGCTATCAGCCAATTCCTGCCACTGAGGCAGGATGGCTATGGAGTGAGCAGCTTCAGTTGTATTTGGGCATTCATGGTCAGCAGTTGCGCTGGTTTACCCCGGCAGGGCAGCTAATTCCCCTGCCGGAGGAGGCAGAACACCAGGCCAAGGAACAAGCCCAGCAGGCTGAGGCCCTAGAACGTCAGGCCAAGGAACAAGCCCAGCAGGCTGAGGCCCTAGAACGTCAGGCTAAGGAACAAGCCCAACAGGCTGAAGCCCTAGAGCGCCAGGCTAAGGAACAAGCCCAACAGGCTGAAGCCCTAGAGCGCCAGGCTAAGGAACAGGCCCAGCGACGGGCTGAACAGTTAGAAGCCCTGTTGAGAGCCCAAGGAATTGATCCTGATCAACAGTTCGAGTTGTAGAGTACCGATCCTGAAGGTCCTGGGCCTGACGCACAAAGCTGAGGGAGACAATATTCACCCCCTGCTCGACGCCAAAGATCAGGTCCTAGCGATCCTTTTCAGTCATGGAGGGCAGCCGTAGGGTGAGGCTGGGCAGGTTCACCCCCTTATGGCTTTTCAAGATCCCCCCGTCACCACCCGGCAGATCACCGCTGGAGCCTCAACGGCCTCCACCTGCAGTTCCAGCAAGCCATCATCCAGCAGTACCTGGGTGTCGGTATGATCGCTAGCGGGGCCAATGGTGGCGACAATTTTAGTCCGGTGGGCCAGGGGCGCCATGGGTAACTCCTTAAGCTAATCAGGGAGTCAGGGGCAGAGGCCGGAAAAACCCAAACTTATTACTACCCGGGGGACTGCCTTACCCTGGGGGGCAGCCAGTCTAGAGCTAGAATTCATGGCGGCACCTAATTAAGACTATGGCTTGAAGGCTATGGCTTGACAGATTCCCTCTGCAATGTAAAACAGCACAATTAAGCTGAGATTATGGCGGGTCACTTCCATCCCAGCGCCATTGGGACTAGCCCTTAGGATTAATTCACAGGGCCTTAATAGGACGACAAATTATCCTTAAGCTGTTCTTGGGGTTGGCTGACTAGACTGCAGTCAACGGATCAAGACTGGCCTGGCCAGGGTTTTGTATAGATCGACTGAATTGATCCCCTGAGGGAGGGAACGTGAAGCTATGGTGAGCCACCCGATCAAGGTTGAGGTGCCGGAGAAGTTGCAGACATTAATTCCAGCGGAGAAGTTAGCCGCCCTGGTGGAGGCCTTTGGTCAGATTGATCTAGACCAGGATGGCGACGTTCCCATGACTGCCTCAACCCTCTGGCAACGTTACCAGGATTGGCTCTACTGCCACCCCGACCTGGAACGTTGACTGGACATTAGTTGGGTTAAATTTGACGAAGTCCTGGAGGGTCGACACCATGAACGTCGTTTTTTTTAGCAGCCAATCCTACGATCGCCAGTCCTTTACGGCCTGCAATACCCACTACCAGCACGATTTACATTTTCTAGAGGTGTCCCTGAACGCTGAAACAGCGGTGCTGGCGGCGGGCTATCCGGTGGTTTGCCTCTTCGTCAACGACCAGGCCGACGCCCCCACCCTCACCCGCCTCTGGGACCAGGGGACCCGCCTGCTGGCCCTGCGCTGTGCCGGCTTTAACATGGTGGATCTGGACTGCGCCCACCGGCTGGGGTTAAAGCTGGTGCGGGTGCCCGCCTACTCCCCCTACGCCGTGGCGGAGCTGGCGGTGGGCCTGATCCTTAACCTTAACCGTAAACTCCACAAGGCCTACAACCGGGTGCGTGACGATAACTTCTCCCTGGAGGGCCTGATCGGATTTGACCTGCACGGTTGTCAGGTGGGGGTGGTGGGTACCGGTAAGATTGGCCTGGCCTTTGCCCAGATTATGGCGGGGTTTGGCTGCCCCCTGCTAGGCTATGATACCTATCCCAACCCGCAATTTGAACAGTTCTCCAGGGCCCGCTACGTTGACCTGCCCGAGCTGCTGGCGGCGGCGGATATCATCTCCCTGCACTGCCCCCTGCTACCGGCCACCCACCACCTGATCAATGGGGCCACCATTGCCCAGATGAAACCCGGCGTAATGCTAATCAACACCAGCCGGGGGGGGTTAATTGATACCGCAGCGGTGATTGATGGCATCAAAGCTGGCCAGATTGGCTACCTGGGTATCGACGTCTACGAACGGGAGGATGAACTGTTCTTCCAGGACCTGTCGGCCACCATCATCCAGGATGACATCTTCCAGCTGCTGCAGTCCTTTCCCAACGTGATCATTACCGCCCATCAGGGCTTTCTCACCCGCAACGCCCTGGCCAACATTGCCACCACCACCCTGGAAAGTATTACGGCCTTTTCCCGGGGGCAGCCCCTGCCCAATCAAGTGCCCTATAGCGTTCCTGTCCAGGCCTAAATCCAGGCCCTTCTACTGCCAACCCCTACCCATCCGGAGATGATCATGGTCAGCGCCCTTAACCCCCCGATTCAGATTGAGGACGATCGCACCGGCACCAGTGTGGAAACCCTGAAACGGGCCTTTCTCGATAACCTGTTCTACATTCAGGGCAAGTTTCCTAAAATCGCCACCCGCCATGACTACTATCTGGCCCTGGCCTACACGGTGCGCGATCGCCTGATCAACCGCTGGCTCAACACCAGCCAAACCTACCTGGAGCGGGCCCCTCGCACCGTCGCCTACCTATCGGCGGAGTTCCTACTGGGGCCCCACCTGGGCAACAACCTGATCAACCTGGGGCTCTACGACAGCGTCAAGCAGGCCATGGAGGAGTTGGGGCTGCCCTTCGCCGCCCTGCTGGAGCAGGAGGAGGAGCCGGGGTTGGGCAACGGCGGCCTGGGGCGGCTGGCGGCCTGCTACATTGACTCCCTGGCCACCCTGGAGGTGCCGGCGATCGGCTACGGCATCCGCTACCAGTTTGGCATCTTTGATCAGGCGATCCGGGAGGGCTGGCAGGTGGAAGTCACCGATCAGTGGCTGCGCTACGGCAACCCCTGGGAAATTGCCCGGCCCGAGGCGGCGCTCTACGTTCAGTTTGGCGGCCACACCGAGGCCTACACCGATGATCAGGGTCGCTACCGGGTGCGTTGGCTGCCCTACAAGCTGGTCAAGGGGGTGCCCTACGATACCCCGATTTTGGGCTTCCAGACCAATACCGCCAATACCCTGCGCCTGTGGAAGGCGGAGGCACCGGAATCCTTTGACTTTGCCGCCTTCAACCAGGGGGACTACTTTGGCGCCGTGCAGGAAAAGAGCGCCTGCGAAAACATCACCAAGGTGCTCTACCCCAATGATGACTCCCACCAGGGTAAACAACTGCGGTTGGAGCAGCAGTACTTCTTTGTTTCCTGCTCCCTGCAGGACATGATCCGCCTGCTGCAACAGCAAAATCTCCCCCTGGAACGGTTCCCCGAACAGTTTGCCATCCAGCTCAACGATACCCACCCCACCATTGGCGTGGCGGAGCTGCTGCGCCTGCTGATCGATGTCCATGGCTTTGATTGGGACCGGGCCTGGCAGATCACCACCCACAGCTTTGCCTACACCAACCACACCCTGCTGCCGGAGGCCCTGGAGCGTTGGCCCCTGGCCATGTTTGCCACGGTACTGCCCCGTCACCTGGAGATTATCTACGAAATTAACCAGCGGTTTCTAGATCAGGTGCGGATGCGGTTTCCCGATGATCCTGAGCGGCTGCAGCGGCTATCGATTATTGATGACAGCGGCGATCGCTACGTTCGCATGGCCCACCTGGCCTGCGTGGGCAGCTTTGCCATCAATGGGGTGGCGGCCCTGCACAGTGAACTGTTGAAGCAAACCGTGCTGCGGGACTTCTACGAGCTCTACCCCGAGAAGTTCACCAACGTCACCAACGGCGTCACCCCCCGCCGCTTTATGGTGCTGAGTAACCCTCGCCTGAGCAGCCTGATTCAGGAGAAAATCGGCACCGGATGGATCAAAAACCTGGATGATCTGCGCCAATTGGAGAACTGGGTCTACGACGGCGACTTTCGCCAGCAGTTTCGCCAGGTGAAACTGGCGGTGAAGCAGGACCTGGCGGACTACATCCAGCACCACTACGGCCTCGCCGTGGACCCTACCTCCCTGTTCGACATTCAGGCCAAGCGCATCCACGAGTACAAACGCCAGCACCTGAATGCCCTTTACATCATCACCCTTTACAACCGGATTAAGGCTAACCCTGGCCTGGCGGTCACCCCCCGCACCTTCCTGTTTGGCGGTAAGGCGGCCCCCGGTTATCGGACCGCCAAGCTGATCATCAAGTTGATTAACGCCATTGCCGAGGTGGTGAACCAGGATCCTGACGTGGGGGGCCGCCTCAAGGTGGTGTTCATGACCGACTACAACGTCAAGTTTGCCCAGCGGGTCTACCCGGCGGCGGACCTGTCGGAGCAGATCTCCACCGCCGGCAAGGAGGCCTCCGGCACCGGCAACATGAAGTTCTCCATGAATGGCGCCCTCACCATCGGCACCCTGGATGGGGCCAACATCGAGATTCGCGAGGCGGTGGGGTCGGATAATTTCTTCCTGTTTGGGCTCACCGCCGACCAGGTGCTGGCCCGCAAGGCCGCCGGTTACAATCCCTGGGACAACTATGGCGGCCACCCCGAGTTAAAGTTGGCTATAGATCGCATCGCCTCTGGCTTTTTCTCCCATGGCGATGGCAACCTGTTTAAGCCCCTGGTTGATGGCCTGCTCCACCGGGATGAATACCTGGTGTTGGCCGACTATGCCGCCTACGTGGAGTGCCAGGACCGGGTCAGCCGCGCCTTTCTGGATAGGGATCACTGGAGCCGCATGTCCCTGCTGAACGTAGCCCGCATGGGCAGGTTTTCCAGCGATCGCTCCATCCGAGACTACCTGCAGACCATCTGGAAGGCCCCGGCGGTGCAGATCGAGGTGCCCGACTACAGCCAGGGCAATGGCCACCACCTCAAGCTCAGCTTTTAAGCGGGCCTAAGGGGATCATGATGGATTCTCCTTGGTTCTAGCTAGGGCTCAACCTGAACCGTTAGGGTGAAGTGATCGAGGATGGCGGCATCCCCTATCCATGGGTAGGATGGGCAAAGGGCTGCCCATCAGGATAATTATCCTCAGCTAGGTTAGCGATCGCGCTGCGCTTTGCCAGACCTTTGCGGCTTGAGGAGCAGCTTCCTAAGGGTGAGGGCGTCGGTGGCCAGGGCTCCTGACCAAAAATAATGGGATACAAGCCCGGCCCTTTTAGGGCGGCTTTTCTTGGTCTTGAATATAGCGCTTCAAAACCTCTATCGGTGCGCCACCGACCGAGGCCGAGAAGTGTGCGGGTGTCCAGAGAGCGGCCTTGCCCT
>JBEIUS010000019.1:0-28331 GCA_040374235.1 Leptolyngbya sp. | reverse complement strand
AGGCGGTGGTGGAGACTGAGGTAGTGGCTCCCCCAGCCCCAGAGGCGGTGGTGGAGACTGAGGTAGTGGCCCCCCCAGCCCCAGAGGCGGTGGTGGAGGCTGAGGTAGCGGCCCCCCCAGCCCCAGAGGCGGTGGTGGAGGCTGAGGTAGTGGCCCCCCCAGCCCCTGAAGAGCCTTAAACTTTACCAGGCTGGGCTTACGGGTCTGGCCTGGTTAGCCTTGACCCGTATAGGTCGGCGATAGCCGTGGTTCCGTAGCCCTGGTCCCGAAGGAAGGCTAGAAAGGATTCCAACTCGCTCCGGGCATACTCTGTCAGTAAACGGGGTTGTTCTACAATGTGATGAAACATGTAGATGGCCCAGGCCCCATGGTGTACGGCTCGTTGGGCCAGGTCAGCCAGATCCTGGGCCGACAGTAGGGGGGTAACGTTGATGGCCCGTAACCGGTACCAGTCCGCCGGTGGCAGGGTCTCTGGACCGCCGGAGATCAACCGACCACTGGCAAAATAGGCAGTCAGAGCCTGCCGACAGGGGCGATTTACCTTGCCCAGAGGGTAGGCGAAGTGCACCGGCCCCCGGGTCCAACCCTGGGTTTGAAACATCTCCAGGGTATAGCTCAGTTCTTCGGCCAAGTAGGTGGGTGCCATGGTGGTTAGGGGCTGACTGTGGTGAGCCCCCAGTTCCCAACCGTAGTCTTGGGCCAGGCGCTGGCTATCCGCCAGGCTGAGGTGACCGGGTTGGTTGAGGTGGCGGGGCATTAAAAAGGCGGTAGCCTTGAGGGGCGCCTGGGGAGTGGAATGGGCCTGGAGTAACTGAGGCAGCTGCTGGCCATGGTGCCAATAACCATCATCAAAGTGCAGGGAAATGTACCCCTGTCGGGGGCGAGGCTGGGCGGCGATCTCCCCCATCTGCACCTCCACCGGCTGGCCACCCCGATCCTCCAACATTACCTGCAGGTAAGTCATGGGCGCCTCTGCCTCAAACTCGCTCAGGGGATAGCGCTGCCCATGGGCCAGGGATAGGTGCAGGGGGCTCCATTCCCCCGTTGGCAGGAAATTGGCTTCAAGGTCTCCTAGGAAGGGGATAGGTAGGCTCACGTAGTGATGCCGATCGCCGGCCTGGGCAGCTAGCCTTAACTCAAGCCTCTGGAGGTCGGCTAGGGAGTCGACCCGCAGCTGGATTATCAGGTTTTGCTGCCCCAGGTGGAGGGCAGGCCGTAGCTCCACCCCCGCCCGCAGGGCCTGTCCCTGTCCATTGGTGCGTAGAATCACCCGATCTGGCCGCCGAATCACCTCTCCCTCGGCCCACTCCTGATGCCAGTCGCCGCTACCCGCCGGGGCCAGGATAGTCAGATCCGTCGCTGGCTTAAAAGTCATGGAAGTCTCCCCAGGAGCGCCGATCCTGCTCACCGATCCGTTCCGCAATGGTAATTCGCACCCCCGTTGGGGTGGGGGACAGTTGCCAGTCAGGCCGATTATGCCGCAGGTAAGCAAGAAACTTCAGCACCGTTGGCCGATCATCATCGGGAATTAGGATCACCCCGCCGGGAACCGTCATGGCGCTGAGGTATTGGAAGTCTACAAACAGGTCATCCAGCTTGCCACCAGCGTCAAGAAAGCTGTAGTCAAACCGTCGCCCCGCCCGCAACAGCTCTGGCAGGGCCAGGCAGGCCAGCTCCGCCCGCAGCTCCAGGCGGTCGAGCAAACCGAAGCGAGCCAGGTTGCGCAGCCCCGCCCGGGTAAATTGAAGGCTATCGATCGCCGTGTGCCGTCCCCCCGTGGCTAGCATCACTGCCATGGCGGAGGCCCCCTCCCCCAAACCCACATCCAGGGTGCGCCGTAGCGTGGGACGCTGGTGGACGTATCGATAAAGCCACTCTGCCCCCCGGTCATCAAGGGCCATGGTCGTGCGCTCCATGGTGGTGAGAATGGCACGCAGAGGTTCCAGGTCCAGGACCATATCACCCCCGACGGGGACTGGCGGTGGAAGGTAGGGCAAAGCGATGATAGGATTCCCAACGGGGTTGGGGACGAAAGAACAGGTGAATTTGGTAGTAGGTGCGGTTAGTCAAGAGGAAGTAACCATAGGTAAAGCCGTAGAGCAGGTGGGTCTTGAAGCCGTAGTTGCAAAACCTCAGCAGCCCCTGCAGGGTAAAGGGAAACCCCTGGGCCAGCAGCACCAACCCCAGCAGATACCAGTCTTGCAGCAGCAGGGCTCGGCCCACGTAGATCCAGGATAGGACAAAGGTGAGGGGCCAATAGATCACCTTATAGAGTAAAAACGCCAAATGGTAGCGAGATCGGGAGGGCAATTGCCGCCAGCGTCCCAGCTGGCGGATCACCACCTGCAGGTAGCCCTGTACCCAACGTTTTCGTTGTTTGTTGAGGGCTGGCAGGGTCTCTGGGACAATGGTGGCCCCCACCAGGTAGGGGCAAAAACTCAGGCGATAGTGGTGTTCCACTAAACGGGCGGTGAGCTCCACATCCTCCGCTAGCACCTCACCACAGAGGGGCCCCACCGATCGCAGGGCGGCGGTGCGAAACAGGCCCAGGGCACCGGGAATGACATCCTGGGTGCGATCTGCCTGACGCCAACGAAACCGGCTGAGGAAGCGGCGAAACAGCAGGGTGTCTTCGCCGTACTCGATCAGCTGTAGGTGGGCTAGGGGCGATCGCGGATTGGCCACCGTCAGGGCACCCCCCACCGCATCGTCCCCCTGGCCGATCAGATAGCGAATCGCTAGCTTGAAGCTATCGGGGGGAAACAGGCAGTCGGCGTCCACCATCAGGGTATAGTCGGTTGTCACCAGGGCGATCCCCTGGGTCAGAGCCTGGGCCTTGCCCTGGTTCTCCTGCCGCACATAGGTGATGCGAGGATTCGCCAGGGCCATGACCACCTCCCCCGTGCGATCGCTGGAGCCATCATCTACCACGATGATCCGCAGGTCGGGGTAATCTACCGCCAGTAGGGAGCTCAGGGTGGCCCCAATTACCTCCTGCTCGTTGTAGGCCGGCACAATCACCGTCAAACCGGGCCAGTCTGCCTCAGCAATGGTGGCCAGTTGGGGGGTACGACGCTGGTTCAGGTAAAGAGCGATGAAGATTAGCCCCTTGGTGAGGAAGTAGCCGGTAAGCAAAAGACAGTAATAGAAATAAAAAGTATCAAAGGGGGAATCTTGCCTTTTAATGAAGAAAACCTGAAGAATTAAAAAATTGAAGATAATGCAGGGCGGTAAATAGATAGCTAGTTTCCATGGGTTTTTAATATTAAACATGCTTATTTATAACCATATTGATGAAGCCAACTCGGTTCAGTGATTCACTCATTACAGAGTGCTAGAACACTATACTAGAAATGATCCCCAGCATCTTGATTGCACATTTGATTTACTTTAATGGCCCCACCCCTAAAGTATGCCTCTGTTGCCCCAGGCTGGGGCCATCCTAGTTGACCTGGGGGAATTCAGAACGAGTCGGTGTCCCAGTAAATAAACCGCCTTTTGGGAAAAAGCCGTTGCATCGCCGCCATCTCTTCATCACTACAGGGGGGGAGGGCGGTAAGGTAGGTAGTGGGCCAGTCGGTGGCGGCCAGCACAAACAGGGCAAGAAACTCGGCCTGGTCCAGGGTGATCTCCGCCCCTGAAGCGACAAAGCGGACTGTGTAGGGGCCTTGGGGTGCCCCGGTGGTGTTTTCCAGGGTGAAAATATCCTGCCAGCATTGGCCCGGTCGGTTAAGGCGGCGGTTCCAGACCGGGGTGAGTTTGCGTAGCAGCGATCGCAGGTTCAGTAGCCGATACATCTGCACCATGGCCTGGTCAGCGGCCCAGTAGCGCTCACCGCTGGGCAGGGCGAAGTCTTGGTAGGGCGGCGGACTAGCCACCGCCGGCAGGCTGGAAGGATAGAGATCCTCCTGGTAGAGGACCCTAAACTCCGCCTCCTCCAGCCAGGGCGCCAGGGCGCAGAGCAGGGCATCTACCCCCGCCTCCTGGCCGGGCCGACAGCCAAACTCCCGTACCTTAAGGCCGTAGGGGCCGGTGCCATGGTTGGCATTCAGGGGTCGCCAGACCAGGTAGGCCACCACCTCCCCCGCCGCCTCCGCCACCAGTACCGGCCCCTTTTGATCCAGACCCCAGGGCCAGCTGCCATAGTCGCGCCTCAGGGGGCCCACGTACTGGCCACTGAAACAGCGATGTATCGCCGCCACCGCCGCCCCATCCTGATCAGCCCGAAAAGTCCGAACCCGATGAGGGAAATGGGGCCCCATCTGCTGCAGGGTGGCCAGGTCGAGACGGCGATAGGGGGTATGGACAGCGGTGTAGCCCACCCTGGCGTACCAATCCTCCCGCCAGGGAAACACCAGGGACAGGTCATAGCCCTCCTGCTGTGCCCCAGTGAGCAATTCAGCCATCAGTTGTAACCCATAGCCCTGCCCCCGCTCCGCCGGGTGGGTGGTGACAATCCCCACCGCCGCCACCGCCAGGTCAACCCCATCCCCTTGGCAGCTGACGTTGTTGACCCACCCACTGGCCACTGCCCGGTCCCCCCGCTGAAGGATATAGCCGTTATCGTACTTAAAGCTGGGGTTGTGAGGGGCCTGGCTGAGGTCAAACTGAAACCCCAGCTCCGTAAGGTGACACAGGGCTGGAAAGTGGGCCCGGGTTATCCGCAGGCCGGTGCAATCCCTAGGCTCAGCCATATCATGTACAGGTAGCTAGAGCTGCTAAGGGTCCGTAAGCTTTTCTAGAAACTGACCATCGATCAAAAACGCCCCTGGCCCAAACCTCACCCCCCAATAGCCCCCGGGTCGATGGTTCAAAACTACCCCCTGGTCACCAATTGCTAAAAGGGTTGCCGATTTCAACATGGGCATGGGCTCGGCGGTTTTCAGGTAACTGGGTAACGCCACTAACCGGACCCGATCGCCCACGCTAAACGGTGCTGCCATTGTCCCTTCTCCTTCCCACTCTACGGGTGCGATTAATCTGTGGACTTAAACTAGGGCCCCTCCGCAACTAGAACCACTACCCGCCGTACAGCCGTAGCAGTAGGGCCGGGTTTGCACCAGGGACACCAGTTCTAGACTATTGGCGGCTAACAGATCCGCTAGCATTAAGGGCTGTTGTTGGCCATTGACCGCATTAACCCCCGCCATCTGGTTAAAGTCACAGTCGTAGAGATAGCCCCGGTAGTCAACGGACAGCTGATTACGGCACATCAGCTTGGCCACGGTGGCCGGATTATGGTGCTGGGCTAAAAAGTGCAAGTAAGGCCCATAAAGGTGTCGGCGCTCCAGGTGTTGCTGAATCCGACCAATGGGTAAATTGGTCAGGGTATAAAGCTGGTTAAAGACAATGCCAAAGTGTTCCTGCAGATAGCGCCTATAGTCTAGGGTGAGGGCCTGCTGGTCAGGGGCGAGGCAGAACTCTGACCCCTGGGGTAGGGCGGGGTTATAGACTAAATCCAGCTGGAGTTGGGGCTGGTGGCCATACCCTAGGCGGTTAAGCCATTGCAAAGCCTGGATGGAGGCGTCGTACGTCCCGGCGCCACGTTGGCGATCGACGTTGTCCTCCAGGTAACAGGGCAGGGAAGCCACCACCTGGAGCTGATGCCGGGCAAAGTAATCCGGTAGGTCGCCGTAGCCCGGCTCAAAGAAAACTGTCAAATTAGTCCGCACCATCACCCGCTTGCCAGCCCGGCGGGCGGTTTCCACCAGGGGACGAAAGCCGTAGTTGATCTCGGGAGCACCGCCGGTCAGGTCCACGGTTTGTAACTGGGAAAAGCCCTCAATCACCGCCATCAGTTGATCGCAGACCTCGGCAGACAGCTCCTCGGTGCGCTTGGGGCCGGCCTCCACATGGCAGTGTTGGCAGGCCAGATTACACCGTCGCCCCAGGTTAATCTGCAGCACCGTAATCGGCAATTTAGTCAGGGGTTCCCCCAGGCGTTGGGCAAAGGGGGGCAGGCAGGCTGGAGCTGAAACCATAGAAAGTAGGAGGCTGGTACTACGGGTAAGTTTATCCGGGTTGATCCCCGGTGTGCCAGTTTGGTGACGGCGGGGCGGGCGGCGGTGGAATCAAAACCCGGTAATCGGCATCCACCACGCCCTCCTCCTCTGGTGGGGTAGGGTCAGCCTCTCCAGAATCACGGGAGTCGGTGGAGAACCAGTCCTCCCCGTCCTCCTGCTCCCCCCCTGGAGGGGCGTAGTCGCCGCGATCGGGGGGGGCATAGATAGCATCGGTCTGGCCCCCCAGGGAGCGATCGCCATAGCCGTAGGAATACATAGACCCCCGTTGATTAGAACCGCCTGGGCCTGGGGTCACCGGCGAGGCGGTGGCAGCTTCGATATCCTCCCAACCCTGGGTGATTTCCTCCAGGCTATCCTCCACGGGGCTGACTCCGGGGGCACGGTAACGGCGCCGCTCCAGATCGCCCCAGTCCCTGGCTAATTCCTGCAGGGAGGTTTCCACCTGGTCATTGGTGGGGGCGGGACGGCGGCCAAACCAGCTATTAGAACGGCCTGGAGGGGTGGCGGTGATCTCAGGTTTAGGGGCCTGGCTGAGGGCCTCCCAGTTATCCCACTGGGCGGGGGAACGAAGATTAGTCCAGGATTGCCATTCGCCACCATTGGTACCTGGGCTGACCGCCGCCGCCCGCGCGGCCCGACTGGCATCACCCCCAGAGCCGGTGGTAGAGGATTCATAGAAGGCCTGGGGGGAGGGATAGCGATGACGGCGAGGGGGGCGGGGCCTACCACCGGTTAGCAGGGTCATCACCAGGGTGGTAAGGGACCCCAGGGCGATCGCCCCCCCCAGCCAGACCCCCAGGGGCAAGACCACAACCTGCCGCCCCAGAAAGACCAAGGGTAGGGCGGGACTGAGATTTTGCCCCGTTAGTAGGAGCACGGCCCCTAGGGCCAGCAGGATCACAACAAGGCGGAGGGTAGCCATGGGATAGTCCTTTCAGCGGTGAGATTATCCTAGCGTGGAAGGCGGAATCAGGACTGGCCTAGGGGGGCAGATGGCCCTGCCAGCGGCGCAGCGGTACACAGTCGATGCCCACCTGATCGAGGGCCCGGGCTACCACAAAATCCACCAAATCCTCAATGGTTTCAGGCCTATGGTACCAGGCAGGAATCGCCGGCACAATGCGGGCTCCGGCCTCCGCCAGGGTGGTCAGGTTGCGCAGGTGAATCAGGCTGAAGGGGGTCTCGCGGGGGACAATCACCAGCCTCCGTCCCTCCTTGAGTTGAACATCGGCGGCCCGTTCCAATAGATCGCTGCTGAGGCCTGCGGCCAAACGACCCACGGTGCTCATGCTGCAGGGCATCACCACCATGCCGGCGGTAGGATGGGATCCGCTGGCGATGGCGGCCCCCACATCCCCCCAGGGATGACAGCGCAGATCCCCAGCCTCACCGACACCGGCTTGATCTCGCCAGAATTGACTCTGGGCCGGGGGGGCAAGGGGCATGGTCAAGCCCAACTCCGCCTGCCACACCATGCGGGTGGCCTTAGAGGCCACCAAATCAACACTCCACCCGTCACTAAGTAGGTGTTTCAGGGCCCGCACCGCGTAGACTAGCCCCGAAGCTCCGGTGACCCCCAAAATCAGGGGATGGTTTGATTCTGCCATAGGGTGGCTCCAGGACAGGGGTGATCGGGGGCTAGCCCCTCAACCTACTCGTCCCCATCCCCTACCCTGGCTAAGGGGGCATCATCCTGGCCTAGATCCTCAGGCAGCTCCTCCCCCTCAATCTGGGCCTCATCCTCGGATAACCGGCTACCGCCCCCCACCGCCACCAGATCAATTTGCTGACGGTAGTAGTCAACACTTTTCACCTGGACATCCACCTGATCCCCAAGGCAATACTGCTGCAGGTTCTTGCGACCCACCAGCTTTTGCTGACGGGCTCGGTACTCGTACCAGTCATCCTTGAGGGAACTAACGTGCACCAGCCCCTCCACCAGCAGGTCTTCAATTTCCACAAAGAACCCGTAGGACTGCACTCCGGTAATCAGGCCGTGGAAAACCTCCCCGGTGTGGGACCGCATAAATTCGGCTTTTTTCAGCCCTTCGAGATCGGATTCCGCCTCCTGGGCTAACCGCTCCCGCTCGGTCAGGTGAATAGCCAGTCGCCCCAGGTCATCCTCCAGCTCGTGTTGAATCTCTGGGGGTAAAATATTCCAACCCACCTGGCCATGGCAGGAACTATGGCGCAGATTGACCACCTCCTTAGACCGGGTGGTGCGCCGATCGCGACCCGCCTCGAAGATGGCGTGTAAAATTCGCTGAATAACCAGGTCAGCGTAACGCTGGGATGGCGAGGTGAAATGGGTGTAGGCTTCACCCAGGGCCAACCCAAAGTGCAGGCCGGGGTGGGTCCCGTAGAAGGCGGGTTGAATGGTTTCCAACAGCAGGTAGGTAAGGATTTTCTCCTGCTCTGAGCTGGCAAACTGCTGCACAAAGATCTGGTAATCGAGGGGTTCCACCGCCTCTGGATTGGCCAGACCCAGGGACAACCCCATGTTTTCCACCAGCTTGATTAGTTCCTGTACCTCGGTGAGTTCGGGGGCTCGATGCAACCGGTAGAGGGCCGGTACCCCGAGGGCCTTGAGGTGTTGGGCCACCAGTTGATTGGCGAGTACCATACACTCGCTGACGATCGCCCGGGACAGCCCACCCTTAGATACCACCATCACCCCCAGCAGGCCCTCATCATCGTATTGAAACTTGGGCGATCGATAATGGGCTAGGGGTTCCTGGGCATCAACGGGAAAATCATATTCCGGCAGGTTGAGCTCAAAGGAGCCCCGCTGCAGGCGTTGGCGTTTGATCGCCTGACTCAGGTAAAGGAGGTTATCCATCAGATCAAAAATGGGTTCCCAGGTTTTCATGGCCTTGGCGTCGATGCCAAGGGATGCCAGGACCTCCTGATTGTCCCGTTCCAAAACCCCATGGGCTTCAGCGTAGGTGATTTGATAGTCGAGGCTAATCACCGCTGGCTGCACCTCGTACTCCAATATCTTGCCGCGGTCATCCAGGGTAACCAGCACCGAAAGTACTAACCGGTCCTTACCGACGCTGAGGGAACCCAGTCCGTCCATCAGACCCGGTGGCAACAGGGGTACTACCTCGCTGCCCAGATAGACCGCACTGCCTCGCTTAGCGGCTTCATGGTCGATCGCCCCATGGGCGGTAACGTACTGGGCGATGTCGACAATATGGATACCCAGGCGCCAGCGATCGGCCTGATCCTTCTCCAGGGTAAGGGCATCGTCCACCACCTGGGATTGGGGCCCGGTGATCGCCAGGGTTAGGCTTTGACGGAGATCCAGCCGACCCTTCAGGTCAGTTTTGCGGATTCGCGCCGGCAACTCCGCCGCCGCCGCTAGCACTGCCCCGGAAAAGGTTCGGGGTAGGTCGTGTTTGCAGTAGACAATATCAATATCTGAGGCGGTCTCTGCATCGCTGCCTAACACCTGGGCTACCCGCCCCAGGGGCAGACTTTGACCAAGGGGATAGCGGACAATTTCCACATGGGCTAATTGATCAACCGCCGTCTCCAGATCAATGTCGTTGACCATGAGCTGCAACTCAAACAGGAGGCGGTCATCCAGGGGCACGGCCCGGTACTCCTCCTCCTGTCGTTTTACCCGGGCCAGGACGGAGGCGTTGGCGCGCTCTAAAATCAGTTGCACCTCCCCTTCGGGACTACGCCGACCAACCCCTTCTTTGGTCACCTTCACCAGCACCCGATCGCCGTTCCAGGCGGTACTCAAGTGGTTCTCCCGCACGTAGATATCCTCGGTGCCATCCTGGTCTTGGATAGCAAAGCAAAAGCCCTTGCTAGAACAGCGCAATTTGCCTTCCACCACATTTTCCGCCAACTGACGGCGATATTTACCCCGGTCCTTCACCAGAACCCCCAGACGCTCCAGGGCATCCACAGCGATTTGTAGTTCCCGCTGAGCCATATCACTGGTACAGTGAAGTTTCTTTTCTAAGTTTTTCAGTGTGAGGGTTTTGTCCTTAGCGAAGCTCGCTAACAGTGCTGCGATTGAAAATTCCATGTAGCGACTCTTTCCTAGTTTGGGGGGCTGGCCCATGGGTGCCCTAAGTGTATCGTCGGGCCAAGTATAGCTTTAGCTTTGGTCCGAAGGATTACCGGTGAATCGATCAAAGGTCGAGTTGAGGTAACCGTTTCGACTGTTCTCCGCCATGGGTAACATAATTAAAGCTACAGCATGCTCCTAACAGTGTCTCAAGAAATGGCGATCTAGCAAAGGTTTTTGTCAATACGAGGTAACGTTTTGTAAAATATCTTCCGAATAAATATTGCGAGGGTGGCGCCAGCCAGCCCTTGGGAAATGCCCCTATGGACCGAACCCTGCTAATTCGCTAATCTCCGCCATCCTCATTGACGGGGAAGCGATTTAAGAGGTCGCGAGCTTCTCGAGCATGGCGGCGCAGGCGATCGCTAAGGTAGGGAACATGGGGGATCTGGGATAGCAAATCAAGGGTACGCCGCAAAATCCGGACAATATCCCCTTCATCTAGACTGGTGTGGCCGCAGAGGGTTACCCAGTCCACCTGGAGGGCCCATTGCTCCACCAGGGGTACCAGATCGTACTCCAACCAAATCGGTGCCATCACCTGGTGGCGATGTTGCTGTTGAAACAGCTGGCGACGTAGTCTATGCAGCCCCCCCAGGCACTCCTCAACGGCACCGGAGAGATCGTAGCGACACCAGCTATCGGGGCGAGAGTTTTCCGTCACCAGGGCAGCGCAGGCGGCGGCCAACTGGGCCGCATTGAGGCCCTCAAACTGTCCGGAGGCCAGGGCCAGGGCTAACCACAGTTCATTCTCTCCCCGGATGGCGGCGGCCATTTCCCCCAGGTCGGTGGGGCGACTATCCACCAGGGCCTCAAAGTGCTTCAGCACCATCATGATATTCAGGAACTCCTGCCAATACCGGCCGCTGTACTGGCTCAGTTTAGCCTGGCGATCTCCCAACTCCTGCTGCAGGTTTTCCAGGTGTCGTTGTCGTTTTAATAAGGCCCCCGGGTTGTGCCACTGGGCCGCAGGGTGCTGGTCTACTTCAGTGGTCAGGGCTAACACCTGGTCGTGTTGATGTTTGACCTCCGGGGCCAGCTCCTCCAGGGTGGGCGGTACCGGCATGGCCCCCACCAGGGCGGCGGTCAGGTCGGTACCCCGCCGATGTTGCCCCGGCGTGGGGGTAAGGTCCCCCGGTATCCCCAGATCATCCACCCCCCGCAGCCTGGGGATATCGGCATGGAGCCCCACCACATCCCCACTGGTGACCACATACCAGTGATTATCCTGGGTTAGGCAAATCAGGTAGGGGAACTGGCCGGAACCGGGAACCTTACCCACCAGCACCGCCGGCAGGGGTTGGGCCACGGCAATATGTTTGCCCTTCAGGGAAAGCAGGGTGCCAGCAATGGCAAAGGGCACCATTTTAGCCACATCCTCCGCCAGCACGGTGGCCGCCTGCTGTTGTAGGGTCTTGAGCAGGCGCTGCTCCTCCTTCAAGCGGGCCTTGAGTTTGGCGTAATCCTCCAGTAGGGCCAGGTCCACCGCCGCCAACTGGGTCCGATGATGATCGATCTCCGCCTCGATGCGGGCGATTTCCTCCTGCTGGGGGAGCAGGTGCAGGGTGGCCAGATATTGACCAAAGCTGCGCTCGATTAAATCCTTGGCCTCCTCCAGGCTATGGGTCTGCAACAGGTTCAATACCATGCCGTAGCTGGGGGTGAACTGACTGACCAGGGGATCGGCGCCGGAGGTGGCCAGGTGAACCGCCTCCCGCCAGCCTTCAAAGGGGCTTTCAACGGTCACCACATGGCCCTGCTGGTCCATGCCACGGCGTCCGGCTCGACCGGCCATTTGCAAAAACTCCGAAGCGGTCAGCAAACGATGGCCACTGTCGGTGCGTTTCGAGAGGCTAGAGATCACCGTTGTGCGGGCGGGCATGTTGATGCCCGCCGCCAGGGTTTCCGTGGCAAACACCACCTTAATCAAACCAGCTTGAAACAACTCCTCCACTAGCCCCTTCCACAGGGGCAAAATCCCGGCATGGTGGGCGGCAATGCCCCGGTAAAGGGGCTCAACCTGGCCGGCCCGACCCGCCTCCGGGTTAGCCAGCAAGAAGGCATCAATGCGCTGCTGCAGGGCCACGGCCTCCGTCGGGGTGACCAGGGAGAGTTGGCTGACCTCCTCCACCGCCTTGTCACAGCCCCGGCGGCTGAAAATAAAGTAGATGGCGGGCAACATATCTCGTTGGCGCAACTGCTCAACCACAGCGGCAAGGGCAATGCGATTGCCGCTCCGCCGACCAGGCTGACGTTGGGGACGGCGTTGTTTCTTGAGCTGGGGATTAACCTTGGTCTGGCTACTATCTAGCAGGGGTACCAGGCGACCGCTGGTGTAGTAGTGGAATTGCAGCGGCACCGGCCGAAAATCGGAATAAATCAGCTCCGTAGGACCGTGCACCCGCTGCAGCCAGTCCGTCAGTTGACCGCTGTTTTCCACCGTGGCGGATAGGGCCAGTAGTTGAATTTCGGGGGGGCAGTAAATAATCGATTCTTCCCACACCGTGCCCCGCTGGCGATCGTTCATGTAGTGGCATTCATCCAACACCACCGCCTCCACCTGTTGCAGGGTGGTGCCGGTTTCCCCGATGCGGGTGCCGTAGAGCATGTTACGGAAGATCTCGGTGGTCATCACCACAATCGACGCCTCCCGATTAATCGAGAGATCTCCAGTGAGCAGACCTACCTGTTGATCCCCAAATTGCTGGCGAAAGTCCCGCAGTTTTTGATTAGACAGGGCCTTCAGGGGGGTGGTGTAAAACACCCGACGACCATGGGCCAGGGCCCGGTGAATGGCGTATTCCCCCACCAGGGTTTTGCCCGAGCCGGTGGGGGCACAGACTACCACTGACTTTCCCCCATCCAGGGCGGCAACGGCCTGATACTGAAAGTCATCCAGGGGAAAGGGAAATAGATTGGCTAAGTCAAGCACGGGGGTGATCAATGGGCCCTAGCCATCATGCCTCGGCAATGGAGCAGCCGTCTTGATCGCAGGTAATGCCGACAGCTTCGCTGCTGCTAGGAACCACCGTAAAACCTCCCACACTGACCCCCACAACACCGTACTGATCCCGCAGGATCTGGTTGAAACTGGCGATAATCTGGGGCAGTCGCTGTTCTAGCACAGCGCGGACCTGATCGGCCTCGGGGGGCGGGCTACCAACGGTTTCAACGGACATAGTGCTAACCGCTTAGGAACAACGTTTTTATTCTAACGGCCAGGGGCCAGCGATCGCCGGTCTGCTTCACAGCCATTCACAATTAGTTAATTGACCCCAGCGGGCCAGAGCAGGGTAGCGATCGCAGACGGCCTAAACCCGCTAGGATGGAAAATGCACCCTATGGGGTAGTCTGTCCCGTTGTTTCTGTCGCCCTTGAGCCAACACAGAAAATATGTCTTTGTTCGATTGGTTTGCTAATCGCCGCAAGTCTGGTCCCCCCAGCGAAGATCACCACGAGCGGGAAATTGCCGATGGCCTCTGGACTAAGTGTGAGCAGTGTGATGTGCTGACCTACACCAAGGATCTGCGAGCTAACCACTGGGTCTGTGGTGAATGTGGCCATCACCATCGCATCTTTAGTGACGAGCGCATTCGTCAGTTGGTGGATGCCGGCACCTGGCAGCCCCTGGATACCCAAATTCGTCCCCAGGATCCGCTCAACTTTAAAGACCGCAAGGCCTATGCCGATCGCCTGCGGGATACCCAGGTCAAGACCCAACTGGCGGATGCCGTCCAGACCGGTCTGGGGACTTTAGATGGACTCCCCGTCGCCCTAGGGGTGATGGACTTTCGCTTTATGGGGGGCAGCATGGGCTCGGTGGTGGGGGAAAAACTAACTCGCCTGATTGAGCAGGGTACCGCTGACCGACGACCAGTAATTATTGTCTGTGCCTCCGGCGGGGCCCGGATGCAGGAGGGTCTGCTCAGTCTGATGCAAATGGCTAAGATATCGGGGGCCCTGCAGCAACATCAGGCCGCCCGGTTACTCTACCTGCCGGTGTTGACCCATCCCACCACCGGCGGCGTGACCGCCAGCTTTGCTATGCTGGGGGACATTATTTTGGCGGAGCCCAAGGCCACCATTGGCTTCGCCGGTCGCCGAGTGGTGGAACAAACCCTCAGGGAGAAACTACCGGAAGACTTTCAGACCGCTGAGTATCTGCGGGAGCACGGCTTTGTTGATTTGATTGTGCCCCGCACCACCCTGAAGGCAACCCTGGCCCAACTGATTCGCCTCCACCCGGCACCGCCGGTACCCCCCCGACAGAGCCAAGAAATTGCCCTCAATTGGCCTGAACAGGCCCACCACAATTCCTCGATGCATGTTGTGGCGGATTGAGACCCCCAGAGCTCCTAACCTGGAGTAAGTTGGGGACAAGTTGCCGGAAAATGTGGGGAATGGTCCCCGTTCGATGGCATGATAATCAGTATTACCATTGACCACGTGGCTGATCCCCTGTGGTTGGCTGTGTTGATCGTCCATACCTAAGCCCTATATATGAGGAGAACCATGGTGAAGAGATGCATTTGGCTAGTTGCAGTCGCACTCTTCTTTATCAGCCATTTGATAATGGGAGATGCCATTGCGGCTGAGCTAGATGAGGCCACCCGCACGGTTAAGCTCAATCCCCAGGGAGATACGGTGGTGCTATCCCTCGAGCAAGTCACCCGTGGCCGTCGTCAGTTTAATTACGCCTGCGGCACCTGCCACGTGGGTGGCATCACCAAAACCAATCCCACGGTAGGTCTGGACCCAGAATCCCTGGCTGGAGCCCTGCCTCCCCGCGACAATATTGAAACCCTGGTTAGCTATCTGAAGGAGCCCACCACCTACGACGGGCTTACCGATATCTCCCAAGTTCATCCCAGCAAAAAGAGTGCGGATATCTTCCCTAAAATGCGGAGTCTTACCGAAGAAGATTTGGTAGCCATTTCCGGTCACATTCTGTTACAACCTAAGGTGATTGGTGATATGTGGGGAACGGGCAAAACTCGCTTCTCAGCGCCGCCAGTGTAGTGCCCAGTGTAGTGGGCTGATGGGTGATCAGGGGGTTGGCCAAGCTGCCGGACCTGGTACTTTTGGCCATCCTGACCCTGAATTCACTCCCTATTTCGAGTTAACGAGAGTAAGCCTTGAGAGGTATTTATGAGACATCTGATTCGTGTGGCCCAACGCTTGGGTATTGCCCTTCTGTCTGTTCTACTACTGGTGGGGGCCCTGACCCTGGTTTCAGCGCCAGCCTCCGCTACCAACTACGACATTAAAATGGGTACTGATGCGGGTTTACTGGAATTTGATCCCAAAATCGTTACCGTAAAACCCGGAGACACGGTTACCTGGGTGAACAACAAGATGGCTCCCCATAACGTGGTATTTGACGAGGCTAAACCTCCTGAAGGGGCAGATAAGGCTCTGCTCGGGGCCATTTCCCACACCCAGCTAACCTTTGCCCCCGGCGAGAACTATTCCACTACCTTTACCGAGGATATGCCCGCCGGCACCTATACCTATTTCTGCGCTCCTCACCGGGGTGCCGGTATGGTGGCCAAGGTAATCCTAGAAAAGTAAGGTCTCTGGAGCCTCTGCTACCCAAATTAGGGTAGCCAGAAAATAATTGGTGTTTAAGTCAAGCCCCCTCCGCTATCGGCGGAGGGGGCTTGATGGTTTTAATGGCAAGCCAAGCACCTACCGGAACGGTCTGGGGCCGCCCCCAGGCCCAGAACCAGGGTTATCCCCTCAGCCGAGGGTTTGGTATGGACTGGGAGATGGGTAGGATGGCTAGGGCTAGCACAAATGTATTGAAGAAATGCCAAACTAGGCTAGGATAGCCCTGTATAGTCGGAGCTAACCCTCTGCTCCCTCCCTCCAGGTCAGGCTAGCCATGGTTAACAATCACCCCTTGGGTTCGGTAATTCAAGGATCCCTCAGCCAGGGATTGGAAATTCGCCTCCACGCCGATGTGTCCGTGGAGACCATGCGGGTGGGTAAGTTTCTGGTGGTGCGGGGCCAGCGATCGCAGTTTTTCTGTATGCTCACCGATGTGGCCCTGGGCACCGGCAGCCCCCGCATTCTGGCCCACCCGCCGGCCCCCGACAACCAATTTATGCAGGCGGTGCTGGCGGGGACTGGTACCTACGGTACCCTGGCCCTGACCCCGATGCTGATGTTTACCGAGATGGAGGCCACGGATCAAGCCCCCGATCCCCAGGGCCCGCGATCAGATCGATCTAGCCGCTACGCTAGCCTCGAGGCCCAGAGCAATGCCGAGGTGGAATTGCTACCGGTGAAAACCATCCCGGCCCACTTCAGTCAGGTCTACGAAGCCAGCGATCGCGATTTCCGCATCATCTTTGGCTGGGAAGACGACCCCCACCGCCGCAACTTTGCCATTGGTCAACCCATTGACATGGCGGTGCCAGTCTGCCTTGATCTGGACCGATTTGTGGAACGCAGCAACGGCATCTTTGGTAAATCCGGCACCGGCAAATCCTTCCTGACCCGGCTGTTGTTGGCCGGTATCATTCAACGCCAGGCCGCCGTCAACCTGATCTTTGACATGCATTCCGAGTACGGTTGGGAGGCGGTGCAGGAGGGTAAGCACTTTACCACGGTGAAGGGGCTGCGCCAGCTATTCCCAGGCCAGGTGCAGATTTTCAGCCTCGATCCCGAGTCCACCCAGCGGCGGGGGGTGAGCGATAGTCAGGATCTATTCATCAGCTTTGACCAGATTGAGGTGGAGGATCTGGCCCTGGTGCGGGGGGAACTCAACCTATCTGAGGCCAGTCTGGAGAATGCCATCATTCTGCGCAATGAGTTTGGCAAGGGCTGGATCAACCACCTGCTCACCCTCAGCAACGAGGAAATCCAGGAGTTTTGTGAAACTAAGATGGGCAGTAAGTCGTCGATTATGGCGCTGCAGCGCAAGCTCACCCGCCTGACGGACCTCAAGTACCTGCGCCCCTCCGGCCAGACCAACTACCTGGCTAAGATCCTGGCGGCCTTGGATGGGGGCAACCATGTGGTAATCGAGTTTGGTTCCCAGTCCACCATGCTGGCCTATATGCTGGCCACCAATGTAATTGCCCGCCGCATCCACGCCAGCTACGTCCATAAGGCCGATCGCTTTTTACAAACTAAGAACCCCCTGGACCGGCCGCGGCAATTGATGATCACCATCGAAGAGGCCCACCGCTTTCTTGACCCCGCCACCGCCCGCCAGACCATCTTTGGCACCATTGCCCGGGAAATGCGCAAGTACTTTGTCACCCTGCTGGTGGTGGATCAACGCCCCTCCGGCATTGATAACGAGGTGATGTCCCAGATTGGCACCCGCATCACCGCCCTGCTCAACGACGACAAGGACATTGATGCCATCTTTACTGGGGTGGCGGGGGGCCAGAGCCTGCGATCGGTGCTGGCCAAGCTGGATTCAAAACAACAGGCCCTGGTGTTGGGCCACGCCGTCCCCATGCCGGTGGTGGTGCGGACTCGCCCCTACGACAGCCACTTCTACCAGCAGGTGGGGCAAACCGCCTGGCAAGAGATGCCCGATGAGGTGGTCTTCAGGGCGGCGGAGGCGGCCCGGTCTGACCTGGGGTTCTAATGTTCTATCATCTTGAAGATGATCGGTTCAGCCAGGTAGGAGAAATAGGGAGACGGGGAAAGATTGATTGCTCAATCCCATCTTGATCGACCATCAGCCCTGTGGACAACCGGCAACTTTAATCAGCCATTAAACGGACCTTAAACACACCCTCTGGGTAAGGTTTTCATAATTAAAGCAGCTAGAACAGTTGCCAGTCCGGGTGGGAAGGGGCCGCAGCCCCATCTACTAGGGGCTAAGGGCCATGGACTGGGCTGATGTTCTGGGATGACTGAAGTCAGCCAGCTACCAACTGCCGTCAACTGGGCCAGGGAGAACAGCTATGGTGACCCACAACGAGGCCATCCCCACCTACTTTCCTCGCCAGGTGGGGGATAGCCTCCTAGACTTCGATGACTGGGCCCGTCGGGTGCGCCAGCAAATGCTCACCTGTCTACAGACCCGGGGGCGACGGCAGGACCCAAAAGCTCCCTAGCTTCTATGGCCCTAGCCACCAACAGGGGGGCAGCAAACCAGAACCACCCCCTGGCATCGACTTGACCGATCAACCCCGTCCTTAACGTTCTGGCCAAGGCCATACTCTCAGGGAGGTGCTATGCGTCTTTTAGCCCTTGGCGATATCCATGGTTGTGCCACCGCCCTGGAGACCCTCCTCAACGCCCTGAATCTTCAGAAGGGCGATCAATTGGTGAGTCTGGGGGATTACGTGAATAAGGGCCCCGACAGTCGGGCCACCCTGGACCGCTTAATCCAGCTCTTTGATCAGGAACTTTTAATTCCCCTGAAGGGTAACCACGAACTCAAACTGCTGACCGCCGGCCAGTTACAGCAACCCCGAACCCAGGGGGAGTTGCTCCTGGATACCCATACCCTGAATTCCTACAGCTCCGCCCATGCTCCCGGTGGGCTGGAGGATATTCCCCAGGCCCACTGGCGGTTTGTTGGCCACCACTGTCGAGATTGGCTGGAGACTGAGCAGTATATCTTTGTCCATGCCACCCCCCTGGCGGACCGACCCATGGCGGACCAGACCCCCCAGGGACTGTTCTATGAAAAGTTTAACCATCCTCCCCCCCACATGTCTGGTAAGGTTTTGATCTGTGGCCACACCCCCCAACGTAACGGCTTGCCCCTCAACCTGGGCCATGCCATCTGTCTCGACACCGCCGCCTGTGAAGGTCAGTGGCTGAGCTGTTTGGATGTGCTAAGTGGGGAACTGTGGCAGGCGAATCAAAATCGACAACTGCGGTATTTCCCCAAGGCACCCCTGGGGAATATCCCCCCCGGGAACCCTAACACCCACCTCTCCTAGATCCTGATTACTGATTACTACACCCCTGGGGCCTGATAGATGGTTTTGCCTTCCTTGATGGTCTCCAGTACCTGGATATCCCGAATGGTCATGGGGTCAACGGTGGTGGGGTTGGCGGAGAGAATGGCAAAGTCCGCCAGCTTACCCACCTCGATGGACCCCTTCAGGTGTTCCTCAAAGTGCTGGTAGGCGCCCCAGAGGGTGAGGGCCTTTAAACCCTCCAGGGGGGTCAGGGCCTGGTCTGCTCCGAGGACTTGGTTACGGCGGGTGCGGCGGTTAACCGCCGCCCACAACAGTCGCATGGCACTGGGTAACACCACCGGAGCATCATTGTGGATAGTTAAAACCATGTTGCGCTGGCGGGCCGATCGCCCGGGGGAGATGCGGGCAGCTCGCTCCGGTCCCAGGGTAACGTCACGGTGCCAGTCACCCCAGTAGAAAACGTGGGCGGGGAAGAAGGAGGGGATGATGCCCAACTCCGCCATGGCATCCAGTTGGTCCTCCCGCACGGTTTGGGCGTGGATCATCACCGGTCGGCGATCGCCCGGGCCGTACTTTTCAGTCATCTCCCGAATCACCCGAATATACTGATCCGCCGCCGCATCGCCATTGCAGTGGCAGATTAACTGGGTGTTGTGTTTAAAGCTGGTCTCCACCCGTTCCCGCACCTGGTCGTCGGTGAAAATGGCATAGCCGGCGTAGTCAGCCGGTTGGCCCTGGGGAGGCTGGTGGTAGGGCTGGCTTAACCAGGCGGTGCGTCCCTGGGGCGATCCATCCAGCACCACTTTGGTGCCCGCTAGCCGCAGGTGGCCCCGGTAACTGTCCTGGGGCCAATCCACCTGGTGGGCCAGGGGGGCGTTGGGGCCATACTCCAGGTAGAGGGGCACATCCGCCTGCAGCCGGTCCTCCACCGTCGCCAGTTGCAATAGGTCGAGGAAGGCCTGGTTGCCCAGCCCCTCCTGACAGGTGGTAAAACCAAAGCTGGCGTAGGTAGCCACCCCCCGTTCTAACAGGCTGACCACCTCAGAGGCTTGCTCTGGCCCCAGTTTCACCGTCATCGCCAGAATCCGGCCATAGGCATCGGCGTGGGCCGCTTCCTCCATCACCCCATTCGGTTCCTGACTGCCGGGTTGGCGCTGAATCACCCCCCCCTGGGGGTTGGGGGTATCGGCGGTAATCCCCAGCATGGCCAGGGCCTTGCTATTGTAGGAGCCTAGGTGACCGGACTGGTGGGCAACCACCACCGGCAGATCGGTGGCCACCGCATCCAACTCCTGGCGGGTGGGATGGCGCTGCTCCGCCAGTTGGGAGTCATCGTAGCCCATCCCCACAATCAACCCCAGGGATTGGGAGAGGGGGGTGCGGCTCCAGGCCCTGAGGGTGTCCTGGAGCTTGGCAATGGTGTCCACCTGGCCGTCGGGGGGAGGCAGCAGGTTAGCCATCACCGCCGCCACCCCCTGGGCCACCACATGGCCATGGCCGTCAACGAACCCGGGTACTAGGGTTTTGCCCTGCAGATCAATCACCTGGGTGCCAGGACCGGCCAGGGACTGGACCTGATCACGACGCCCCACCGCCAAAATTTTACCCTCCTTCACCGCCACCGCCTCGGCGGTGGGTTGGGCATCGTCGAGGGTGATCACCTCACCATTGAGGTAAATCGTGTCAGCCACCGCCTTGCCCGCCTCCAGCCCCCTAGGGGTGACCTGCGATTGGGCCGGCGGGGTTGTTGGCCCGGTGGAAAGGGCCAGGGTGGCGGCAAAGGAGCCAGTACCCAGGAGAAACAGCCGCCGGGAAAGGAGGGGCTGCAATAGGTACTGGGCCGTGGTGTGGAGGGTGGGGTTGCAGCAGGGGCAACCGGCGAAGTGGAGGGAGGGGGATGGGGCCATAGGGAGACTATCCAAACTAACGTGACGACTGGCTATAGCCCTAGCCCGGCGGGGTCAAGCCAACAGGCCCTAACCAGCAGCCCTATCTTCACGGGCAGTCACCCCCAACCCCTCAGGGCAACGGTTTAAGTAGCCTGACGCTGAGGCTGGGCAAACTCCAGAATTGAGCTATAACCAGTTTGAGGGTACGATCGCAATATATGAATAGGATAAGTAGAGTCCCATAGGATTACGCCAGGCCCCGATCATGACCATAGCCGCCGCCCCCTCCCTCATCAGTCGTGTGGTTAACCAGGTGCTGGCCATCAAGCCCCTGTGGAACTGGGCCAAGGGCCAGGCTCGCACCATGATGATCAAACGGGCGGAGAGCATCGGGGTAGACTGGCAGGGGCGGGTGCGGGAGTTGCGATCGCGCCACACCGACGACGACTTCTGCCCCCTCTGGCAAACTGACCTGGAGGCTCTGGAAAACCCCGACCTCACCTACCCCGCCTACTACACCACCAGCTTCCACGCCTACGACGAGGGTAACCTGGGCTGGCAACCGGCCATGGAGGTGGAGGTGGCCGCCATCGCAGTCCATGCTAGACTCTGGCCCGACGCTGGCCCCCAGGGGGACGCCCGCCTGCGCCAGAGCTACCATGATGTGCTCACCCGCCAGCTTCCCCAACCTCCCAGGGCAATTCTTGACCTGGGCTGCGGCGTCGGCCTGAGCACCGAAACCCTACAGGCCACCTACCCTGAGGCTCAGGTCACCGGGGTGGATTTGTCCCCTTACTTTTTGGCGGTGGCCCAGTATCGCCAGCACTGCAAGGGACTCGATCTCGCCATTACCTGGCACCATGGCGCCGCTGAGCACACTGGCCTGGCCAGCGCCAGCTACGATCTGGTATCCGCCTGTTTAATCTTTCACGAACTGCCCCAATTCGCTGCCCGGGCTCTTGTCCAGGAAGCCCGTCGTTTGCTGCGGCCCGGGGGGCACCTGGCGATCATGGATATGAACCCCGCATCGGAGGTCTATAAAACCATGCCGCCCCTGATCAAGACCCTGCTGAAGAGCACCGAACCCTACCTGGATGAGTACTTCAGCCTGAACCTGGAGGCCGTACTACTAGACGCAGGGTTTAGGAAACTGAACATAGCCCTGAACAGTGTCCGCCATCGCACGCTGACGGCTCAGGTGAGGTAAGGTCGAAACCCACCCCATTATCAGTAGCCTTAGTTATTATCGCCAGGAACGTAGGGTCGGGTAACGGAACGCCCCGTGGGGCCGGTGACCTTAGTAGCCTGGGGGCTGGCGACCGGAGCAGGGGCAGCGGTGGGGGCTGACTTAGGGGCAGCGGCAGCCGGCTGGCCGGTGGGGGTAGCCGCCAGGGTGGCTGGGCGATCGGGGCGGATTTCTCGCCAGTCCAGGTTGCCCTTGGGGTCAATGGTAACCAGCACCGCCTCTAGCTGATCGTAGCCATCGGTGAGCCCCCCCACGATCTGACACTGAAAGCGATCGCCGGGCTGGTTAACCCGATAGGTGGCGGAGCCACAGTCGATCACCGCGGCTTTCCCCAGGGCCTTACCCAGACCCTGTTGAATGCTGGTTTCCACCTTGGCCAGATTAATCAGGGTGCTGGAGTTGGGTACATCCCAACTGATCTGCCCCTGATCATCCCCCTGGGTGACATTAATGGTAAAACTGCCCTCCGGATCCAGTTCCCCCACACAGCGAAAGGTGGCCCCGGCCTGGTGGGGCAGGTCACTGGGACACTGCACCTCCTTGACGGAAAGACGGCGACCCTGCCGTTCAATATCAGCCTGAATTAAGCGCTCAACCTGGCGAGCATCGGGGCCAGATCCGCAGGCGGTGAGGGTAAGGCTGGTGAGCAACGCCAACCCCAGGGCAACGTTAGGACTCATGGCAGAAATTAACAAAGGGATAGTGAAGAGACCGGCGAGCATACCTCCCTAGTGTAGCCCCAGGGCTGCCAACTCTGACAGGGGTTACCCCCATCCGCCATAATGGAAAACAGTCCTTCACCGTAGTCCCCCATGGCAAGAGACCTGCGACAATTTCTCACCCTCCTGGAGGAGCGGGGCCAGCTACGCCGCATTACCGCCCCTGTTGATCCCCACTTGGAGGTGGCGGAGATTGCTAACCGATTGTTATTGGGGGGTGGCCCGGCCCTATTGTTTGAAAACATTAAGGGATCCTCCATGCCCCTGGCCATTAACGTGTTGGGTACGGTGGAGCGGGTATGCTGGGCACTACAGCGGGAACACCCGGCGGATCTAGAGCAACTGGGGAAAAAACTAGCCCTGCTCTACCAGCCCCGCCCCCCCAAACAGCTATCCCAGGCCATGGATCTGGGCAAAGCCCTGTTTGACGTGATCAAGGCCAAACCCATGACCGATCTGCTACCCCCCTGTCACCAGGTGGTGCTGAAGGGGGAGCAGGTGGACCTGACCCAACTGCCCCTGTTACAGGTTTACCCAGGGGATGCGGGTCGGGTGCTGACCCTGGGGCTGATGATTACTAAGGACCCGGAAAATGGCATCCCTAACGTTGGGGTGTACCGCCTGCAGCTCCAGTCACCCCAGACCATGACCGTGCAGTGGCTGTCGGTGCGGGGCTGTAGTCGCCATCTCCGCAAAGCTGCCGAGCGGGGGCAAAAGCTCGAGGTGGCGATCGCCATCGGCGTCGACCCCCTGGTGATTCTAGCCGCCGCCACCCCCCTGCCCATCGATCTTTCGGAATGGCTGTTCGCCGGCATCTATGGCGGCCAGGGTATTCACCTGGCCCGCTGCAAAACCGTCGATCTACAGGTGCCGGCCCAGGCGGAGATCGTGCTGGAGGGCACCATTACCCCGGGGGAAACCGCAGTAGACGGGCCAGCGGGGGATCACATTGGCTACTACGGTGGTGTCAATGAACAGGCGCCGCTGATCCGCTTCCACTGCATCACCCACCGCAAAAACCCCATCTACATGACCACCTTTAGCGGTCGGCCCCCCAAGGAAGATGCCATGATGGCGATCGCCCTTAACCGCATCTACACCCCCATCCTGCGGCAGCAGGTGCCGGAAATTCAGGACTTCTTTCTGCCGATGGAGGGGTTGAGCTACAAGGCCGCCATCCTATCCATCGACAAATCCTACCCGGGCCAGGCCCGCCGAGCCGCCCTGGCATTTTGGTCCGCCCTGCCCCAGTTTAATTACACCAAGTTTGTCATCGTCGTGGATCGGGCCATTAATATCCGCGATCCTCGCCAGGTGATGTGGGCGGTTACCTCCAAGGTGGACCCGGTGCGGGATGTGTTTATTTTGCCCCATACCCCCTTCGACCGCCTGGACTTTGCCACGGAGCAGCCCGGTCTGGGTAGCCGCCTCGGGGTGGATGCCACCACCAAAATCGCCCCAGAGACCGATCGTCCCTGGAGTGAAGAACTCAGCCCTGACCCACCAACGGCAGCCCTGGTGGATCGACGCTGGGCCGAGTACGGCCTAGCGGACCTCAACCTGGCGGAGGTAGATCCCAATCTGTTTGGCTATGATCTGGGTTAGGAGGTGAGCCCGCCTTAGGGGAGCTGGAATGACCGGCCAGCCATGGCTGTCATGACTCAAGCGAAGTCAACCCTAGAACGGTGCAAGCCCCATGCCTTCAAGCTCAGGATAGGCCCATCATGGATCATCAATCGGCTGTTCAAAACCGCAGGCAAATCCTCTATTTGTCCCACGGCGGTGGCCCCCTACCGATTTTGGGAGATGCCAGTCACCAGGCCATGGTAGCGTTCATGGGGCGGCTACCGGCCCAACTGAGGCAACCAGATAGGATTGTGGTGATCAGCGCCCATTGGGAAGCAAAGGTGGCAACGGTGTTAGGCACAGCCAAGCCCCCCCTCCTCTACGATTACTATGGGTTCCCCCAGGCAGCCTATAGCCTCACCTATCCCGTCCCCGGTGATCCCGATCTGGCTGACCGACTGGCCCAGGGGCTGCACCACAGGGGTATGGCGGTGCGCATCGATACTGAACGGGGCTTGGACCATGGGGTGTTTATTCCCCTGATGCTGATGTACCCAGATGCGAATATTCCGGTGTTACAGGTGTCGCTGTTAGACAACCTCGACCCGGCAGCCCATATCGCCCTTGGTCAAGCCCTGGGCGAACTGGTGCCGGACAACAGCCTGGTGATTGGTTCTGGATTTTCCTTCCATAACCTGCAGGCATTTTCATGGTTAGGGGACAAGGTTCCAGATCCGGCCCCAGATCCGGATAATGACGCCTTCCAAGATTGGTTGATGACCACAGTCTGCGACCCATCCCTAGACCAAGGGGAGCGTGAACAGCGGCTAATTAACTGGAGCAAAGCCCCATCGTCCCGTTATTGTCACCCGCGGGAAGAGCATTTGTTGCCCCTGCACATCTGTGTAGGTATGGCTGATCACCCGGGGCGGCTGGTGTTCGATGACTATATCTTGGGTAAACGGGGGGTTGCCTTTTTGTGGTGAAAACCTATCGCCTCCACCGCCTTACAGGGCTACTAAATACACCCATCTCTTTGGGTATTTAATAGCCTTACAGGGGGGCGAAGGCGGGCCATCCCTCGGCCCTGACTAACCAGGTAGGCTGGTGGTTAGGCTGGCCACCAGGGTACGGGTGATGGGCCAGCTATCCACCACCATGCCGGCGGACAGCAACATCATATAGAGAATGGAGAACTTAAACAGGGATCGGGCCAGGTCCCGATCCTCGGGATGCTGCAGCAAGGCCCAGGCCTTTTTGATAAACAGCCCCCCCAGCAGTAGGGCAATTAGGGCGTAGACCGCGCCGGTAGCCCCCAGGGGGTAGGTCATCATTAGGGTGAGGGGAATCAGTACCAGGGTGTAGTACCAAATCTGCCGGGCGGTGGATGCGTCCCCCACCACCACGGGCATCATGGGCACGTTGACCTTGGCATAGTCCTCCTGGATCAACATGGCCAATCCCCAAAAGTGGGGCGGGGTCCAGATAAACACAATGGCAAAGAACAGCCAGGCCGCCAGGGGCACATCCCCAGTGACCGCCGCCCAACCCACCAGGGGGGGAATGGCGCCAGCGGCCCCACCAATCACGATATTCTGGGGGGATGACCGCTTTAGCCAGTAGGTGTAGACCACCACGTAGATGGCAATACCCACCATGGCCAGGACGGCGCTCAGCCAGTTGGCTACCCAGACCTGCAGGATAAAGGCCAGGGCCGCCAGAATGCCCGCAAACACCAGGGCATCCCGCACCTGGATGCGACCCGAGGGAATGGGGCGGTGGCGGGTGCGCTCCATATCAAAGTCAATGTCGCGATCGTAGACACAGTTGATGGTCTGGGCCGCCGCCGCCGCCAGGGTGCCGGTCAGTAGGGTAACTAACAGTAACACCGGATCGACCTGACCCTGCCCTGCTACCCACATGGCTGCCGCCGTTTCAATTAATAGTAGGGGAATAATCCGGGGTTTGGTCAGTTGTAGATAGCTGTGCACCACAGCGGGTAGGGAATTATGGTGCCGGGGGGCATCATTCCAGGTGGTCAGATGGTCCATGCCGAAGGTGTCCTCAGGTACAACATAGAACTGGGGCTTGCCGTTTAACCAGGGGAGTCGAATGGGAGGCTAAACGGAGATCAGGGCGAACCGATGGGAAAAGGGTTAGGAATTAAGATTCCGATGGAGATGGAGCCACCAGCGCCGAGCAGGTATCCAGGGCATCGCGGCAAGCCAGTACCGTAAAACACACCAGGGTACCCAAAAGGGCAGCTCCCAAGCTGTGATGAATTACCGTTAAGGGCTCAACCTGCAGTCGCAGTTGCAGGGTGGCGATACCCATGACAATTTGTAAAACCAAAATGGTACTGGCCAGGTTGCCAAGCCGCCGTAGGGGATAGGTGAGGGCGGGGGTACGCCAGACCGTCAGGGTCAAACCCAGGACCGCCAAGCAAACCGGTAGAACCCCACCCAGATGACTATGCATCACCTGGCAGAGCTCCCTAACTCCAAAACATTGATGGGCTGCCCAGCGAGAACCCACTAAACCACCCAACAAACATTGACCATAGACTAGTAGCAACGCCACTAGCCCAAACCAGGGTAGACGACCCACGGTACCGGTGGATCGATAGGGCAGTAGCAGAGAACCCATGATCAGCAGGGCGCTGAAAAACAGCAGGGCTACCCCCAGATGGGCAGTGACAATGTCAAAGCGTAGCAATTGGGTGACCGTTAAGCCGCCCAAGCCGGCCTGCACACCAATCAACAGGAAAGTAACCGTGGTGGCCCAGGGTAGCCAGGCTGGCAACTGGGGGCGGTACCACCAACTCAAACCCACTAGCCAGAGGGTACTCAACCCAATTAGGCCGGCATCCAAACGATGGAACCATTCTAAAAACACCTGCAGGTTCATCTGCTGCTGGGGGATCAGTTGACCATAGCAGAGGGGCCAGTCAGGACAGGCTAGGCCGGCATTCATCACCCGCGTAGCGCTACCCACCGCCATCAGGGCGAGGGCGGCCAGGGCAATTTTCCAGATCAGCCGCCGGAGGCGATCAACCGGTGTCGGCACCGTCGTCCTAAAAGCTGCAGGGATAGTCCGAGAACGGAAAAATGGAGAAATGGAGGGAAAGTTGGCGGCCATACTCTACTGCAGGGGTCCAGGGAAAATAGGAGCAACCTAAATTCCTTTCCACTTTAGAGAGAATAATGGGTAAATCGGCCTAGACTTAGGAATTTTTTCGGAATTCCCGAGCTTAATTGCTGAATCAGACAGCTGGGCTAGGGTCGCTGGGCAGTGACCTGAGCCCCGATGGTTGAGGTGGCCAGGGGCGTATCTAAAGGTTAGGGGAGGGGTCGGTTAGGGGGTTAGGAACGGAGGGAAAGAGGTCATCAAACCGATGATTAGCCCAAGCTAACCTGAGCAAGAGAAGATGGTTAAAGCCATCCTCACTCCAGCGCATACCGACACCCTTGAAGCGCTGCTGAATCAGCCATTTACAGGCACTTTCCACCATTCCGGAGCCCAAGGGAAGACCGAGACGATCAAAGGTTTGATATCGGGTGTGGTGGTGGTGGCGTTGAAAGTAGGCCTGTACCTGAAGCAGGGTGGTAAAGGCGGCGGCAGACCAACCGGGCAGATGAATCAAGTTAAGTAAGGTCTGTCGCACCCGTCGGGCTTGGCCATGGCGCAGCCAATGACGCCAGCGACGAAACCAGGCCTGGGCCTCAGCGGAGTGGAGGGAGCCAAAGATGGCCTCGGTGGCGCGGGCCAGATGACCAGCGGCGTGGAAGAAATCGAGCACGGCGATAGCGGTGGCAAAGCAGGTGCGGTAGACCCGCCAAAAGCCTCGTCCACCATCGCTGAGCCAGACCACCAGGGGAGCAGTCTTAACGCCCTGGCGAGT
>JBEIUS010000223.1:0-4120 GCA_040374235.1 Leptolyngbya sp. | reverse complement strand
GGCTAATCGAGAGGCCTTGATCACCATGATTCAGAGGGCCCTGCACCAGGCGACTGCCCAACCGGTGATTACGGTGTTTATGGGCATCGATCGCTTTAAGGTGATCAATGAAAGCCTGGGCCATCAGGCGGGGGACCAAGTGCTGCAAGCGATCGCCCAACGCCTGCTCAAGCACATGCCCACCCAGGCCCGGGTGGCCCGGGTGGGGGGGGATGAGTTTGCCCTGCTATTCACCCACCTGGACTCCGATGCCGCTGGTCGCCAGATGGATCGACTGCAGCATCTGCTATCGGAGCCGATCAACCTGGATGGCCAGAAATTTCCCAGCACCATCAGCATTGGCATGGCCATTAGCCAGCCAAGCTGCGAACACCGCCCCGCCGATCTGTTGCGCGACGCCCATACCGCCATGTACCGGGCTAAGGCCTTAGGAAAGACTCGATTTGAGGTTTTTGCCACCGGCATGCTCACTGAGGCCGTCAACCGCCTGCAATTAGAGAGTGACCTGATTACCGCCCTGGATAACCAGGAGTTTTTACTCTACTATCAGCCCATTGTCAGTTTACAAAGCGGTGCGCTGGCTGGCTTTGAAGCCCTTGTGCGTTGGCGCCAGAAGGATCGGGGCTTTGTCCTACCCAGTGCCTTTATTCCCGCCGCCGAGGAAACCGGGCTGATTATGGCCCTGGGGCAGTGGATCTTTCGAGAAGCCTGTCGTCAGTTGCGCCACTGGCAGGAGTTGTTCCCCCAACACCGGCACCTGACCATGAGCATCAACCTATCCAATCGACAATTTAGTCAGCCAGACCTGGTACCCCAGATTGCCGGGGCCCTGGATGAGACCCAGGTACCCGGTGAGTGCGTACGTCTGGAAATTACTGAGAGTATGGTGATGGGGGATGTGGATCGGGCCATTGATCTGATGTTGCAGCTCAAGTCCCTCGATTTAAAACTCGCCATTGACGACTTTGGCACGGGTTACTCTTCCTTGAGTTGTCTGCACCGCTTTCCGATGGATACCCTGAAGGTGGATAAGTCCTTTGTAGGTCGCCTGGAGAATAGCAACGAAGATCGGGCCATTATCCACACGATTCTAAATTTGGGGCAACAACTGGGCTTGGATGTGGTGGCGGAGGGGATTGAGACCGAGGCTCAAGTGGCCATGCTCAAACAGGCGGGCTGTGACTACGGCCAGGGTTACTTCTTTGCCAAGCCCCTCGACCATCAAGCGATTGAAACGCTACTTCAACAGACGGACCTCACCTGGCACCATTGGCGACGGGCAGCGACGATTAATTCTTAAACCTAAAAAAAAACTAAGCCGGTCGGTTCATGACAATCTCAACTGGTTTAGAATGATCCCAATAACAAAGTCGACTTAGGTTTCACCGATCCGATCAAAACCCCTGGCTTTCTGATCTACATTGTAAACTTGCCTTACGGGTAAAGGTTTGGTTCATTTTTTGACCCCTGTCAGCCCCTGTCAAGGCAACTTCCTTTTAACCCGCCTATCCAAACTTCCTATATCAATGATAGTTTCTGCCAACGACTCTACCTTTGACGCCACGGTTTTAACCGCCGGTCTACCGGTACTGGTGCATTTTTGGGCTCCCTGGTGCGGCCTCTGCCGACGCATCACCCCCTTGCTACAGCAGTTCCAGGCAGACTGGCAGGGGCAGATCCAGGTGGTTACGGTCAACGCCGATGAAAACCTGCGGCTGGCCAGTGCCTACCGGCTGATTACCCTGCCGACCCTATTGTTGTTTGACGGTGGTGAGCTGCGCCAGCGGTTGGATAGCTTTCCGGGCAAGGAGGATATGCGCCTGCTCCTGAATGCCTGCCTGGATCAGCGCCTGCCCCTGGGGCGCTATTCTCTGCAGTCCGCCACCTATCCTCAGCGTTAAACGGTCCCTGGGCACTGGAGGGGGCGGTTATCGCCCTGTAGCCCCGGGTAACAGGGTAAAAGCAAGTCAAAACGCCTATCCACCCCTGACGTTGATCGATAACTTCCTGCTCAGGGTTCTGGCCAAAGCGATGAAATTCGGTAAACTCCCGGGGGCCCTTAGGCAGTCAGGCTAGGACAACGCAGAACTTCACCCCACCGGTTCCCCCCGATGACCAAAGCCATTCTAGTCATTGACGACGAGCCCGACATCCGTGAGGTGGTATGTCTAGCACTAGAAGAACTGGGTGGTTGGCAGCCAGACCAGGCCGGGTCAGGGCAGGAGGGGTTGGCCAAGGCTGGGACCCAGCCCTGGGACGCGATTTTGTTGGATGTGTCGATGCCGGATATGGACGGGGTAGCGGTATTTAAGGAACTTCAGGCTCGCCCCAGTACCCAAGCTATCCCGGTAATTCTGTTAACCGCCAGGGTGCTGAAGAGCGATATAGACCGGTTTACGGAACTGGGGGTGGCGGGGATTATTGCCAAACCCTTTGACCCCCTCCAGGTATGGCGAGATCTGGCCACTATGCTAGGCTGGCCTATGGATTGAGTTATAGACCTGTCCTCAGCCTGCGGACAACGTTATGGATACTCCCGATCCCCAGGAGCCTGCCATGCCCCGCTCCTCCCTCTCTGCGCCCCAACGACAGCAGCGCCTGCGAGAACTGGCGACAGTGTTCCTTCGCCTGGGCTTGATTGCCTTTGGGGGGCCGGCGGCCCACATCGCCATGATCGATGATGAGGTGGTCAGGCGGCGACGGTGGATGGGCCGGGAGCAACTGCTGGACCTGATCGGCGTCACCAACCTGCTACCGGGCCCCAACTCCACCGAACTGGCCATCCACATCGGCTACGAGCGGGCCGGTTGGGCGGGGCTGTGGGTGGCGGGGAGTTGTTTTATCCTGCCGGCCATGGGGATGGTTTGGCTGCTGGCGGCAATCTACGTCCGTTATCAAACCCTCCCCCAATTGGAGTGGTTGCTCTACGGCATCAAGCCGGTGATTATCGCCATTATCCTACAGGCCCTGGTGAAGCTGGGTCAGAAGGCCCTTAAGGATAGGCCCACCGCGATCGCCGCCATGGGTGTGGTGGTGGCCTACTTTTTTCAGCTTAATGAAATTTTACTGCTATTGGTGGCGGGCCTGGCGGTGATGCTGGTCAAAAATTTGCGGGGCGGCGGTAGGGCAGCCCTGCTGCTGCCCTTGACCGGCAGCCTGGCCCAAACCGGTGGGGCAGCCCCGGCGGTAACCTGGGCAGGGCCAGTCTGGATGCAGTTGTTTTTCTTCTTCCTCAAGGTAGGGTCAGTGCTCTACGGTAGCGGCTACGTACTGCTGGCCTTTTTACAGCGAGATTTGGTGGATCGCCTGGGCTGGCTGACCTCCCAAGAACTGCTGGATGCGATCGCCATCGGTCAATTTACCCCCGGCCCGGTCTTTACCACCGCCACCTTTGTGGGCTACCTGGTGGCGGGTAATGCCGGGGCGATCGCCGCCTCCCTGGGGATCTTTCTACCGGCCTTTCTACTGGTGGGACTGGTAAATCCCTGGGTGCCGGTGCTGCGCCGGTCCCGCTGGTTTGGCGGGTTTCTAGATGGGATAAATGCCGCCTCCCTGGGGTTAATGGCAGCGGTGCTGTTTACCCTGGGCCAAACCGCCCTGGTGGATGGGGTGACGGTGGGGCTGGCGGTGCTGGGGGCGATCGCGGTGTTTCGGTTGCAGATTAACTCCGCCTGGATAGTGCTGGCGGGAGGTCTGGTGGGGTTTGTCGCCCGGCAACTTTGACTCAGAGAGCACCCCATCAGGGGTATCAGTATCGGGTATCCACTTAAGCCAGAACCTGCTGATCGGTCAGGAGTTGGGCAACGTTCTGACTTCTTACCACCGGTCCCTGGGGTAATAGAATATTTTGACTTGGGCTGTTACCCCCCTATTAGTCCGGTCACTGGACTTTGTACTAACGAGGTAGAAAAAGGCAGTCAGTAGAACACCAACTGCCGTAAGGTCAATGAAGTTCTGTTATAAAAAACATTGACCTGATGACTTTGGGGTATCAACGTAAGGCGGGACAACGAGATATTGGAGGGGGTGTATCCATAAGCACTCTGTTGAAAAGAGACAAAAGGCTCTGCGGCAGTGCCCAGAGCCCGGTATCGTTACCGGTATTAAAGTGTAACCCGTT
>JBEIUS010000152.1:0-8046 GCA_040374235.1 Leptolyngbya sp. | reverse complement strand
TCGGCCCCAGGACTGAGGCTCACCAGGGGAAAGGCGGCGTAGATACTGGGGGAGGTATGACCCTCGGGGTACTCCAACTCCGCCTCCGCCAGGGCGGTTTGGGAGGTGGGGCTCCAGTGCACCGACTTCAGCCCCCGGTAGATATAGCCCTTCAGGTACATCTGGCCAAATACCCCAATCTGGGCCGCCTCGTAGGCGGGGGTGAGGGTCATGTAGGGGTGGTCCCAATCCCCCCAAACCCCGTAGCGCTTGAAGCCCTGGCGTTGCCGATCAATGGTTTTGAGGGCAAAGTCCCGGGCCTTCTGACGCAGTTGCAGGGGAGTAAGGCTGGCCCGTTCCTTGGCCTCCAGGGTCTGGAGCACCTTCAACTCGATCGGTAGACCGTGGCAATCCCACCCGGGGACGTAGCGCACCCGCCACCCCTTGAGCAATTGATATTTATTAACGATATCCTTGAGAATTTTGTTCAGGGCATGGCCGATGTGCAGGTCCCCATTGGCGTAGGGGGGACCGTCATGGAGCACAAACAGCTCGCCGGGGTTATCCTGGGCCAGGGTTTCGTAGATTTGATGCTCTGCCCAGAAGGCCTGGATCTCAGGCTCCCGCTGGGTGGCGTTGGCTCTCATCTCAAAGCCCGTTTGGGGCAAAAGCACCGTATCTTTGTAGCCTTTAGTGTCTGTCACAGCCTGGAAACCCTGGGAATAGCGAAGGAGATTGCTTGTTATCTATCATATAGGTAGTCTGGGACGAAGGCCGTAGCCCTTTCCTGGTGGTGGAGTTGCTGTCTCCGGGTATCGAGGCTGGAGACTTGGGTCGCATCTTGCGGGAGGTGGAATACCCCCCGACCCACTCCAGTCCGCCTAGCGGCGGACTCGAATGCTATGATTCAAAACAATACAGGCTAGGTATCACAGGCGTAGGTTTATAACATGAAAAGACAAGATTTTCTAAACTACATGGGGCTGGCGGCCGGAGGGGCGGTAGTATCCACCTGTGTTCAGGCCTGTAGGGCCAGTACCGCAGACTCAGCCGTAAACTTTACCCTCGATTTAAACAGCGCCGCCAATGCCGCCCTGAAAACCCCAGGGGGATCGGTGGTGACCAATGGGGTAATCGTGGCCCGCACTTCCAGCGGTGGCTACATCGCCCTGGCCGCCGCCTGTACCCACGAGGGGGGAATTGTTAATTTCTCCGTCAATGGTAACCAGTTCACCTGCCCGCGCCATGGCGCCCAGTTCTCTGCCTCCGGGGCGGTGCTGAAGGGCCCTGCCCGGACCCCCTTAACCCCATACCGCACTGAAGTTAGGGGCAATTCCCTACGGGTCTATACCTAGGGACGGGGGGGCGCGGCCTGGGGCACAGGGATACCGTAGCGGTAGTAGGCGGCACAGGCCCCTTCGGAGGACACCATACAGGCCCCTAGGGGAGTTTCAGGGGTACAGGCGGTGCCAAACACTTTGCAATCCCAGGGTTTCTTGACGCCCTTGAGAATGTCGCCGCAGGCACAGGCGCGGTGGTCCTGCACCTGGCAGCCCGGTAGGGCAAACTTTACCTCGGCATCGTAGGCTGCCAGGGCAGTCCGCAGCCTCAGGCCTGACACCGGAATTGAACCCAGGCCCCGCCACTCAAAACTCTCCCGCACCTCAAACACTTCCGCCATGGCCCTTAGGGCCACGAGGTTGCCCTGGGGTTGTACCAAGCGGATGTATTGGTTTTCCACCTGACAGCGCCCCTCCGCCAGTTGGCGCAGCACCATGGCCACCGCCTGGAGAATATCGAGGGGTTCAAACCCCGCCACCACCACCGGTTTACCGTAGCGCTCGGCAATTACCCGGTAGGGCTCGGTGCCAATCACCATGCTGACATGGCCAGGGCCGACAAACCCGTCCAGCTCCAGATCGGGGTTGGCTAGCAGGGCCTCCAGGGCCGGCACCACCAGTACATGGTTACTGAACACACTGAAGTTGGTCACCCCCCGGGTCTGGGCCTGCAACAGGGTGAGGGCGGTGCTGGGGGCGGTAGTCTCAAAGCCAATGGCGAAAAATACCACCTGGCGATTGCCGTGCTGCTGGGCCAGGGCCAGGGCATCCAGGGGGGAATAGACCAGGCGAATGTCAGCACCGGCGGCCCGGGCCTGTAGCAGGTTGAGGCGGGAACCGGGCACCCGCATAGCATCACCAAAGCTGGCCAATATTACCTCCGGCTGCTGGGCCAAGGCAATGGCATCGTCCAGGCGACCACGGGGCATGATGCACACCGGGCAGCCGGGACCATGCACCAGCTCCACCTGGGGGGGCAACAGCTGTTCCAGGCTAAATTTGAAAATGGCGTGGGTGTGACCGCCACAGACCTCCATAATTTTGATCGGGCCGGGCCGATACCGATGGACCTGGGCGGCCAGACGGCCAATCTCCCGCACCAGCCCCTGGGCCTTGTTAGGGTCGCGAAATTCCTCAATGTAGCGCATGGTTGGGATCCTCCTCCCCTAGGGCCAGAGCATCGATCAGGGCCAGGGTGGCGGCGGCCTCCTCCGGATCAAGGCGGTTGAGGGCAAAGCCCACATGCACCAGCACCCAATCCCCCAGACACTGCTCCAGAGGATGATCGGCATCAACAATACAAGCCATATTCACCGGCCGACGAACACCGCCGATATCGACGATCGCCAGTTGGTTCTGCGGGTCACTAAGGGCCACAACCTGGCCAGGAATCCCTAAACACATCGGTGTTTCTCCTTAAACAGCTAGGGTAGGGGAAGCTGCCGGGCGGCGGCCACCACCGCCTGCCCCAGACACAGCCCCCCATCGTTGGTGGGCACCTCCCGGTGGGTCAGCACCGTCAACCCCTGGGCGGTGAGCCAGCGGGGCACCTGGATGGCCAGAATGGTATTTTGCCACACCCCCCCCGATAGGGCTATGGTGGTCAGGCCATGGCGCTGGGCCAGATCCCTGGCTAGGTCAGCGATCGCCTGGGCCAACCCCTGGTGGAAGCGGGCGGCGATCAGGCCGAGGGCGGTAGGGCGCTGCAGATCCCTCAGTAGGGCGGGCCAGAGGGGGGCCGGATCCAGCACCAGGGGAGCCTGGGCCGTGGCCCCCGCCACCACCCGGAAGGGGTAGGCCGATGCCTGGGCCGCCGCCAGGTCAGCCTGGCTCACCAAGGATTCCAGGGCGATCGCCCCCTGCCCCTCATAGCTAGCCAGTCGGCAACAGCCCAGGGCGGCCGCCACCGCATCAAACAGCCGTCCAGCGGAGGAAGTCAGGGGGGCGTTCAGCCCCTGGCTCAGCATGGCATCCAGCAAGGGCCGAGGCTGCTGACGTAAAAAGGCCACCAGCTCCAGGTCGCCAAATTGTTCCTCCAGGGCTGTCCAGCGGCCCAGGGCCGCCAGCAACTGGGCGTAGGTGTTGCGCCAGGGTTGGCGTATGGCCTGGCTGCCTCCCAGCAGGGCCACCGGCTTGAGATGGGCCAGGCGGCGGCAGTGGCGATAGTCCGCTAACAGAAATTCCCCCCCCCAGAGGCCGCCATCTTCACCGTAGCCCAACCCATCCAAGGCAATCCCCAGCACCGGTGCCGCCCCCAGGGGCACCTGGTTATCCGCCAGGCAGGCGGCGATGTGGGCATGGTGGTGGCCGACCCGGGTAACGGGTAGACCCTGGCGATCTCCCCACTCCTGCCCCCACTTACTGGAGAGATACTCGGGGTGGCGGTCGATCACTAGGCCTTCCGGTTGGTGCTGAAACACCTCCAGGTACCAGGTCAGGGTTTCGTGGTAGGCCTGGTACACCGCTCCCTGTTCCAGGTCCCCCAGGTGCTGGGAGAGGATTGCCTGCCCCGATCTCAGTAGGCAGAAGCTACTCTTCAACTCCCCCCCCAGGGCCAGCAACGGCGGTGCGGCCTCAAACCCCGGCGGCAGGGCCAGGGGGGCCGGTGCATAGCCCCGGGCCCGTCGCCACACCTGCCCCTGCCCCGCCACCACCCGCACCAGGGAATCCTCCACCCGGTGAAGGATGTCCCGGTTGTGGAGCACCAGGTGGCTGGCGATCGACCCCAACTGTTGGCGAGCCTCCCGGTTGCTGATGCACTGGGGCTGGCCAGCATAGTTGCCACTGGTCATCACCATGGGCCGGTCCAGATGGCGGAAAATTAGCTGGTGCAGGGGGGTATGGGGTAGCATCACCCCCAGGCTGCCCACCCCGGGCGCCAGGTCGGGGGCCAGGGGCAGATCGATCTCGGTTTCCTGCCGATTCAACACCACAATCGGCGCCGCCGGGCTGGTCAGCAGGGCCGCCTCCTGGGGGCTGACCCGGGCGTAGGCGGCTAGTACCGTCAGGTCCCGCACCATCAGGGCAAAGGGTTTGTGGTCCCGCCCCTTAGCCCGGCGTAGGCGGCCCACGGTGACCGGGTTGGTGGCATCACCGGCCAGGTGGACTCCCCCCACCCCCTTAATCGCCAAAATTCTCCCCGCCAGCAGCAGGGCGGCGATCTGGGCTCCTACATCGGCGGCTAGGGGGAGGCGATCACCGCCGCCGGTCTCAATCCACAGATGGGGACCACAGGCGGGGCAGGAGATCGGTTGGGCGTGGAAGCGGCGCTGCTGGCTGTCCTGATACTCCGCCTGGCAGTCGGCACATAGGGCAAAGGCGGCCATGGCGGTTTGGTGGCGATCGTACGGCAACCCCCGAATCAGACTAAGGCGGGGGCCGCAGTGGGTACAGTTAGTGAAGGGATAGTGAAAGTAGCGGCTGGTGGGGTTAAACATATCCGCCACACATCGGGGGCAGGTGGCGGCATCGGGGGCCATTGCGGTGTGGACGGCGGTGGCCTGGCTGGGGCCAATGGTAAAGTCGGGTTCAGGCACAGCGGCCAGGGCTAGGGGTTGGCGATCCACCGTGGTGATCCGGGCCAGGGGGGGAGCCTGTCGCCCTAGCTCCACCACCAACTGGTTAATCCCTTGGGGGGGGCCTGCCACCCGCACCAGTACCCCCTGACCATCATTCAGCACCTGGCCCCGAAGACTCAGGTGCTGGGCTAGGCGGCACACCGTGGGGCGAAACCCTACCCCCTGCACCGTCCCCCTGATCCGGATCAGTTCCGCCTTCACCTCGGCTGTCGGGGTGGAGGGTAGGACAGGGGCAACTGGCAAGGATGGGGTCATGTGATGGTGGGCTCCCCGATACAAACCTTCCCTCCAGGGTAACCCCGACGGCGACTTCGGTGGCAGTCAACCGGGTTTTCTTCCCCTTTCCAGCGCCCTAGTACTCGGCGGTGTAAATTCGACGATTCTTCGGGAAGTGGTCAGAATTCAAGTGTCAGCCCTCAGGAGCCAAGAGAATTGGGTTTATTGATGCCAAGTAGTACTAAGCTTCTCACTAACGCCATATTACGGATTTCCCATGGAAAATAGTGGGCTCCTGAGATGGGCCGGGCACTCTAGCCCCATCCACCATTACAACATTATGCTAGCCAGAGTTTGGAGTGCTTCATTAATGGGCATTGACGCCCTCAAGGTGGGGGTAGAAGTTGACCTTTCCGGGGGCCTGCCCGGGGCCGTCATTGTCGGGTTGCCCGATACCGCGGTACAGGAATCCCGGGAACGGGTGAAGGCCGCCCTAAAAAACGCCGGCTTTGCCTTTCCCCTGCGGAAGGTAGTGATTAACCTGACCCCCGCCGATCTGCGCAAGGAGGGGCCCATCTTTGACCTCCCTATCAGTATCGCCATCTTGGCCGCCGATGGCCAATTACCTGCTGAAGCCCTGAACGATCTGCTGTTTTTGGGGGAACTTTCCTTGGATGGCAGTCTACGAGCGGTGGCGGGGGTTCTGCCGATCGCCGCAGCGGCCCAACGGCTTGGCATTCGTGGCCTGGTGGTGCCCGTGGACAACAGCCGCGAAGCTGCTGTAGTGCCAGGGCTAACGGTCTATGGCATGGCTAGCCTGGGGGATGTGGCGGATTTTCTGCGCCATCCGGCCCAACACCAGCCCGTGGTGGTGGACCCCCAAACCCTGATGACCACCCCCCCCGGGGGCCTTGACCTGCGGGATGTGAAGGGTCAGGCCCAGGCCCGCCGGGCCCTGGAAATTGCCGCCGCCGGGGGCCATAACCTGATCTTTGTGGGTCCCCCCGGTAGTGGTAAAACCATGCTGGCTCGACGCCTGCCCTCGATCTTGCCTCCCCTCCAGTTCCCTGAGGCCCTGGAGGTCACCCAGATCCATTCCGTGGCGGGTCTGCTGAAAGAGAAGGGCAGCCTGGTCAATACTCGCCCCTTCCGCAGCCCCCACCACTCCGCCTCGGGCCCCTCCCTGGTGGGGGGCGGTAGCTACCCAAAGCCGGGGGAAATTTCCCTGGCCCATAGGGGTGTCCTGTTCATGGACGAATTAGCAGAATTTAAACGGGACGTACTGGAATTTCTCCGTCAACCCCTTGAGGATGGCTTTGTGAGTATTACCCGCACCCGGCAGTCGGTGGTGTTTCCGGCCCAGTTTACCCTGGTGGCCAGCACCAACCCCTGCCCCTGTGGTTTCTACGGTGACCCCCTCCAATCCTGTAGCTGTAGCCCCCGCAGTCGGGAAAACTACTGGTCGCGGCTGTCGGGCCCCCTGATGGATCGGATTGATCTGCAGGTGGTGGTGAACCGGATTAAACCGGAGGAAATGACCCAGCACCAACCGGGAGAGGCCTCTGAGCTGGTGCGGCAACGGGTGCAGCGGGCCCGGCAGCGGGCCCAGGAGCGGTTCCAGCAAGAACCCAAGTTGCAATGTAACGCCGACATGCAAAGCCGTCACCTAAAGCAGTGGTGTCCCCTGGATGACAGTAGTCGCATCCTCCTGGAGGGAGCCATGGGTCGGTTGCTCCTATCCGCCCGGGCCGCCGATCGCATCCTCAAGGTGGCCCGCACCATCGCCGACTTGGATGACCAGGATACACTGCAGACCCACCACTTGGCTGAGGCGGTGCAGTACCGTACCCTGGATCGACTGCCCTAGGGCACCGACTCGGACTATCCCTGGGTGAGAGCTGCACTCCCATAGTGCTGCCAAATGTCACCGTAGACAATAGTCGGATTTTTCCAGGGTTTATGGTGCCCCCCACTCCAGTGGATGACGTTAATCCGGTCCAGGGGCTTTTTCAACAGGCGGGCCACCAGTTGGATATTACCGTAGCCGCAGCGGTTCCAGCTGTGGTCGAGGGGAATGTAGTCCTTAAACATGACATTGAGCAGGGTTTCATCGCCCCGGTTTAGCATACCGTAGCGGCAGCAGGCATCCCAGTCCAGGTAGTGGTGGAAGATGTGAACGGTCCGCTCATTCCAATAAGTGTAGTCGGTGAAGAGTACGCCGCTGTTAAAGGACTGGTTGAAGGAGAGTATCTCCTTCATAGCCTTGAGGGGATTACCGAACTGAAAGATGGCGGGGTAAAAGTGGGGAACTGCAGCGAAGTAGCGATCGGGGCTAAAGTGTACGGTCTCAAATAGGGTGGCCACATCCCCCAACACCACCACGTCAGCGTCCAGGTAGAGTACCTTAGTCACATCGGGAAAAATATCCTGCAAAAACATGCGGGCATACTGCATATATCGTGACATCCGACGAATTGGCGTCATCGGCTCGTACTTGGCATGAATATAGTCCTTCATAAATTGGGGCGGGGTGAAGGGATACACCCGCCAACTAAAGTTTACCGAAGAAAAAAATGCCCTAATTTTGCTTTCAAAAAAGTCGACCTCCTCCGGCGGCACCGTAATGTTGAACCGCAATTTCGCGGGTTCGGCGGTATTACTGACCACCGAGTTCATCGCCGCTAGCAGGCCCACCACAATGCCCTGGTTGAGGGCAAAGGCAACATCGTACATGACTATCTCCTGGCTAACCCTGGTAGGGATCGATTAAACCAACCTATCCTATATATCTCAATCCGATAACCCTCAAAACTCTCCCAGAAGTTTTCCTCCTAGGCCCTTAGCTAATCCGTAGAACATAAAACAAAACCCCCCTTGAGTTTAGTCAAGGGGGGTTTGAATAAATACCCTGGCATTGCGCTATTTTGACAAGG